>NZ_CP027561.1:301722-603444 GCF_012974785.1 Pseudomonas fluorescens | reverse complement strand
CAGCGTGGTTTTGCCCATGCCGAGGTTGCCTTCAAGGAAGATCAGGCCATGCCCCCCGGTTACGCGGGCGATCCGTGCGCCAAAGTCGCTCATTGCCTGTTCATCGGCCACGTACAGGGTTACTTCAGACACGGTGCATGCTCCTCCAACAACTGACGAATGGCTGGAATGAGATCACTGGCCGCCAGCCCACGGCCGAATTTACCTTGTTGCGCTCCGGCGTTGGCGTGCAGCCAGACCGCCAGGCAAGCCGCATCGAAGACGTCCATGCCTTGAGCCAGTAACGCTCCGACCAGACCGGCCAGCACATCGCCGAGCCCCGCAGTGGCCATCGCCGGATGGCCTTGATGACACAACGCCAGACGCCCGTCGGGATGAGCGATCAGACTGCCGGCGCCCTTGAGCACCACCACCGCTGTATATTTTTTGCTCAACGCCAGCGCGGCGGCCGGACGATCCACTTGCACTTCTGCCGTGCTGATCCCAAGCAAGCGCGCCGCTTCACCCGGATGCGGTGTGATCACGCAATCCCTGGGCAGAGTAACGAAGCCGGACGCCAGCAGATTCAACGCATCGGCATCCCACACTTGCGGCAGCGGTGCATTGGCGGCGGCCGACAGCAGTGCCCGGCCCCAACTGGCCTGCCCAAGCCCCGGGCCGACCACCAATACGGACACCTTTTCCAGCAGCCCCATCAATTGATTGGCCGAAGAAGCGCCCAGCGCCATGGCTTCCGGCACCCGGCTCAACGCCGCCGGCACATGTTCCGGGCGGGTCGCCAGCGACACCATCCCGGCCCCGCTGCGCAAGGCGCTTTCGGTGCTGAGCAGAATTGCCCCGCCAAAACCGTGATCGCCGCCGATCAGCAGCACATGACCGAAACGCCCCTTGTGCGCAGCCGGCGCACGGGCAGCCAGATGCGGAAGGTTAGCCACGTTGAGCCGGCGAGCGGCGACAGGAATGTCACTGAAGGTTTCGGTCGAAGCCTGCAGATCGTTAAACAGCAGTTCGCCGACGTGATCCGCTGCCGCGCCCGTAAACAGCCCGAGTTTCAGGCCGATGAAGGTCACGGTGAGGTCGGCGCGCACTGCATCACCCAGCGCATGACCGGTATCAGCACACAACCCGGAAGGGATATCGACCGCCACCACCGGCAGTCCGCTGCCATTGATCGCCGCAATCGCGCAGGCATAAGGCTCACGCACGTCACCGCTCAGGCCGGTGCCGAGCAACGCGTCAACGACGATACCGCGCAACTCGCAGGACACATCCCACGGGGCAATCGAGACGCCGTCAGCCACGGCTTCGGCGTGTGCCACCGCGGCATCGCCCTTCAGACGCTGCGGCTCGCCGACAGCCAGCACCTGAACCTGCCAACCCGCCCGGTGGGCCAGCGCCGCCACCAGATAGCCATCGCCGGCGTTGTTGCCGTGCCCGGCCAGCACCGTCATTTGATTCGCGGCCGGCCATTGGCGCACCAGCGCGCGCCAGGTGGCATGGGCGGCACGCTGCATCAATTCGAAGCCCGGCGTGCCGGCGGCGATCAGCCGTGCGTCGAGTTCGCGCACCTGCGCGGCGCGGTACAGCGCGTCGGGTAATTGATCTTTAGTGTGCGGCATGCGTCTTCGGGCTCCGATGTCTGGCAGAATTATACGCACCTCAGCTCCGGTTTCTCTCGCCTCATGTCTGCCATCACCACAGATCTGCCTGCCCTCGCCCAATCCATCAAGGACTGGGGCCGCGAGCTGGGCTTCCAGCAAGTCGGCATCAGCGGTCTGGACCTGGCCGAGCATGAGCAGCACCTGCAACGCTGGCTCGAGGCCGGCTACCACGGCGAAATGGATTACATGGGTGCCCACGGCAGCAAACGCTCGCACCCCGAAGAACTGGTGCCGGGCACCTTGCGTGTCGTTTCCCTGCGCATGGACTACCTGCCGGGCGACACGCAAATGGCACAATTGCTGGCCAAACCGGAAAAGGCCTACATCTCGCGTTATGCCTTGGGCCGCGATTATCACAAGTTGATCCGTAAACGCGTTCAACAACTGGCGGACAGGATTCAATCCGAGATCGGTCCGTTCGGCTTCCGCGCCTTCGTCGACAGCGCTCCGGTGCTGGAAAAAGCCATCGCCGAACAGGCCGGCCTGGGCTGGATCGGCAAAAACACTCTGGTGCTCAACCGCAAGGCCGGCAGTTACTTCTTTCTCAGCGAACTGTTCGTCGACCTGCCCTTGCCGGTGGATGAACCCCACAGCAGCGAACATTGCGGGCGCTGCACCGCGTGCCTCGACATCTGCCCGACCAACGCCTTCGTCGGCCCGTATGTGCTGGATGCGCGACGCTGCATTTCCTACCTGACCATCGAGTTGAAGAACGCTATTCCCGAAGACCTGCGACCGCTGATCGGCAACCGGGTGTTCGGCTGCGACGACTGCCAGATCTGCTGCCCGTGGAACCGCTTCGCCCGCCCCTCCGGCGAAAGCGATTTCAAGCCACGGCACAATCTGGACAATGCCGAACTCGCCGAGCTGTTTCTGTGGGATGAAGACAAGTTTTTGAGCAGTACCGAAGGCTCGCCGTTGCGCCGGGCGGGTTACGAACGCTGGCTGCGCAATCTGGCGGTGGGTCTGGGGAATGCGCCTTCAACGATTCCGGTGCTGGAAGCGTTGAAGGCGCGACGGGATTATCCGTCAGAGTTGGTGAGAGAGCATGTGGAATGGGCGCTTGAACAACACTCACGATCAGCACAGGCAAAACCTGCAGACACGGTGCTCAAGCCGTAGTCTGGACATTGAGTGTCGTTGCCTCATGCCCGTCGCTGTCCGGGTGCGTTATTCGCACCTATTTTTTTTCGTTGTAGTGGCCACCCACCTGCTTGATGGTGACAATCTTGTGCTTGGTGTCTTCCGTCAGATAAATGCGATCCCCCTGCGATAAGTAAAGATGCATCGGCTTTGCCCCGGAACTGGCCGGACCATACATTGGCGTATAGTCGGCGTGTATGAGCGCGGCGGCGGAGGTCGGGGAATTACCCGCCTCGATATGTTTCATGAACAGTTCAGCTCTGTCTTCCGTGGCCTTGCGCGCTTCTATTCTGACAATATTCATCTTGTCTTTGGGCCTGACCAGTGTCCACTTCACTTCTTCGGCAACCGGCTCAGCGGCTTTCCTGGCTTTTGCTGCAGCCTTGGCTCCTTTTCCCTTGATCATTCCTTTGGCCATCTCTTTGCCCGCAGCGCCTGCCCCCTTGCCACTCGCCCCTTGCGCCCAGGCGCCAGCGAGTTTCCTGCCCGCATTAATGCCCGCTCTGGCACCCGCCCCCAGCCCAGCCCCGAACGAAGCCAGTCCAAGACCAAAGGTGATCCAGCCCAATATATTCCCCGCTTGAGATTCCGGCTCCAGCTCATTGACCACCTCGCTGGCAATACTCGACAAGCCCGAAGTAACGGCCAGCCCCAAGGCCGCCACTGCCCAGGGCGTCGCCGCTCCCATCGTCAATACGCTGGCAACAATCCCGAAAACACTCAATCCAACGCCCAGGATGGTTTGCCAGGAGATGTGTCCAGTGGGGTCAATACGATTGACAGGATCGCCCAGGCAATAGGCGTAGGCATTCAATCCGCCTTCACCAAACGGACTCATGCTGTCGGGGCTGAGAAAGCGCATCAAGGTCGGGCTATAGGCTCGGTATCCATTGCCCAACAGATACAGACCGGTAGCCGGGTCCAGTTGCTCGCCGTTAAAGCCCGCCAGACTGAACAAGCCACCTTCGGCGGGACGGTGCCCATAAGGGCTGTAAGCGCAATCGGTCAGATGCTCCTCACCCAGTTGAGCCAACACACTTTGCTGCTGATCGGTGCCGAACAGCTGAATACCGGAGCTCAATCCGAGTTGTTGCTGCCCTACAAGCAATCCACCGTGACGCACGACGCTGGATGAACGATTACCGCTGACTTCATGGGTGATCCGGCCTTCATGGTAATAACGCTGGGTAGTTACCGTATCCGGTTGCGCCAGTTCAACCAGTTGGTCGAACCCGTCGTAATGGTAGCCGCGAATGACCTTGCCTCCTGCACCGGTCAATTGCTCGAGTCGCCCGAACGCGTCATAGGCCAGGGTTCGCGCCTGATCATCCTTGATCATCCTGCCGTTGGCGTCATATTCCAGGGTCACTGCCGAGGGATAGTCGACGTGTGAATGCTTGACCGAGCTGAGTTGCGCAGGGTCCGGGTTGTCATAACCAAAGGTAGTCAGGTTCACACCCAGCGGGAACCGCGTCTGTACGGTGAGCAGGTTATCCAGCGCATCGAATGTGAACGCCTGCTGAACAATCTCCTTGCCATAGGGATCCCGGGGCTTGTGGGTTCCGGCGCAGTCGTACTGGATCAGACGCCCCCGCCTGTCGTAGGAAAACTGTTCATCGCGCAACACTTGCGTACCGCGGCTGGACACCTTCCGCGCCAGTTTGCCAGCCAGTGTATAGGTCGACACCAGCGTCTGATCGGGCTGGCCCTTGACCTCGAAAGTACGGCATGTTTCACGACCGATATCATCGTAGGCAAACCGGGTGATCATTTGACGCTTGAGCGAAGTCTCTTCGGTCATTGTCCATTCCAGCAACCCGGTCTGAAGGTTGTAGTGGAATTCGGTTTTCAGTGACCCCTGCAAGGTTGATAGCAGACGACCGTGATCATCGTATTCGGATCTGCGCTCCGTCCCCAGCACATCGATATAGGTGAGCGGTCGCCCCTCAAGAGAATAGGTAAAGGAAGTTGATTTACTGATCACCCCGTAAGTGGTCGTTTCGGATTTGATACGCCCGGAAGGGTAATACGTAAAACGACGCTCTCTGCCGTTTTCACTGCAGGTCAGGGGATGACCATTGACCGGGTCGTAAGTCATGGTTGTGAGCAACGCACCCGCCTTGCGCTCCGTCAGTAAACCGCCCAGCTCACGCAAATAGGTGAATTCGGTTTTCTTGCCATCGGGACTCTTGTGCCACTGCGGCTGACGGAAGCCCGCTTCATAACCGGCTTCGGACTTGCGCCCGCCCACTGTGCTTTGCGTGAGACGATTCAAGCCGTCATAGGTTTGCCGGCCCAACATTTTGCCGTCGACCTGGATGCAGGCCGGCAGCGCTTCGTCACTGTGATCGGCGTAATCGGTTACCACCTCGCTGGCATCGGGCAGGACGCTGCGGGTCATCCGGTCGAAGACGTCATATTCATAGCGTGTGGTATTGCCGGCAGGATCGGTCTCGGTGGTCGTGCGCCCGAGGCCGTCATAGGTGTAAACCGTTTTGCCCAGACTGCTGTTCTTAAGGTTGAAGCTCTCGACACTCAGAGGCTTTCCGAACGAGTTGACGAGGGTGACTGTCTTGCCCATCCCTTGAAGCCAATTCGTTTGCTGGCGAGCAACCGGATCGACCTCGCTGTGTTCGATGCGCCCATCGGCATGGAGCGTCTTGCAGACCTGGCCCCAGTCATCGAATTCGTAGCGAGTCACCACTGGACAAGGTTTGCCGTCGCGCCAATCGGTCAGTGTCACTTGTATCCTGTTACCCGCCGAATCATGAACCGCGGAATAAAGGGTGCGAGTCTGAATAAGTCCCTCCTTGTCCGGACGGTCACAGTCCTTTTCCGCAACGGTGATCACCCGTTCCAGGCCGTCAACACTTACGCGTTGCTCGCCGCCGGCGGGATTCGTTCCCACTATTGTGGCCGGCAGTTTCTGGCTGGCGGATATATAAGACCACTGAGTAGAGCTCGCGAAGGGCGTTCCAGGGGCAACCGTCTTGCATACTGCCCGGCCGATTGCGTCGTACTCATACTCGATGTGCTCGCCATCGACACCGATTTCCGAGACCTGTAATCCAGTCAGTGTCGAAAGCACTTTCTCACTGGTCTGCAGCGTTCCATCAAATCCGTATGTACTGGACTTTACTTCCAGCCGGGTGTCCTTGAGCTCATAGGAAAATTCAGTACGGGTCTTTTTATCGTTACGGGTGACACTTTGCTCTTGCGTGGCCCCATGTTTGAACGGGTCCTGCGGCGTATTCAGGTAACTTTTTTCGGTTTTCGACCGCTGGATCTCAACCCCCTCCACAAGCTCGAAAAAACGCTCCTCAACTGGCAGGACGAAGGCCAGCTCTGCACCTTCCAGCGCAGGATGCAGGGCATAGTCGTAGTAGGTAACAGTCGAGTTCCCTCCCCCGTCTGCCGGGATGACTGTCCTCTTTTTCTGGAACCTGGCGAAGCCCATCGGATCCTCTGGACACTTGTCCCCACCGCTTGCCGGATAAAACTCCGACAAAGTGGTCATTCCATTCGGCTCGACAAGTTTGAGCAAGTTGCCTTCACCATCGAACTCAGTGACGGTGGTTTCCTGACGCGTCTGTTGGGTGCGCCGGTCGAGATAAGTCACCGTCTGAATCTTTGGCATGCGGAACTGAGCCGGCTGCTCATTGAATGGCTTGGTGACGGAACAATGGTATTCGGTGGCGACTGAGGTCTTGGCATCACCTCTTGTAGTGACCTCTGCGGTCAACAAATGGAACTTGTTGTAAGTGCGGTTGACAAGGGTGTGCACCGCCCCCTTGACCACCAACCGCTCGGTCGAGGAATAGACGTAGTTGGCGGGCGCCAGGTAGAGAGGATCTCCGTCATTACTTCTGGTCGGGATGAGGCCCTGCCCGAGAAAGTTATGGTCGGAATACGAGTATTCCTTGCAGAGCCTGGGTTGGTGGTGCCCCGGATAAATATCGTGAGCGATGACAAATGGCAGTGACCGCTCCACGCCGTTTACGAAGAGGTGACCCTGGCGCTTGTAGCGAATGAATTCGACACCGCGCAACGGATTGACGACGCGCCACAAATAGATGGCCTGATCAATGACCTCATATTCCAGCTCCCAGCCTTTGCCGACCGGAAGCTCGATGGCCGTTACCCGACTATTTTTCAGGACCAGTCCGTAATCGGTAGCGGCCGAAGTACCAGGATGCCGGGTCAGTATCACCTGACCTGCCTTGCGTGTGATTTTCAGCAGGCATCGCTGGGTGTCATTGACTTCAACCAACATGGGAAACTGATTGAACAACACATGCTTCAGCGTGATGCTCACACCGTTCGGGGCAATGATTTTTTCTACTACCGCGACCTGGGTGCCGGCCTGAACCTTGAGCAACTCACGCCGACCATCCTTGTACCGGACTTCATAGCGTCCGCCCCCCGTCTCCAGCACCTTGGCGGTTTGCAGTTTCATTTCCCTGAACTTCAGGCCGGCAGACGTCTCCACAGCCTTATAGCGTTCACCGTTTGCCAGCGTCATGACCTTGCTGCGCAAGTCGTAATGCGTCATGGACAAAGACCAGCCGACGCCGAACCCGGTATCCACTTGATTCAGTGGATTGAAACCCAATGTCAGTGCAAGCTCAGGGCCATTGAGACCCGCCGAGTGCAACTTGCCCAGCGAAAATGAACACGTATACATTCCGGTGCGAGGGTCAACGCCTCCAGAAACAAACTCACCGAAGTTGAAAGCATTGGAGTGAGCATTGGAAGATGAATTACTTTCCATTGAAAAAGACGTCCTTTATTTCCATATTCAGATATTGGGAAATCAAGTGACCAGTGAACACTGGCTGGCCACCTGACAAAATCAGGCAAGCTGTTTCATTGACCGCCGGGACTCGCCCAAAATAAAGGTACGCTGTTCCTTGTCACCATCGAGCGAAAGCCTGTGTTCCGAGCCGAACTCATCAAGCACTGCAAACTCGAATGCACTTTCATTTTCCCGTGCCACTTGAAAGTCAGCGGAAATATACTGAACAAGTGTCAACTGGCCGGGCACTTTGTTAATAGGTACGGTCACATAGCCCAGCGGACTGCGAAACGTTGTTTTCTGCCCATAAATCGGCGCCATGTAACCGTAAAAGTTTCTGCGTCCGTCCCGTGTATCGGGAATATTTCCGGACACGTAGACCAGCGCCGCCATTTCAGAATCATAAGGATCAAGCTTGACCTCACTGCTGTACCAGTCGAGGAGATGAACCTGCCTGCCCTCTGCGTGCAGTCCAATATGGTAAAGCTGGATCCAGTCGTAAGAGGCCCTCTGCTGCTTCTCTTCATATTTATTCAGCGAAAAACTGTTCAGCGAATACACTCTCGGCGGAATAGCTTCCAGCGTGACACTGCTATCGAAGCCAATTCCGTTCGTTCGCAGCGTCACGTTATCCATGGTTATTTCGGCAGCCACTTCCATGATTCCAGGCCGGGAAGCGGAAACCCAAAATTCAAATACTTGCACAGGATCGGAATCATCACTGATTCGATTGTCCTTGACTTGGCGAACTTCTGTAACGCGCGGCGCCCCACCCGACATTTCGTGGGCAAACCGGTTCTCCTGCCTGGATACACTCCAGTCACCTTCCAGAGGCCGAGCACCGTTGTAGGCAATCAGCCGCAGTGTCTGCAAGGCGGGATGCCCGTACAGTGACACGCCATCACCATTGCTATCGGCTCCTTGTACAAGCACCAACACACGCACTTGCATGCGACCGTTGGCGTAAAGCACTTTGTGCTGGCCAGACTTGGTAGCGTCGAGTTTAACTTCGATACGGGAAATACTAAGTTGTTCGTCAGACATTCAATAACACCTTGGCTAATAAATACATGACGTCCATACAAGGACGCGCCCAAGTATTGACGCATGACTAAAACAACAATAACAGCCAAGACACTCGACAAATTATGAACAGGCCATCCGAGGAAATACCTTAACATCAAACCCGGCACAGCAAACAAACATTCAAAAAGGGAAACTCCAAATTACGAAATTCAAGCTTTCCATCCGTGCCCCTTTCGTTTCGGCATTCCCCGCAGCGCTTCTCTCCTTTATTCTGGCTTTACCGATAACAGAAGATGAAGCGCTACGTTATTCATTCGTATCAGATCGTGTTAGAAAAATACGCAGAACGTTACGCTTATCAACAGTCAGCTACTGCTTGAGTCTGTCCCGAACCCACTTTCTGAAGAGTCACTTTCGTACTCCGAGTCTGAAAAAGACTCTTCCACTTTTATTTCTATTTTTCTATCCATGCTGGAACGGTCAAGATATTGGTCAATTCGCTCCCTGGAAGCGTTATTCAAGGGGTTGCCCACCAGACCGATGAATAGATTCTGTGTATCCAGAATATCGAATAACTCATCCCCCACATCGACAATATTATTGTTCTGCAACGTCAATATCTCGAGCTCCTTGAGTGTTCCTACTCCCGAAGGCACATTTGAAAGATTGGCGTCATGCAGCATCAACTCAGTCAGATCCTGCATGAAGCCTACATGCGGAGCCACCGTCAAAGGGTTCTGTGACAGATTCAACAGTGTCAGCGTTTCTATTCTCCCCAGCCCCTCAGCCGTTGCTTCAGAAAGTCTGAGCGAGCACCCGTTCAAGGTAAGTTGACGCAACTCACGCATTTGGAAGATCCCTGGCGCAAGGTCCTCCATTTTTACGCCGTTCACCATCAAATATTGAACGTTGGGAAAACTGTCGAGAAATGGACCGATCCGTGCCTCCGGATTTTTTGCGGTTAATATTAACTCTGTTACATATTCGAATCGGGTGGATAACCTTGGTAACTCGCCAGAAAAATCGACATCAGCAGAAAAATGATAGTCACCATATTCCCATCTCGAAATCGACTTGCGCTGCCAGATATCCTGCAGCAACTTGCTGAATTGCTCGCGGGCCTGGCGCTGTTCGACAAGTGTCGGCGCTGACGACCATCCCGACGATTGCGAATGAGGTGATGACTCACCGGCACTCCATATCGCCAGTTCTTCACGCAGCATCGCGAACTCTTTTTCAAGCCGCTGTATCACGCCGGATGGATCATTCTTCAATCGCCGGTTGATAAACGCCGTCACCTCCTCATCCTTGAGTTGCGGATAAAGCTCACGCACGCTGTCTACAACTGACTTTGCCGATGTCGGATCGTTATCGGCTCCACCTCGCAATCCTCCCGTTTGCGCGTATTGCAAGGCAGCGGGATCGACAGAAACCGGCCGTGGAGCCATTTCCAGAACTTCGCTCACGACTTGGCGCGAGGGCAACGGCTGTAAACGCACCAATTGCCGTAACGCTTGCCCTCCTCCATCCAGGACACCGAGCGCCTGACGCTGAACGGGCAATAACCGCAACCAGACTGACGAATAGAGATCGTTCATATCTTTGGCAGACGCGCCCTCGGGGCTGTCGATGACATACCCGGAGTCCTGTCTGACCAGTACATGAAGGAACGGCGCCTGAACATCGCCAACAGCGGTCGCGACTTTCGCGTTGTGACGAATTTCGATACGAACTGTCGATGGCCACTGCGCAAGGAGGCCGATCATGTGCAACGCCAGCCGATCACTATCGAAACTGGATACCGAATCAAGGTAAATCCCTTCACAGGCTCTTGCCAGACGCACATCGCGCATTGCCAGCTGCGCGTCTTCTGCCATTTGTCGTGTCATTCCCGGATGACTATGCACATACAGACGATCGGAGGCGCTTGCGTCCTGCCACAGCGCCTCGGCCACCGTTTTGGTCAGTTCCGGAAAACTGCGTCGCATCTGCAACGTGTTTTCGTCACAGTCGAGTTCAAACGCACGCTCATGATCCTGGAAGAGCAGAGCCCGGTCCCTCTCGGCAAGATCGCCCTTGCGCGACTTCAGCAGCGCCAGCAGTTGTGGATCGAGCTGGGCGCGAACCAGCGGATCGGGATGCTGCAGTTGTGTGAAGAAAATCTGGATTTTCCGATCGAGGCTGAAACGCCTGAGAGTTTCCTGGAGCACCGCGAGGGAACGAGAATGAATGGGGAAATCACGCGCCAACGCTTCATCCATTCCACTCACCGCAAGGACACGTGTCATTGTAATTTCAGAGAAGTCGTCCACCGAATACCCCACGCGGTGAACCAGTTCAGCCGTCCGTCTGTGTATCGAATCCGTCCTTGCGAGACGATTGCGCGAATCACTGCTGTCCAGTGCGAGCCAGAACCGGCCCTCACCATCGGGCTTCAATAGCGGACCGGAAGGGTTGAGCTCTCTGGCTTGCGTGGCGCGAAGCAGACCACTCCCGGCATCCAGGACCACTTGCACGAAATGGCCGTCGGCGACTGCCACAAACTGACGCCCCTTGTACATCCGGATGCCCTGAGCATCGGCGTCGCCGAGGAGTGTTGAAGCAGGTATCCGGTAATCTGCCAGGGAGCGGGGCGCGGAAAGCATCGCAAGCTCGTCGATCGCAAAAGCAACCGGGTTCGCACTCACATTGCTCTCCTGCATCAATGCACCCACCTCTAGCCGGACGAAAGGGTTCGACGGTTCCAGTCGATTCGGCATGGATACCTGCGGTGCTACTGGAATGGGGGAGGTTGGTCGATGTGAAACATTGATGCTGAAATCGGGTGAATGGTTTGGGGCAGGAACAGTTTTGACCTTTGGCGTTTTGTCAGCCATTGAGTTCTCATCCTTGAGGAGTAGTTTACGCTGGCCCCCGCAGAACCAAGGGGCCAACACAAGTCATAAGTACTGCACTTTTTATGCGAATACCCGACAATTGAACATCACAGAGTATCGATATCCGCCGTTAAAAGAGCATATATACCTACTACTCCTGCCGAATGTGCATCAGCAGAAAATGCTATCAACCTCGCTCAAGCGTGAAGTTGCGCGTATAAAAATCCAGCCTCAACGCTAAACTATGCTCGGTACCGTGTTGATCAATGGCGCGAAAGTGAAATATTTCGCCGTGCCTGGAACCAGGTGCAATTTCAGAATATTCGGACAGCGCCTGCACAACCGTCAGCTCTCCGTTGTGATCATTGACCCTTACAGAGTATGTTTTTGACTCTCTTGTAATGGCATCGGGGAAAAGATACGCAATGGGATCGCCATTAAATGGCAGTTTCACCTCCAAAGTATTCCGTTCCGGGCGGACAAAAGTGGCCCGCATAAAATTGGTTCTCGGCTCCTCTAACTTGTTCCCCCCAGCAAAAGCGTGGTCTTTCCCCGCTTCAGCTCCGTCTGCGATCCAATCAACCAGCTTGATCTGCTGCCCCTGCGGATAAAGCCCCAGATAATAGTTGAAGATGCGATTACCGGGTTGCTCATTGCCGCGCCGGGCTTGATACCAGCGGAACTGTTCAATGGCATAAGCCGGAGGCGTTTGGGATTCGATCGTAATGCTGCTGTCATGGACGCTGGACAGCGTGGTTCCGTTACTGAGAATTCTCAACCCGTTCAGAGACAGGCGCGCAGCGATCCTGGTCGTCCCGGCGACCGATGAGGATACCCAGAAGGTGCGAACCTGAGGATGAACGCTGTCATTTTCAGCATCGTCGTCGTAAACGACCTCACCTGTCGCCGACGTTTGCGTCTCAAGCGTATAACGCCCTTGTTCGGTGCTCGCCGCCCAGCCGTCACGTAACGTCCTGCCGGTACTGTAATGAATGAGTTCTATGCTATCCATTACACTTTCCGGCACGTGCATGAAGTTGCCGTTGGCATCCACTCCGGACACCAGAACTTGCACTTTCACCTGCATGCGGCCATTGCCGTATAGTGATTTGCTGCTGGTGCTGTCGCCAGCATCAAACTTTACCTTGAAGCTGGCAAGGCCTTCGAGAACAGGTGCGATGGTTTGCCCGCCCTGTGTTTCGCTCACATCTTCATTCATGTTGCATTTCCTTTGAGGAGTTTTATTCAAGGATTGGCATTGAACAATCCATCAACAAAAGAAATAACATGACCTTAAAACAATCAGCAAAGCGAAAAATGTAAGAAACATACACTTGCAAACCGCCGGAAGGCTGCAAATGGTCGTTTATTAAACCGTGACTGCAACAACTATCAATGCTCGTCGTTATAGACAAACTTTGGCATTTCCCAATGAAAACGAATCGCCAGCAATCGCAACAGAAAACCGCCAAACAAGGTAATCAGGATTGCCTGCTCACTCGGCACATTGAGATACAGGCACAACATGTAACACCAGGCCGCTGCAAAAGAGACGCTGGCATACAACTCACGGCGAAAGATCAGCGGAATGTCGTTGCAGAAGATGTCGCGCAGGATGCCGCCGAATACCCCGGTGATCACGCCGCTGACCGAAGCCACCAGCATGCCGTGGCCCATTTCCAGGGCGGTCATGCAGCCGATCAGCGTAAACGCCACCAGGCCGACCGCATCGAGCACCAGAAACAGCGAACGCAGGTGACGCATCCAGCGCGCCGTGAACACGGTGATCATCGCCGCGACCGTGGTCAGCACCAGGTATTCCGGGTGTTTGACCCAGGTCAGTGGGTAGTGCCCGAGCAACACGTCGCGCACCGAACCGCCGCCCAATGCCGTGACGCAGGCAATCAGCACCACGCCAAACCAGTCCATGCCGCGACGGCCCGCAGACAGGGCGCCGGTCATGGCTTCGGCAGTAATGGCAACGAGGTAGAGCATCAGCAACATGGTGGCGATCCTGGCAGGAAGGCGCGCAGTCTACTCACTTCGCCGAGGCACCAAAAGAGGGCGCCCCGGCGTGGGTGCCGATCTCAGAACTTGATGAAATGCTTGCGGTAGTGCTGCAGCTCGGCGATGGATTCGCGGATGTCGTCCAGCGCCAGGTGAGTGCTGCCTTTCTTGAAGCTGTCACGCACGTCCGGCGCCCAGCGCGCGGCCAGTTCCTTGAGCGTGGAGACGTCGAGGTTGCGGTAGTGGAAGTAGCTTTCCAGCGACTTCATGTGGGTATAAAGGAAGCGGCGATCCTGACAGATGCTGTTGCCGCAGATCGGCGACTTGCCCTTCGGCACCCACTTTTCGAGGAAGGCGATGGTTTCGGCTTCCGCTTCGGCCATGCTGATGCGGCTATCGCGCACGCGCTGGGTCAGGCCGGAGTTGCCGTGGGTGCGAGTGTTCCACTCGTCCATCCGGGCGAGGACTTCGTCGCTGTGGTGGATGGCGATCACCGGGCCTTCGGCCAAGGTGTTGAGATCGCTGTCGGTGACGATGGTGGCCATTTCGATGATCACGTCGTTTTCCGGATCCAGACCGGTCATTTCCAGGTCGATCCAGATCAGATTCTGCGGGTTTTGCATATTTCGGCTCCTGAGCAATGCTGCGCAGTTTAGCCTAGGGCGATGCCCGGGCGTGCTAAACTCGCGGCCGTTTTACCTAATCGCTGCATTCTTCAGACGGAACACCCATGGCCAAACGCCAACTCAATCGTCGTCAAAACTGGCGCATCGAAAAGATTCAGGGCGAGCGCGCCGCCCGCGCCGCCAAACGCGAGTCCTCGGCTGTCGAGGCGCTCGAAGGCGGCGACCTGGGCCCGGAACAGCATGGCCTGGTGATCGCCCACTTCGGTGTGCAGGTCGAGGTCGAGGCCGTTGACGGCGAACTGGCCGGCCAGGTCTTCCGCTGCCACTTGCGGGCCAACCTGCCAGCGCTGGTAACCGGCGACCGCGTCGTCTGGCGCGCCGGCAACCAGGGCATCGGCGTGATCGTCGCGCAACTGCCGCGCACCACCGAGCTGTGCCGTCCGGACAGCCGTGGTCAGCTCAAACCGGTGGCCGCCAACGTCGACATGATCGTCATCGTCTTCGCCCCGCTGCCCGAGCCCCATGCCAACCTGATCGACCGTTATCTGGTCGCCGCCGAACACGCCGGCATCCGCCCGCTGTTGCTGCTGAACAAGTTCGACCTGATCGACGAGCAGAACGCCCCGGCCCTGAACGCGCTGCTGGCGGTGTACCGGACCCTGGGTTATCCGGTGCTGGAAGTCTCGGCGCACCATGGCAACGGCATGGAGCAGTTGCAGAAACAGCTCGACGGGCGCATCAGCGTGTTCGTCGGTCAGTCCGGTGTCGGCAAGTCGTCCCTTGTCAACAGCCTGCTGCCCGACGTGGAAACCCGTGTCGGCCCGCTGTCCGAACTGTCCGGCCAGGGCACCCACACCACGACCACCGCACGGCTGTTCCACTTCCCCGGCGGCGGTGAACTGATCGACTCCCCGGGCATCCGCGAATTCGGCCTCGGCCATGTCAGCCGTGCCGATGTCGAAGCCGGTTTCATCGAGTTCGACGACCTGCTCGGCACCTGCCGCTTCCGCGACTGCAAGCACGACCGCGAACCGGGCTGTGCCTTGCTCAAGGCACTTGAGGACGGACGCATCCAGCAGCAGCGGATGAACAGCTACCGCTCGATCATCGCCAGCCTGCCGGAAAACGGTTACTGAGCGTTCAAGTAGCCAGACACAAAAAAGCCGCGATCATCTCGCGGCTTTTTTGTGGATCACTGTTTCGGCGCGGGCGCCGGAGCAGTGGCCGGTGCAGCAGGCGCCGGGGCAGGCGCCGCGCTGCCCGGCTCGACCGGTTTCGGCAGCGGGTCGTCAAACAGATTCAACCGTTCGCGCAACTCGTGGGCCGGCACTGGCTGCTGATCCGCCGGCAAGGCATTCGGGTCGACCGGTTTGGCTGGATCGGCACCGTTCTGCCCTTCAGCCGGTTTCGCCGGCTCGGCACCTTGCGAACCTTCGATGGCGGCCTGGGCCTTCTTGGTCAGGACCACGATGTCGATGCGGCGGTTGACCGGGTTGAACGGGTTCTCCTTGTCGAACAGCGCCGACGAGGCGTAACCCACCACACGCGCCACTTGCGAGTCCGGATAACTGCCCGCCACCAGCGCACGCCGGGCGGCGTTGGCACGGTTGGCCGAGAGTTCCCAGTTGCCGAAGTCGCCAGTGCCGGTGTACGGCTTGGCGTCGGTGTGGCCGCTGATGCTGATCTTGTTCGGCACCGCTTTGATGGTGTCGGCCATGGCCAGCAGGATGTCTTCGAAGTACGGCTTCAGGCGCGCAGAACCGGAGTCGAACATTGGCCGGTTCTCGGCGTCCATGATCTGGATGCGCAAGCCGTTCGGCGTGATTTCGAACAGGATCTGGTCCTTGAACTTCTGCAGTTGCGGGTTCTCGTCGACCTTGTTCTGCAGTTCTTGCAGCAACAGTTCCAGGCGTTCCTTCTCGACCTGCTCGGCCATGCCTTCAACCTGTTCAGTATCGACTGTGACCTTGTCCGGTTGCGGCTGAGACTTCACTTCAGGGTTGAGGGTGTTTTCCGGCGCCAGGGTCGGCGTGCCGCCCAGATCGATGATGTACGGCGTGCCGCTCTCGGAGAAACCGACCGGGTCCTTGAAGTAACCGGCGATGGCGATCTTCTGCTCCGGGGTCGCGGTGGACAGCAGCCACAACACCAGGAAGAACGCCATCATCGCCGTCGCGAAGTCGGCGAAGGCGATCTTCCACGCCCCGCCGTGATGCCCGCCGGCGATGCGCTTGACGCGCTTGATGATTATCGGCTGGTTATTTTCCATGACTTAGCGACCGCGAACGGCTTGTTCCAGCTCGGCAAAGCTTGGACGGTGAGCCGGGTACAGAACCTTGCGACCGAACTCGACAGCCAGCGACGGCGGCATGCCGGAAGCCGAAGCCACCAGCGAGGCCTTGATGGCTTCGTAGACGTTCAGCTCTTCCTTGGCATCGTGGGCCAGGGAGTGCGCCAACGGACCGAAGAAACCGTACGCCGCGAGAATACCGAAGAAGGTACCTACCAGTGCCGCACCGACGTGCAGACCGATGGACTTCTGATCGCCTTCACCCAGGGAGGCCATGGTCACCACGATACCCAGTACCGCCGCGACGATACCGAAACCCGGCATGGCGTCGGCGATGCCGTTCACCGCGTGGGACGGATGCTCGAGGTCTTCCTTGAGGCTGTACAGTTCCATGTCGAACAGGCCTTCCAGCTCGTGGGGAGCCATGTTGCCGGACGACATGATGCGCAGGTAATCGCAGATGAACGCGGTCATGCGTTCGTCCTTCAGCACCGCCGGGTACTTGGCGAAGATCGGGCTCGCGGCGGCATCTTCGATGTCGCCTTCAATGGCCATCATGCCTTCGCGGCGGCTCTTGTTGAGGATCTCGTAGATCAGGCCCAGCACTTCCAGATAGAACGTGTGGCTGAAACGCGAACTGAACATGCCCAGGGATTTCTTGAGCACATGCATCGTCATGTAACCGGGGTTGGCCTGGAGGAAGGCTCCGAGTGCCGCACCGCCGATGATCATCACCTCGAAGGGCTGGATCAGGGCGGCAATCTTGCCGTGGGAGAGCACGTATCCGCCGAGCACGCTCGCGAATACGACGATGATGCCGATAATTTTAGCCATAGGTAGAAAGGTACTTGTTTAAGTCGGGTTCAAGGTCATATTCGGAAGTTAAAAAATCTCTTCTTCTACTTATCGGCAAAACTGCGCCAGACTATAGCCAGTTCAGGCGAAAAGCCAATTTAGCCCATGCCGGGCGCGTCTACAGTCAGTGAAGATCTCGTCCAGACATGGCTAATGAAACGAACGTCCCACACGCAAGACCGACCACACTCGATGGCTGGGTGAAGCTGCTCGACGGCGTGCGCCTGCCGGTACCGCAAGAAGCACACGACCGCGTTTGCCGTGCCATCCGCGACAATCGCAGCTCGTTGCGCGACATTGCCGAGCTGATGCAGGACAGCCCGGCACTGGCCCTGAGCATCATCCGCGAAGCCAACCGTCACACCCTGGGCAGCATGACTGCGCCGGCGGAAAACCTTGAAGTGGCGATCAATCGTCTTGGTCTGGCCCGCACCGAAGAACTGCTGGCACGCCTGCCCGCCGAACCCCAGGCACAAATCCCCCAGGCCTTGCGCCAGATACAGATGATCAGCCAGCACGCGACCCAACAGGCCAACGGCTTTTTTGCCAGTCGCCTGGCGCGACTGTGGCAGGACATTCATTGGGGCAGCCTGCTGTTTCTGTCGCCGCTGTGGCCGTTGGCACTGACCTTTCCCAAATTGCTTGAAGAGTGGGAAGTGCGGGTTATCCACAAGGGCGAATCAGCGCGAGTCGTTGAAAAGCAGCTGTTCGGCGTGCGCCTGCTGAAAATCGGCGAAGCGCTTGTGCAAGCCTGGCGTCTGCCGATCTGGGTGCAGCAAGGTTACCGACTGCTGCTGACCGAGCAGCGCGAACTGGTCAAGGTCCTGCGCATTGCCCGCGACGTCGATCATCCGCTGCGCCAACAGAATCGCCTCGATGACGACCCGACCTTGCGCCGCTGGCTCAACCAGCCAGCCAACACCGTGCTGCTGGCCAACGGTCTGGCACTCTCGGCGCAACAGGCCTGGGACAGTCCGCACAGCGAGCGCTGGCAATACCTGACCAGCCTTTACCTGCAAATCTCGATGGACGAGGTGCAACAGCAGTTGCACCAACAGGCCGCTGTCAGCGCTCGCCATCACTTCATGCCCGACCTCTGGCACCCGGCGGTCTCGCTGCTGTGGCCGTGGGGCACCCGTCGTCTGCCCGCCGGAATGCTGCCGGCTGCGGCGCCGTCCGCTGAAGATCTGACCCGGTGGCGCCGGCAATGCGCCGAGCTGCTGGCCGTGCCAAGCCGCTTCACCAACGCCATGAGCCTGACCGTCGCCGCCCGCGATGCGCTGGTCGCCAGCGGCATGCGTCGGGTGATGATCCTGATGGCCGACCGCAGCCACGCCAATCTGCGCGTCCATCAAACCTCGGGGTTGCCGAAGGAAGCTGCTGCGCTCAATTTTGTCGTCAGCCAGAGCACCGTGCTGCAACGATTGCTCGCGCAGCAGGCGCAGGTGCGGATCACCCCGGACAACAACGCCCAGTTTTCCGCCCTGCTGCCGCCCTCGCTACGCGCCCTGTTTCGTGGCGAACACCTGTTCCTGCGCTCGCTGGTGAACAACGGCCGGGTGATCATGATCGTGGTCGCCGACCAGGGCGGCGGGCCGTTCGCCGACATCACCGTACAAGCCTTCGGCAAAACCGCGCAGTGCATCGAGAAAGCACTGCACAGCTTTAGCCAGCGCGGCCAATGACAGCTACAATCCTTCCCCTTTGTGCTCTGGAGACCTCACATGCCTGACTTCTCTGGCCTGGCGCTGGTGATCGAGCCGAGCGACCTGCTCCCGCGCCTCGACGACCGCAATCTGATTCTGGTGGATCTGACCAGTGCCGCCCGCTATGCCGAGGGTCACCTTCCCGGCGCACGCTTCGTCGATCCGAAGCGCACCCAGCTGGGCCTGGCACCGGCTCCGGGCTTGCTGCCGACAAAGGAAAAACTCGAAGAGCTGTTCGGCGAACTGGGCCACAACAAGGACGCGGTCTACGTGGTCTATGACGACGAAGGCGGCGGTTGGGCCGGACGCTTCATCTGGCTGCTCGACGTGATCGGTCACGACAAATATCACTACCTCGACGGCGGTCTGACGGCGTGGCTGGCGGAAGGTTCGCCAATGTCGATCCAGGTTCCTCCAGCGGTGGGCGGCCCGGTAGCCCTGACCCTGCACGACGAGCCGACCGCCACCCGTGAATACTTGCAAAGCCGTCTCGGCGCCGCTGACCTGGCAATCTGGGACGCTCGCGGGCCGCTGGAGTATTCCGGCGAGAAAGTCCTCGCAGCCAAAGGTGGACACATCCCCGGCGCGGTCAATTTCGAATGGACGGCGGGCATGGACCAGGCGCGTCAACTGCGCATCCGTACCGACATGCCGCAGATCCTGGAAAACCTCGGGATCACCAAGGACAAAGAAGTCATTACCCACTGCCAGACCCATCACCGGTCCGGTTTCACTTATCTGGTGGCCAAGGCCCTCGGTTATCCGCGGGTCAAGGGCTACGCCGGTTCCTGGGGCGAATGGGGCAACCACCCCGACACCCCCGTCGAGCTTTAAGGATTTTTAAGGACAGTCATGAAAGAGCGTTTGTTTATCATCAGCCAGTACCTGCTGCCGCATCACTTGCTGTCGCGCCTGGCCGGCTGCATTGCCGAGTGCCGCGTGCGCTGGTTCAAGAATGCCTTCACCACCTGGTTCGCCAAGCGTTATCAGGTGGACATGTCGCAGGCACTGGTTGAAGACGTCACCGCTTACGAGCACTTCAATGCCTTCTTCACCCGTGCCCTGAAAGACGGCGCACGTCCACTGGACCCGACCCCGGGCGCGATCCTCAGCCCGGCCGACGGTGCGATCAGTCAGCTCGGCCCGATCGAGCACGGTCGCATCTTCCAGGCCAAGGGCCACAGCTTCAGCGTGCTGGAACTGCTGGGTGGCGACGCGGCCAATGCGGCGCCGTTCATGGGCGGTGAATTCGCCACCGTTTACCTGTCGCCCAAGGACTACCACCGCGTGCACATGCCGCTGGCCGGCACCCTGCGCGAAATGGTCTACATCCCGGGGCGGATCTTCTCGGTCAACCAGACCACCGCGGAAAACGTTCCGGAACTGTTTGCCCGCAACGAGCGCGTAGCGTGCATCTTCGACACCGAGCGCGGACCGATGGCCGTGGTGCTGGTGGGCGCGATGATCGTGGCCTCGATCGAAACCGTCTGGGCCGGGCTGGTGACGCCGCCGAAGCGTGAGCTGAAAACCTTCCGTTACGACGAAGCCGCCCGTGCGCCGATTCATCTGGAAAAAGGTGCGGAATTGGGGCGCTTCAAGCTGGGTTCGACCGCGATCGTGCTGTTCGGGCCGGATCAGGTGAAGTGGGTTGAAGAACTGAAAGCCGGCTCGCCGGTACAGATGGGTCAGGCCCTGGCACTGTCGAACGCCTGAACCTGCTGATCCGCCCCTGCGCACGTCTGCGAAGGGGCGGACACGACCTGAGTAGCGCCGTTACTCTATCTGCCCACGGAAGCCGATCGGCCCTTCGTTGGCGTAGGTATTGGTGCCGCTGAGGTTTTTCCCGCCGTCACTCGACGTGACACTCAACGCGATAACGTTCTGGTTATCCCGACCGCCGATCACCCATTTGCCACCCGGATGCCAAGGGGCATCGTTGCCACCCCACTGGTTCTCGACGTTGTACTGGTTCTGGCCAGTGCGCTGAGCCTTGAAGCCAATAGGGCCTTCGCCGGCGTAAGTCATGGTGCCGGTGAAGCTTTTGCCGCCATCGCCAGACTTGATGTCGATGGCGACGACGTTCTGGTTGTCCCGCGCGCCCAGGACCCAGGTTCCACCCGGATGCCAAGGTGCCGAACTACCGCCCCATTGGTTTGCCACTGCGTATTTAGACATGAACCTCATCTCCTTGAAGTTTTTCAGAGACCTGCCCGACGTTGGCGGCAAGCCGTGCAACCGTGCGTTTCCGATCGCACGCCAGAGAGCCTAGTAGCGCCAGCCGAAATGGCACCAGGCCAGCAGACCAATGGTAAAAAAGCCGGATAAACGCCTGCGAAACAGACCACAACTGCTAAAGTTTTTGGCATTGCCCTATTCGCCGCCGGAGCTGGTCACGGCATGAGTGAGCCTCGATCCCAACCACAACTGAGCGCCCCGATCCCGGCGCTGTTGCGCCTGTCATTCTGTGAAGCCACCCCGCGCGACCTCAAGCGCTGGATCGCCGGTCTGCCCAAGGCCAACATCGGCGAAACCGCGCGCCAGCTCTATCAGGGGCTTGGTGAACTCAATCAATTGCTGACACCCAGCGACAACCGCCTGCACCTGCTGGAGCTGTTGCGGCCCGAGGTGTATTTCGTCTGCCAGCACCTTGAGCGACATTTTCTGCATCAGGCGATCATGCTCGATGAGCGCTCGCGCAAGATCAGCAACCTGTGCCAGGCCCTGCAAAGCCATCTGGCCATCGGCTACAAACAGATCGTTCTGCGCATCGCCCCCAAATACACAAGGGATCGGGCAGCCTTGTTGAGCGTAGCGCTGCAACGTGCAACCCACGCGCTGAAAGGACAACTGCTGCGCGCCACGCAGCTGTACAGCCCGGCGCCGGAACAGCTGTGGTTTGAACTGCACCAATTGTTTCGCTGCGCCTGCGACTTGCAGCTGCAGCATCGCCGGGTCCGCGATGACCTGGCCAGCCTGGCCGGCGAACTGAGCGTCGAACAGACTTATATCGCCGCCCTGCTGCTGGGCAGCGCTCGCTGCAATCAGTTGCGGCAGAATCCGATCGCCCAACTCGCGCAGGTGCTCGAGCCCTGGAGCGCCTGGCTGAAACTGCATCCCGGTGCCCCGGGCGAGGGATTGTTCGCCATTTCTGCAGAGATCGACGCCGGCCCGCGTTATCGCAGCAAGTTTCGCGGCGAACAACAGCCCGACCTGCTCGGCTTCGATCCGCAACCGCTGGTGAAGGCCATCGAGGCTCACCTGCTGCATCAGGAGACTTCGACGCCGCTGCCCGTCCCATCCGGCCTGACCCTCGACACCCTGCAACATCTGCTCGCCACTTGGGGCGAGGCCGCCGAGCGCAGTTTTCAGCGCACCGTCGGCCAGGGCAACCTGACTGTGTGCGTCGGCATGAGCGCCCTGCACTTCTATCTTGGGGGCGAACGCACATTCAGCGAATTGCTCAAACACCCGGGCTCACGCGCCGCCAATTTCAGCCAGGCGGTGGCTCAAGGTGAAAAGGACAGCTGGAGCCAGGCCTTCGACGCCGCTCCGCAGAGCAAGGCCGACGAATTCCTGCCCTACGAGGAAATCCGCTACGAACCGCTGGCCGACGACGAAGGCGACGCTGACAGCCCGCCGCATTACCCGACCTATGCGTTGCCGGTCATCAACCACAGTCCGGGCGGTTACTGCCTGGCGTGGCCAAAAGAAGTGCCCGCCGAATTGCAGACCGGGGAAATGGTCGGCATCCAGGACACCACGAATCAGGGCTGGAGCATTGCCGTGGTGCGCTGGATCCGTCAGGTGCGTGGTGCCGGGACACAAATGGGTATCGAGCTGGTGGCCCCATACGCCCAGCCCTGCGGCCTGCAACTGGTGCGCACCCGGGACGATCACAGCCATTACCTGCGAGGTTTGCTGTTGCCGGAAATCAGCGCCATCGACTTGCCCGCAACGCTATTGGCGCCGCGACTGCCGTTTCAGGAAGGCAACAAAGTGCTGATCAACACCCAGGGCGAAGAGCACCGCGCCGGGCTGGATCGGCGAGTAGCGAGCACACACAGTTTCAATCAGTTCGCTTATCGCTCATTGGAGACCGCGCAGAATGGCGGGAGCGAGGAGGATTTCGACTCGTTGTGGAAATCCCTTTGAGTACAACCAGGTAATCCAGGGCGCTCCATTCGCGAGCAAGCCCGCTCCCACATTGGAATGCATTTCAAATGTGGGAGCGGGCTTGCTCGCGAAGGGGCAGCTCAGGCGGCAGAGCTTTCAGAGCTGCCCGTCGCGATCCCGGAAGCCCAACAGGTACAGCACGCCATCCAGACCGAGCGTCGAGATCGCCTGCTTCGCCGATTGCTTGACCAGCGGCTTGGCGCGGAACGCCACACCCAGGCCGGCAATCGCCAGCATTGGCAGGTCGTTGGCGCCGTCGCCCACGGCAATGGTCTGCTCCAGACGCAAACCTTCTTTTTCAGCCAGCTGTTTCAGCAGATCGGCCTTGCGCTGGGCATCGACGATCGGCTCGATAGCCACGCCGGTGCACTTGCCGTCGACCACTTCCAGCTCGTTGGCGAACACGTAGTCGATGCCGAGTCTGGCCTGCAATTGCTTGGCGAAGTAAGTGAAGCCGCCCGACAGGATCGCGGTCTTGTAGCCCAGGCGCTTGAGTTCGGCGAACAGGGTTTCAGCGCCTTCGGTCAGGCGCAGCGAGGCACCGATCGAATCGAGCACGCTGACATCCAGCCCCTTGAGCAGTGCCAGGCGCTCCTTGAAGCTGGCGCGGAAGTCCAGCTCGCCGGCCATCGCCCGCTCGGTGATTTGCGAAACCTGGTCGCCGACACCGGCGGCCTTGGCCAGCTCGTCGATGACTTCGGCTTCGATCAGGGTCGAGTCCATGTCGAACACCGCCAGGCGACGATTGCGACGGAACAGCGAATCTTCCTGGAAGGCGATATCGACGTTCAGTTCCTGGGCCACGCTGAGGAACTCGGCGCGCAGGGCCTGCGGATCGGCGGCTTCGCCACGCACGGAGAACTCGATGCAACCCTTGCCCTTGTCGGCGGGAGTGTCCAGCGGCATGCGCCCCGACAGACGGTCGATGTGGTCGATGTTCAGGCCATATTTGGCGGTGATCGAACTCACGGCCTGCAACTGGCCGGCGGTGACCTTGCGGGTCAGCAGTGTGACGATGTGGCGTTTCTTGCCCTGATTGCCCACCCATTGCTGGTAATCCTCTTCGGATACCGGGGTGAAGCGCACCTGCTGGTCGAGCTCGTAGCCCTTGAACAGGATGTCCTTGAGCACAGAATTGCCTGGCTCGGAGTCGGGGATTTCCACGAGGATGCCGAACGACAGCATGTCATGGATCACCGCCTGACCGATGTCGAGGATATTCACACCACCCTGGGCCAGAACGCCGGTAATGGCCGCAGTCAGACCGGGACGGTCGACTCCCGTGATGTTAATCAGGACGATTTCGCGCAACGCGCACCCCCGCAACTGGAAAAAAACCGCATTCTACCCACTTTCAGTGACCATCGGGCACCGCCAGCGCTTTGCCGGTCTAGGGCCTGTCGCTATACTGCGCGTCAACTTCACGGACAAAAGAGCCGAGCTCAGTGAACCGGCCCACGCCAGTTAAAACCGATAACTTCTTCCTGCTGATCTTCCGTGCACTGCGCCACCGCCGTGTACCGATTGCATTGCGCATTGCCAGCCATAACGTGATCCTGGTCGCCCTGGCCCTGGTGATCTATGCCTGCGTGATGGGCTTGCAGTTCAAGCAGGCCATGCACGAGCAGGCCGATGCCCTGGGCGAAAGCCTGACCACGCAGACCGCCACCTCCGCGACCGAGCTGCTGGTGTCCAACGACATCCTCAGCCTCAACGTGCTGCTCAACAACCTGACCAAGAACAAGCTGGTGGCCCACGCCGCCATCTACAGCGTGGACAACCGCATCCTCGCCGAGTCCGGTCAGCGGCCCAAGCACAGCCTGCTGGGCGAAGCCGAGGGCATGTACGAGAGCAAGATCACCTTCCAGGACGTGACCGCCGGGCAATTGCGCATCAGCCTGGACATGGACCAGTTCCAGCAGCCGATGACCATCAGTCTGCAGAGCATGGGCATTTTGAGTGCGATCCTGCTGGCACTGTCCCTGGCCCTGAGCCTGCGTCTTGGCCGGCACATCTCCACGCCGTTGCTGCAATTGCGTGTGTGGCTGCGCCGGATCGACGAATACACGCCGGGGATTGACCGTCAGGACGAGATCGGCGATCTGGCCCGTCAACTGCACGCCAGTTACGCTCCGGAGCCAAGCATTCCCGAGCCTGAGCCGGAACCCGAGTTCGAGGACGATGACGTCGGGCCGGAATTCGAGGTGCGCAACCTGCGCGATCCGAGTTTTGACGAGAGCCGCCCGATGGCCGCGCAGAAACCTGCGCCACGCCATGTGGTCAGCACCGTTGAAGACGACGATGACGAAGACCCGTTTGCTGACCTGCGTGACGAATCCCTGAACGACGTCGCGCAACCGGCGGTGCGCCGCCCGACGCCGAGCGTTCCGCAACACACCGCGGTGCTGGCCGTGCAACTTGGCTCGCAAGAACAATTGCGCCGCTTGCCACGGGCACGTCTGGAAGAGCTGCAGGAGCGCTATCGCGACTGTCTGGAGCAGGCGGCTTCGCTGTACCAGGGTGAAATCGAAACCCTGAATGACGGCAGCACGCTGATGCTGTTCCACACCGAAGACAGCGGCGACGATTACCTGACCAACGCCATCTGCTGCGGCGAGCTGCTGCGGGCACTGGGCCATCAACTGCAGATCGAAGTCGCCGACAGCGGCATCACCCTGCAATTGCAGTTGGGCCTGACCCTGGGCGACGAACTGTTCGGACTGAGCCAGATCGACTTGCTGCTGACCGACTCAGCCCAGGACGCCCTGGCGCTGTCGCAACACAGCCGCAACCTGCTGCTGGTGGAGCGCAAGATCGGTGATGACGCGCTGATACGCCAACGTGCACGGATCCGGCCGATTGCCAGCCCTGAGGGTGCCTGCTGTGTTGAGCGCTTGATGGAGCCTTACCCGTCGATGCTCGAGCGGCAACTGGCGCGGATGCATGAGCGTCGGGCCTGAGGCCTTGATGTAAAGAAGCCCGCAGACGAGTGATTGTCTGCGGGCTTTTTTGTGCGCGGTGGTTTCGTGATTGCGCCAGACTTTGGAGCCCCCTCACCCTACGATTGGGGGATGTTCGGGATCTACACCGACCTGAAAGAACAAGACCGAATCCATAATCCAGACAAGCAACCGAACACGATTTCACAAATCCATAATCGACTCGAGCTTTCAGGTCGATGGATAGCGGCAGACGCCTCGGTCAGTCCCCTCTCCCTTTGGGCGGTCCGACGTTTCGGGAGGGTTAGGGTGAGGGGCTTTTGATCGTCTACTCAGAACCCCAGACAC
Source organism: Pseudomonas fluorescens (assembly GCF_012974785.1). Classification (GTDB taxonomy): domain Bacteria; phylum Pseudomonadota; class Gammaproteobacteria; order Pseudomonadales; family Pseudomonadaceae; genus Aquipseudomonas; species Aquipseudomonas fluorescens_BT. The sequence continues at coordinate 576,999 of NZ_CP027561.1, read as the reverse complement.
AACAGAGCCCGCACAAGGCGGGCTCTGTCTTGACTCGTTCCAGCCTCAGAAGCGAAACACTTCCATATCGGTGCGAATCGGCGAAGCCATCGGAATCTTCGGCTGTTTCTCGGCTTCCGCCGCCGGCGCGGCCGGTTTCGGTGCCGGTTTGCGCGGTGCTTCGGCAACCGGTGGCTGGTTGGCCAGCGGTTTGAGCGCGACCGATAGTTGCTCGGCCAGGCGCTGCAGCAGGATACCTTGTGCCTGAACCTGCGAAGCCGTGCCACCACTGTGCAGCTCTTGCAGATGAACGATGCGGTTGTCCCGAACCTGACCACGACGGTCGATCAGGCGCCACTGTGCGTCGAGAATCGCCGGCTGCTTGGCACCGGAGTCCAGGCGAGTGATGGTCAACAGCACCTGTACATCCGGGGTGAAGCCTGAGGTGGCCGGTGCCAGCACCACGCGCTGACTGTCCAGACGACCGGCGACCTGACGCAGCAGCAATTGATCGATATCCGACGAAAGGCTGCCAGCCCAACGACCATCGACCGCTGCCTGCAGGCTGCCGTCCGGTTGACGCTGCAGCAGGGTTTCACGTTGCAGGTAGTCGGCAACGACCACAGGGCCCAGCAAAACCGCCATGCCCGCGCTTTGCGCAGGCTGAGCCGGACTTCCGCTGTCCAGCTGATACAGCGACACCGGCTGGTGAACGCTGCAACCCGCCAGGCCAAGAACGCCGGCGAGCAGGAAAATAAGGGGGCGCAGAGAAGTCATCATCCCGTCCAGGTGGCCGCCACAAGGCTGACCACAGTGAAAATACTCAACATTTGTGAAGAACGCTCGGCCACGCCGGCGCTTGGAAAGGCCATATCATCCGTGAATATGCGTTCCGACTCCAGCGCCAAAGCGCCGATCTACGGGTTAAATCGTAGATCGGGCGCTCTAGAGAGGCGTTATCACTTGTTTTCTCCGCCGGAGAAGACAGAGCGAATGCCCCCTGGCCGCTTAATTGAGGTTTTCGACGAGCAGCGCGTCCACCCGCTGGAAGCCCCGTGGCAGTTTATTGCCACGACGACCACGCTCACCCTTGTAGTGTTCGAGGTCGTCGGCTTTCAGCGACAAGGTACGTTTTCCGGCCTGCAGCACCAGCGTGGCGCCTTCCGGAAGAACGGCGATGTCCGTGACATATTCTTCGCGACTGGCCACACGTTCACCGGAGATACCGATGATCTTGTTGCCTTTGCCCTTCCCTAATTGTGGCAGATCGCTGATTTTGAAGATCAGCAGGCGACCCTCGGTCGTCACCGAGGCCAGCCAGTTCTGTTCGCGGTCGGCCACAGGGCGCGGCGTGATCACCTTGGCGTTGTTCGGCAGGCTCAACAGGGCCTTGCCGGCCTTGTTCTTGGCTTGCAGGTCTTCGCCTTTCACCACGAAACCGTAGCCGGCGTCGGAGGCGATCACGTACAGCGCGTCGTCTTCCGGCATCAGTACGCATTCGAACGTAGCGCCAGGCGGTGGCGTCAGACGACCGGTCAACGGCTCGCCCTGGCCCCGTGCAGAAGGCAAGGTGTGCGCGGCCACCGAGTAACTGCGGCCCGTGGAGTCGATGACCACGGCTGACTGGTTGGAACGCCCCGCCGCCGAGGTCTTGAAGCCGTCGCCGGCCTTGTACGACAGGCCGGTGGCGTCGATCTCGTGGCCCTTGGCCGAACGGATCCAGCCTTTTTCCGACAGCACTACAGTCACTTTCTCGTTCGGCAGCAGATCGTGTTCAGTCAGCGCCTTGGCTTCGGCGCGCTCGACGATTGGCGACCGACGGTCGTCGCCGTAGGTTTCGGCATCTTTCAGCAGTTCGCTGCGAACCAGTTTTTTCAGCTTGGCTTCACTGCTCAGCAGGGCTTGCAGCTTGGCCTGCTCCTTGAGCAATTCGTCCTGCTCGTCGCGCAGTTTCATCTCTTCCAGACGCGCCAACTGACGCAGACGGGTGTCGAGGATGTAGTCGGCCTGGATTTCGCTCAGGGCGAAGCGTTCGATCAGCTTGGCTTTCGGGTGCTCCTCGGTGCGGATGATGTGGATCACTTCATCCAGGTTGAGGTAGGCAATCAGCAAACCGTCCAACAGGTGCAGGCGACGCTCGACCTTGTCGAGGCGGAATTGCAGGCGGCGACGCACGGTCAGCACGCGGAATTCCAGCCACTCCACCAGCAACGTACGAAGGTTTTTCAGCTGCGGCTTGCCATCCAGACCGATGATGTTGACGTTGACCCGGTAGGTCGACTCCAGCTCGGTGCTGGCAAAAAGGTGTTGCATCAGCGCTTCGTGATCGACGCGGCTGTTGACCGGGATGATTACGATGCGGCACGGGTTCTCGTGGTCGGATTCGTCACGCAGGTCAGCGATCTGCGGCGCTTTCGACGGCTTGGCCTGCATCAGCGCGGCGATCTGCTCCAGCACCTTGGCCCCGGAGACCTGGTGCGGCAGCGCGGTGACGATGATGTCGCCGTCCTCGACGTGGTACACGGCGCGCATGCGCACCGAGCCCTTGCCGGTTTCGTACATTTTCAGCAGGTCAGCGCGCGGGGTGATGATTTCCGCTTCGGTCGGATAGTCCGGGCCCTGAATGTGTTCGCAGAGCTGCTCGACCGTGGCTTTCGGCTCGTCGAGCAGACGCACGCAAGCGGTGGCGACTTCGCGCAGGTTGTGTGGCGGCACGTCAGTGGCCATGCCCACGGCGATACCGGTGGTGCCGTTGAGCAGGATGTTCGGAAGGCGCGCAGGGAGAACCAGCGGTTCCTGCAGGGTGCCGTCGAAGTTCGGGCCCCAGTCTGCGGTGCCTTGGCCCAGCTCGCTGAGCAACACTTCGGAATAACGTGACAGCCGCGCTTCGGTGTATCGCATGGCGGCGAAGGACTTCGGATCGTCCGGCGCACCCCAGTTACCCTGGCCGTCCACCAGCGTGTAGCGGTAGCTGAACGGCTGGGCCATCAACACCATCGCTTCGTAGCACGCCGAGTCGCCGTGCGGGTGGAACTTGCCGAGCACGTCGCCGACGGTACGCGCCGACTTCTTGTGCTTGGAATCGGCATCCAGCCCCAGCTCGCTCATGGCGTAGACGATACGCCGCTGTACCGGTTTCAGACCGTCGCCGATATGCGGCAGGGCACGGTCCATGATCACGTACATGGAGTAGTTGAGGTAGGCATTTTCGGTGAAGTCAGCCAGCGACCGGCGTTCTACACCGTCCAGGCTGAGATCAAGGGAGTCGCTCATGCGGGCCTCATCGGTTCGTTGTCTGGCGCAGCAGCATGGTGCCACCGCGCTGGGTAAATTCAAGTTTGTTCAGGGCGCTCATGCCGAGCAGCACCTGATCGCCATGCAGCCCCGGCGCCACCAGTGCGCGGACGTCCCGCAGCACGATGTCGCCCAGTTGCAGGCGGTCGATACGGGTGCGATAGCCCTGGCTCAGGCCATTGGCCGTGCTCAGGGTCACACCGAAACCTTCTTCCAGCCGGAGGTCTTTAGCGACCTGCGCCGGGATTGCCACGTCGGTCGCGCCGGTGTCGAGCATGAACTCCACCGGCCGACCGTTGATCAGGCCGCTGGCGACAAAATGTCCCTGGGTGTTGCCGATCAGTTTCACTTCGATCACGCCGCCCACCTGCTCCGAGCTGACCACCACATTGGGATTGCGTTGACGCTCTTCCCACTGGCCGAAAAACCGCGTGGCCAGAAACAGCGCCGCGCACCAGGCCAGAATCATCAACACCCGACCGGCGCGCTTGCCTGGCGGTTGCTGGCTCAAGGCTTGGCACTCCATCCACCCTCGGGTGCGGCGAAACGCCAGACGATCGGGCGGACTTCGCCATCGGCGCGGGGGCCGAAATTGTTGTCGACACCGATCCAGGCGCCTTGAGCATCGACCACCAGCGCCTCTTCCAGCCCGAAGTTCTGCGAATAACGCCGATTGGCCTGCAACAGCTCGTCCGCATACGACCAGCAGAGCTCGACCTTGGCCGTCTGCGCATCACGACGACAGATCTGGTAGGCGTTGCGTTCAAGGGTAAACAGTTTGCCGTCGAACAGGGACACGTCGGAAAAATCCCGATTGACCGGTCGGGCCTTGGGAAACTGCGGCGGTTGCATTTCCATCCCGCCTTCACTGAGCAGCACGCAGCGGCCGTCACAGTCCCATACCGTTTGCTGACGCTTGATCATCAACAGGCCACGGTTTTGCCGTTCGGCGGCGAGCCACATCTGATCGCCCGCCGGGTTGATCGCCAGACCTTCGAAGATCGCATTGAACTGCAGCAACATCCCGCTGGCCCGAGCTTCGCGAACCATCATCGGCGAGATTTTCAGCCACGCCGACGGCCCCTGCGCAGGCACTTGGAGCACCGCTGCATGACCTTCGCTGACAATGTAGCGATTGCCGGCGCTGTCGCAGGTGATCCCTTCGAAATCCAGATCGCCACCACGGACGAACGAGGCCGCCCAGGTCCGCGATTTGATGCCCCACGGCAAGCCGCTGTCGGGCACCGGCGGCGGATCGATGCGCACGGCCGTGGCCTGCCAGACCGGATCGCGGGTATCGAGTCGATAGATTTGGTCATCGTCCCGATCCGAAACCGTCCACAGCGCGTTGCCGCACAAGGCCAGCCCCGAGAGGTTGCCGCCACGCATGCCTTCGACCGGGTGTTCGGCGAGCACGCGCAGTTCTTGCGCAGGCTCTGCCGACACCGTCATCGAACCCAGCAGCAAGGCACCCGCCAAGGCCCAGCCAAACCGCATCAGGCCAGAACCTCGGCGAGGTTGCCCTTGGATTCAAGCCAGGTCTTGCGGTCGCCGGCGCGTTTCTTCGCCAGCAGCATGTCCATCATTTCCGAGGTCTGGGCGAAGTCTTCGCCGAGGGTCAGTTGCACCAGGCGCCGGGTGTTCGGGTCCATGGTGGTTTCACGCAGTTGCGGCGGGTTCATTTCACCCAGGCCCTTGAATCGGGTGACCTGCGGCTTGCCGCGTTTCTTCTCGGCCACCAGACGATCGAGGATCCCGTCGCGCTCGGCTTCGTCGAGGGCGTAGTAGATCTCTTTGCCCAGGTCGATGCGGTACAGCGGTGGCATCGCCACGTAGACGTGACCGGCGTCCACCAGCGGACGGAAATGCTGGACGAACAGGGCGCAGAGCAACGTTGCGATGTGCAGGCCGTCGGAGTCGGCGTCGGCGAGGATGCAGATCTTGCCGTAGCGCAGCTGGCTCATGTCTTCGGCACCCGGATCGACACCGATGGCCACGGCAATGTTGTGCACTTCCTGGCTGGCCAGCACTTCGCTGCCGTCGACTTCCCAGGTGTTGAGGATCTTGCCGCGCAACGGCAGGATCGCCTGGAACTCCTTGTCCCGCGCCTGCTTGGCCGAACCGCCGGCGGAATCACCTTCCACCAGGAACAGTTCGGAACGCATCGGGTCCTGCCCGGCGCAGTCCGCCAGTTTGCCCGGCAGCGCCGGCCCCTGGGTGATGCGCTTGCGCTCGACTTTCTTGCTCGCTTTCAGACGCCGGCCAGCGTTGCTGATCGCCAGTTCTGCCAGGGCCAGACCGGTTTCCGGGTTGGCGTTGAGCCACAGGCTGAACGCGTCCTTGACCACACCGGAAACAAACGCCGCCGCCTCACGGGACGACAGACGTTCCTTGGTCTGGCCGGAGAATTGCGGCTCCTGCATTTTCATCGACAGGACGAAAGCGATGCGCTCCCAGACGTCTTCCGGCGCCAGCTTCACGCCACGCGGCAGCAGGCTGCGGAATTCGCAGAACTCGCGCATCGCATCGAGCAGGCCCTGACGCAGACCGTTGACGTGGGTGCCGCCCTGCTCCGTCGGGATCAGGTTGACGTAGCTCTCAGTGACCGAGGTGCCGCCTTCCGGCAGCCACAGCAGCGCCCACTCGACCGCTTCCTTGGTGCCGGCCAGATTGCCGCAGAACGGCGCGTCCGGCAGACGCTCGAATTCGCTGACCGCGTCTACCAGGTAGGAGCGCAAGCCATCTTCGTAGTGCCACTCGACCTTTTCGCCGGTGCCTTTGTCTTCGAAGCTGATCAGCAGCCCCGGGCACAGAACGGCCTTGGCCTTGAGCACGTGCTTGAGGCGGCTGATGGAGAATTTCGGCGAATCGAAGTATTTCGGGTCCGGCGCGAAGTACACACTGGTCCCGGTATTGCGCTTGCCGACGGTGCCAATCACTTGCAGATCGGTGGCCTTGAAGCCGTCGGCGAAGGTCATTTCATATTCGTTGCCGTCACGCTTGACCCGCACCCGTACCTGGGTCGACAAGGCGTTGACCACGGAAATACCCACCCCGTGCAGACCGCCGGAGAACTGGTAGTTCTTGTTGGAAAACTTGCCGCCCGCATGGAGCTTGGTCAGGATCAGTTCAACGCCCGACACACCCTCTTCCGGGTGGATGTCGACCGGCATGCCACGACCGTCGTCGCAGACTTCCAGCGAGTGGTCGGCGTGGAGGATGACCTGGATCGATTTGGCATGGCCGGCCAGGGCTTCGTCGACGCTGTTGTCGATGACTTCCTGGGCGAGGTGGTTCGGCCGACTGGTGTCGGTATACATGCCGGGGCGTTTGCGCACCGGGTCGAGGCCCGAGAGGACTTCGATGGCGTCGGCGTTATAGGAGCTAGCGCTGGGAGTGGCCATAAGTTCTCGTCGTCAGTGTTCGGTGAATAAGGAATTAATGGGGCAACCGCTCACAGCGCGGTGAAATCGATTGCCTGAAACAAATCGGCGCCAATGCCGGCAAAACTCAGCAACGCCGGCAACTGCCCGGCAAACCCCTGGAAACTGTGGTCGCCGCCAGCCTGAATGCGCAAGGCACAGGCCCGGTAATACTGCTGGGCGTAGCGATAGTCCAGCGTTTCGTCCCCGGTCTGCAACCACACCTGATACCGCTGCGGATCCTGCGGTGCCGGCACTTCCAGTTCGGCCAGGGCCGTCACGTGGTCGTGGGTCAACTCCCAGGTTTCGTCGGTGTACAGGTTTTTCTGCGTCCCCAGGTATCCGTCGAACATCCGGTGCGGACTGACGGCCGGGTTGACCAGCAGGGCTTTCAGGCCGTGGCGCTCGGCCAGGTGAGTCGCATAGTAGCCGCCGAGCGAGCTTCCCACCAGCAACGGCCGGCCCAGCTCGGCGATTGCCTGCTCCAGCTGACCGATGGCTTCACGGGGGTGGTGATGCAGCGCCGGGACACGCAGTTGATCGCTCAAACCCAGTCGTTCCATCACCTCGACCAGCTGACAGGCCTTCTTCGAGGCCGGCGCACTGTTGAAGCCGTGGATATAGAGGATCGAACCGGACATTTGAGCTCCCTGGGTGTCGGCTAAAGAAAGCGGAGTTTACAGGGAGTCGGGGGGTGTTGGGCCAGCACCCGAGGAAATCAGCGCTGCGCCCCTGAATCAATAGCCGTTCGAGCCGTAATCCACCTGAAAATCGAACCCCGTGACACGCGCCACACCCGTCTCGATCCGCCCATCCGGCAGAAGACGCAACCAGCGATACCCCGGCGCCTGCTCGCCGACCTTGAAGTCGGCACTGCGCGGCTCGAACTGAATACAGGTCGACGGCGAGGCAATCAGCCGTACACCGTTGCGCTCTCGATCGATCTCTTGATGCACATGTCCCCACAACACGGCTCGGACCTGTGGGAAACGGTCGAGCACGTCGAAAAAAGCTTCGGGATTGCGCAAGCCGATCGGCTCCATCCAGGCACAATCGATCGATACGGGATGATGATGCAAGCACACAAGATGATGCCGCTCCGGCGCTTCGCTCAGGGCGCGGGCGAGCAATTGCAGCTGTTCATCCTGCAAATACCCCGGCACCGAGCCCGGCACCGCCGAATCGAGCAGGGTCACGCGCCAGTTGCCGATGTCCACCACCGGCTCCAGCAGCGCACTCTGCACAGCGGCCATTTGCATGATCTGCGGTTCGTCGTGGTTGCCGGGGATCCAGCGAGCGGGCGCGTCGATCTGCGCGGTCATCTGACGAAACTGCTGGTAGGACGCCAGCGTGCCGTCCTGTGACAGGTCGCCCGTGGCGATCATCAGGTCGATTTGCGGCTGCTGCTCGAGCACCAGCTCGATGACCTTTTGCAGGCTCTCGCAAGTTTTCATGCCCAGCAGCGCACCGTCCGCCTCGGCGAACAAATGACTGTCGGACAGTTGCACCAGCAACGCCGCATCGGCGGTGGTCAGAGTCGATACGCTCGGCAAGGCGTTCTCCCAGGGCTGGATCGCCGGGTCGGAAAGGTTCGCAATTATGCTGGGGGAAGGCCCCGGGATGAAACCGCCGAACCGGACGCAGTTCACAACTTGCCGCTGTTATAGACGCTATCGAACAGCGGCGTACTCGTGACCGCAGGCCAGGCAATGACTCAGCCACTCTCCGAGAAACAGATTGAGCTGGGCCTTTTCGTCCGGCTGATGCATGGCCGCGTTGGGGTAAGGATAGATGCCGCGAAAGCGTCGCGCATGTTCGGCGCTGATCACTTCGGCCATGCGCGCGTCGTGGTAGACCTGCACTTCCAGTTGCGGCACCGGCAGCCACGGCAGGCTGTGTTCCTGGCGTACTTGCAGGGTCGTGGTGTACGGGCAGGTCTGCAACACTTCGATGGCCAGCACGCCGAGCATCTGGTCGCCCTGGGTCACGGCGATGCGCCGCGCTTCGGGGTCGCGGCGCATGTCCGGCAACAGTCGCATCAGGCGCGCGTAGTTGGCCTCGCAGGCGGCTTGCAGGCCCGCGAGGTCGACACGATAGCGATCGCGCAGTTTGTTTACGACCATAACCCCCTCACTTCGGCGCGATTGAGCGCCAGCCACTGCAAGGCGATGATGCTCGCCGCATTGGCAATCCGACCGTCGCGTACGGCCTGCAGGGCATCCTCGAATGCCCAGACCGTAACGCGGATATCTTCAGCCTCTTCCTCCAGCCCATGCAGGCCGCCGACGCCTTCGGTGCTGCAACGCCCCAGAAACAAATGCACGAATTCGTTGCTGCCCCCCGGCGACGGGAAATATTGCATCATCGGCCACAACGCCTTGATGTCGAGTCCAGCTTCCTCCTGCGCTTCGCGGTGAGCAACTTCTTCCGGCACTTCTTCCTTGTCGATCAGACCGGCGACCAGCTCCACCAGCCAGGGGTTGGCGGTCTTGCCCATGGCACCGACGCGGAACTGTTCGATCAGTACCACCTCATCGCGTTGCGCGTCGTAGGGCAGCAGGCATACCGCATCGTGGCGCACGAACACTTCACGATTGATTTCGCGGCTCATACCACCAGCGAACAGTTCATGACGCAAATGCACGCGATCGAGCTTGTAGAAACCCTCGTAGCATTGCACCCGCTGCACGATATCGACGGCGGTTGGAATGGCGTTGGCAAAATCGGTCATGGGCATCCTCGTCTACTGCAGATTCCAATACGAGGTTCGTCTTGTTAATGGCGACCTCGACTTCGCGCCATCCTAACGCGCCCGTGACGTTTGATGCAGCCCCTTTGCTGTCAGCGGGATGGACGGTGGAAGCGAAACCAACTCTAATTAGCTTAGTGGCGAACTGACCGCTTCGTTGAGAGTCGAAGCGGTAACTTTTTGCCTTCCCCCTGCTTCAGAAAGGACGCCCATGTCGCTTTTCAAAATTGCCTCCGTGGCCGCCATCGCCCTGACCCTGGGCGCCTGCGCCAGCCTGTTCCAGCCCAACTACCGCACGCCGCTGGAAGCCACCCGCGACGCCTCGGAAACCCTGAAACCCGGTTGTTCCAACCCTGACTGCCCGCTGGTGAACATTGACACCCTGCACTTCCCGGCGGAGCCTGCGCTGGACGGCATCATCGAAAAACGCCTGCTGCAATTCACCCGCACCGAACCCGACGCACCGGTGGCGCCGACCCTGGCGGCTTATCGCGAGCAATTCCTGCGCACTGCCGGGCCGCGCAACAGCAGCTATTTGCAGGCCAAAGTACGCGAGCAGCATGACGGTCTGGTGATTGTCGAAGTGTCGAGCTACCTGGACACCGGCGGCGCCCATGGCACGCCGGGCCGCGGTTTCATCAACTATTCGCGCCAGCAGCACAAGGTGCTGAGCCTGTCGGACATGCTGGTGCCAGGTCAGGAAGAAGCGTTCTGGAAAGCGGCGCAAGTGGCGCACAACAGCTGGCTGATCAGCACCAAGCTCGATCAGGAAGCGGAGTTCGTGAAGAACTGGCCGTTCGTCAAAACCCCGCATGTGGCGCTGACCTACGGCGGCGTGATCCTCAAGTACGACGTGAGCACCCTCGCGCCTTATGCACTGGGCCACGTCGAACTGAAGATCCCTTACCCGCGCCTGAACGGCATCATCAAGCCCGAGCTGTTTCCCGGCCGTAACTGAAGGCCCGGCCCAGCACGAGTTGCAGCAACCCTGCCAGGACCAGCGCCGGCAGGGTTGCGCCGACATCCGGATACAGATTGGCCAGCAGATGGTAGGTGCTGATGCCACCCAGCCAGGCCAGCAGCGCCGGCCAGCGCAACGCGGCCGAAGCCACCTGGCCACTGCGTTTGCGCAGGATGAAGTGATCCACCAGCACCACGCCGAACAGCGGCGCAAATACCGAGCCGATCAGCAGCAGGAAATTCTGGTATTGCGCCAGGGGCGCAAGCAGCGCGATCAAGGTGCAAATCACGCCGATGGCCAGCGCCAGATGCTCGACCTTCAGACGTAGCAGAATCCCGCTGGAGACCGCAGCCGAGTGAATGTCGGCAAAAGCGTTTTCCGACTCGTCCAGCAGAATCAGCAACAGCGGAATCCCCAGGCCGGCACCGGCCAGCGCCAGCAGCAGCGCATTGACTTCACCACTCGGCGCGAAGGCCAGGGTGTAGGCGACGCCCAGGCTCATCAGCCAGAAGTTGCCGATGAAGAAACCGATGGCGGTGCCACCGAATACGTTCTTCGCCTTCTTGCCGAAACGCGAGTAGTCGGCGATCAGCGGCAGCCACGACAGCGGCATCGCAATGGCGATGTCAAAACCCACGGCGAACGGCATCGAACCATCCCCGGCCTGTGCCCACAAGGCGCCCAGATCAGCCTTGGCGAACAGGTTCCAGGTCAGCCAGATGCAGGCGGCCAGAATCAGCCAGATACCCCATTTGCGCAGGATCTTGCGCACAAATGTCAGAGGCCCGCTGACGGCGAGCAAGGTCGCCAGTGCACCAAAGCACAACGTCCACAACATCGGACTGGCCCACAGCGAACCTTCGCTGAACGCACGGCTGCCGAGCAGGCTGGCCGCATCGCGCATGACGATGATTTCGAACGAACCCCAACCGATCAGTTGCAGCAGGTTGAGCAGCGCCGGCAGGCTCGCACCTTGTCGGCCCAGGCTGAGTTTCAGTGCAGCCATCGACGACAGACCGGTGTCGCTGCCGATCACGCCAACGGCGGCCAGCAGCAGGACGCCGACCAGGGTGCCGAGGAAAATCGCCAGCAGCGATCCCGACAGGCCCAGCCCCGGTGCCAGCAGCGCGCCGGTCTGCAAGACCATCAGACCGATACCGAGGGAAAACCACAGGGAAAACAGATCGCGACCGCCGAATACACGCTTGTCGGCGGGCACGGCGAGGTCGGGGGAATAAGTACCGGGTTGAATGCTCAAGGGTGTTATCTCAGAGGGACATTTGTTGTTGTGTCGATCAATCGCCAGCAGGCTGGCTCCCACAGGGGACTTGTGGCGATGGGGCCTGCACAGGCCCCACCCTTTCAGGTCAGATCAAACCTTCTTGTACAGCTGACTGCCTTCCTTCTTGAACCGCTCGGCCTGTTCGGCCAGGCCTTGGGCGACGTCCACGTCGACCGCGTCGATCCGCTGGTTGGCCGCGTATTCACGGACTTCCTGAGTGATCTTCATCGAGCAGAATTTCGGCCCGCACATCGAACAGAAATGCGCGACCTTCGCCGAGTCCTTCGGCAGGGTTTCATCGTGATACGAACGGGCGGTGTCCGGGTCCAGACCGAGGTTGAACTGATCCTCCCAACGGAATTCGAACCGTGCCTTGCTCAAGGCGTTGTCGCGGATTTGCGCGCCCGGATGCCCCTTGGCCAGATCCGCGGCGTGCGCCGCGATCTTGTAGGTGATGATCCCGGTCTTCACATCATCCTTGTTCGGCAGGCCCAGGTGTTCCTTCGGCGTCACGTAGCAGAGCATCGCGCAACCGAACCAGCCGATCATCGCCGCACCGATACCGGAGGTGATGTGGTCGTAGCCCGGCGCGATGTCGGTGGTCAGCGGACCGAGGGTGTAGAACGGCGCCTCGTCGCAGCACTCCAGCTGCTTGTCCATGTTCTCTTTGATCAACTGCATCGGCACGTGGCCCGGGCCTTCGATCATGCACTGCACGTCGTGCTTCCAGGCGATCTTGGTCAGCTCGCCGAGGGTTTCCAGTTCGCCGAATTGCGCTTCGTCGTTGGCATCGGCAATCGAGCCCGGACGCAGGCCGTCGCCCAGCGAGAAGCTGACGTCGTAGGCCTTCATGATTTCGCAGATTTCGTCGAAGTGGGTGTAGAGGAAGTTCTCTTTGTGATGCGCCAGGCACCACTTGGCCATGATCGAACCGCCACGGGAAACGATGCCGGTCACGCGCTTGGCGGTCAGCGGCACGTAGCGCAGCAACACGCCGGCGTGGATGGTGAAGTAGTCGACGCCCTGCTCCGCCTGCTCGATCAGCGTGTCGCGAAACAGCTCCCAGGTCAGATCTTCGGCAACACCGTTAACTTTTTCCAGTGCCTGATAGATCGGCACGGTGCCGATCGGTACCGGCGAGTTGCGGATGATCCACTCGCGGGTTTCGTGGATGTGCTTGCCGGTGGACAAGTCCATCACCGTGTCCGAACCCCAGCGAATGCCCCAGGTCAGTTTCGCCACTTCTTCTTCGATGGACGAACCCAGTGCGCTGTTGCCGATGTTGCCGTTGATCTTCACCAGGAAGTTACGGCCGATGATCATCGGTTCCAGTTCGACGTGGTTGATGTTGGCCGGGATGATCGCGCGACCACGGGCGATTTCTTCGCGGACGAATTCCGGGGTAATTTCTTTCGGAATGCTCGCGCCGAAACTGTGGCCGGCATGCTGCTGGTTCAGCAGGCCGGCAGCCCGGGCCTCCTGCAGCTTCATGTTTTCGCGGATGGCGACGTATTCCATCTCGGCGGTGATGATGCCTTTACGGGCGTAGTGCATCTGGCTGACGTTGGCCCCGGCCTTGGCACGGCGCGGGTTGTTGACGTGGGCAAAGCGCAGCTTGGTCAGCTCCGGATCGGCCAGGCGCTCCTGACCGAAATTCGAGCTCAGGCCTGGCAGGCGCTCGGTGTCGCCACGGTCGTCGATCCACGCCGAACGCACGTCGCCCAGACCTTTGCGCACGTCGATCACCACGTTCGGATCGGTGTACGGGCCCGAGGTGTCGTAGACGGTGACCGGCGCATTGATTTCGCCGCCAAAGTCGGTCGGGGTCACATCGAGGGTGATTTCGCGCATCGGCACGCGGATGTCCGGGCGGGAGCCCTGAACGTAGACTTTTTGCGAACGGGTGAACGGTTGAACCGACTGCTCGTCGACCTTGGCCGAGTCACTCAGGTTGATCGCGTTTTTGGATTTTGTAGTCATCACGGGCTCTCCAGACAGCATCCAGGCAGTGAATTGTCGGAGCAGAACCTGAAAGGCACGGACGCACCCAGAACGGGTGCTGTGCATCGTCGTCGAGCGTTCGATTGTCGAACAATTTCCCGGACGAAGCACAAGAGGACTCGCCGGGTGACGAGAAATCTTGTTCCCTACGCAGGCGCTAACCTGATCAGGTTCAACGGGATCCGAAATTATTCGATCTCAGCCTCATAGCAAGGCACCCCGACAAGAACCTGGCCAGTCTAGACACAACCGGCAAAGAACGCCAACACCGTGGCAAACACCATGATGAATGGCGCAATTGCGGCGGCCGACAGGATTGTGAGGGCCTCAATGCGCAACTACACTCGCCTTGCCCTGCTGCGCCTTGACGCTATGCGGCCCGCGCCTTACCTTTGGCGCCCGGATTATTTCCATAATATTCATGCTAGGGATCGCCTCATGCTGCGCAAACTCTCACTGGCTGTTGCCGTGTCTTGTGCGTCCAACGCAATGGTCTGGGCAGCAGAAGCGCCCTTGTCGACCAAGACCGATCTGGTCAGCGTCTATCAGGAAGCGGTCGACAACAACGCCGATCTGGCCGCCGCCCGCGCCCAGTACGGCGCACAGAAAGAAGTGGTGCCGCAGGCCCGCGCCGGGTTGCTGCCGAACCTGTCCGGTGGCGCTGAAGTCGCCAACGTGCGCACTTCGATCGACCAACCCTCGGCCATCGCCAACCGCAGCGCGCACTCCTATCAGGCGACCCTGGCCCAGCCACTGTTCCGCGCCGATCGCTGGTTCCAGTACCAGGCCGCCAAGGACGTCAACGAGCAGGCCGCGCTGCAACTCTCGGCCACCGAGCAGAACCTGATCCTGCAAACCGCCGAAAGCTACTTCAACGTGCTGCGCAGTCAGGACAACCTGGCCTCGACCAAGGCTGAAGAAGCGGCGTTCAAGCGCCAGCTCGACCAGTCCAACGAGCGCTTCGACGTGGGCCTGTCGGACAAGACCGACGTGCTGCAATCGCAAGCCAGTTACGACACCGCCCGGGCCAACCGGATCGTCGCTCAGCGGCAGGTCGATGATGCGTTCGAAGCCCTGATCACCCTGACCAACCGCCAGTACAACTCGATCCAGGGCATCGTCCACACGTTGCCGATCCTGCCGCCGGCGCCGAACGACGCCAAGGCCTGGGTCGACACCGCCGCGAAACAGAACCTCAATCTGCTGGCCAGCAACTATGCCGTCAGCTCCGCCGAACAGACCCTCAAACAACGCAAGGCCGGCCACCTGCCGACCCTCGACGCCGTAGCCAAATACGAAAAAGGCGACAACGACGCCCTCGGGTTCGCCAACCCGAATGCCTTCGGTACGCCGTACAGTGGCAACGTCGAGCAGAGCACCGTGGGCCTGCAACTGAACATCCCGATCTACAGCGGCGGGCTGACCAGCTCCCAAGTGCGCCAGTCTTACGCGCAACTGGACCAGACCGAACAGCAGCGTGAAGGCCTGCGTCGGCAGGTGGTGGAGAACACCCGCAACCTGCACCGCGCGGTGAACACCGACGTCGAGCAGGTGCAGGCGCGCCGCCAGTCGATCATCTCCAACCAGAGCGCGGTGGAAGCCACGGAAATCGGTTATCAGGTGGGGACGCGCAACATCGTCGACGTGCTCGACGCCCAGCGTCAGCTCTACACCTCGGTGCGCAACTACAACAACACCCGCTACGACTACATCCTCGACAACCTGCGCCTGAAACAGGCGGCGGGGACGTTGAACCCGGGGGACTTGCAGGATCTGACGCGTTATCTGAAAGCCGACTACAACCCGGACAAGGATTTCCTCCCGCCGGATCTGGCCAAGGCCGCCGAAGCACAGCTCAAGGCCCGGCCTTAAACAAAAAACGCAGCCCTGAGGCTGCGTTTTTTCATGCGCGTTCGATCAACCTTCCCAGGCCATCAAGCAAGCGCTGCAACGCGCCCTGATTGCGGCGCATCACGCTCAGCCCGGCTTCCGCCATGCGCTGTGCATCGCGCGGCAATTCGAACAGCCGCTGCACTTCGGTCGCCAGACCTTCGGCGTCATCGACCTCGACCAACGCTCCGGCGCTGCGCAGTTGCGCGGCGATGTCGAGGAAGTTGAACAGGTGCGGGCCGCTGATCACCGGTTTCGCCAGGGCCGCCGGCTCCAGCAGATTGTGGCCGCCGTTGGCCACCAGACTGCCGCCGACGAACGCGCTGTCGGCCAGGGCGTAAAGAAACAGCAACTCGCCCATGGTGTCGCCGAGCAGCACCGACGTTGCGGAATCGACGTTGACGCCGGTCGAACGGCGTACCGTGGCGAAACCTTCGCGTTGGCACAGTTCGAACACGGAATTGAAACGTTCCGGATGGCGCGGCACCAGAATCAGCAGCGCATCGGGGTGACTGGCCAGCAAACGGCGATGAGCATCCAGCACCACCTCGTCTTCGCCTTCATGGGTGCTGGCGGCGATCCACACCGGACGCTCCTGCGCCTGCCATTGGCCACGCAGTTCAGCGGCGCGTTGCAACAATTGCGGGTCGATGGTCAGGTCAAACTTGATCGAACCGGTGACTTCGACTGTCTCAGGGCGTGCGCCCAAATCACGGAAACGCTGGGCTTCAACCTCGGTCTGCACGGCGAACAGGCTCATCTCCGCCAGCATCGGTGCGGTCAGTTTGTTGAACCGGCCATAGCCCTTGGCGGAGCGCTCGGACAGGCGTCCGTTGGCCAGCGCCACCGGAATCCCGCGTTTGGCGCATTGGTGAATGTGGTTGGGCCACAGTTCGGTTTCCATGATCACCGCCAGTTTCGGCTGCACGCGATCCAGAAAACGCGCCGCCGCGCAGGGCAAATCGTAAGGCAGGTAGCAATGCTGGATACGCGGCTCGTTGGCGAACAGCGCTTGAATCCGCTCCGAACCCGTCGGCGTCATGCAGGTCACGGTGATCGGCAGCTGTGGATAACGTTGCAGCAGTGCGCGGATCATCGGCGCGGCGGCGATGCTTTCCCCCACCGAGACGGCGTGAACCCAGATGCCGCCCGGTTGCAGGATCGGCATGCCATAGGAGAAACGTTCGCCAATCCGCTTGGCATACGCCGGCGCCTTGCGCGAACGCAGCCATAGCCGAATCGCCACCAATGGCAGCCCCAGGTAAAACAGCGCGGTGTAGAGAGTTCTATTCATGGCGGCGGAGTTTATCGGCTTTTGCCGCCGATCGCCCGCAGGTGTATGGCAAATCGCTCCGCAAGCCAACGCGCCGCCGGACCCAGCGGTTCGTCACGACGCCAGACCAGTTCCACCACCAGCGCCGGCGGCGTCCATTCGCTGTCGAGCTCCACCATCAGGCCCTGATAGGCCGAGTACTGCACCACGTGACGCGGCAGCCAGGCCCAGCCGAGGTCGCGCACCAGCCATTCGGCCATCACGTAGAAACTGTCAGCGCGCCAGACCTGCGGACTGGCCGGTTCGTTGCCGGGATAGAGGCTGGTCTGGGTCGACATCAACAACTGCCGATGCTGCGCCAGTTGCTGACAGGTGACGTAAGCCTGGGATGCCAGGGGATGGTTGACACCGCAGACCGTGACCATTTCCACGCTGCCCAACACCCGGCGCTCCAGCGCTTCGGGGATTTCATCGTGATAGAACAGCAACCCGAGATCGGCCCGACGCTCCACCAGTTTGCGCGAGACCTCGCCCTGGGCGGCGCTGGTCAGCTGGACTTCCAGACTGGGAAACTGCTCGGCCAGGGCGGCGAAGCTTTCCACCAGCGCCTGATAGGGCATCGCCTCGTCCTGGGCCACCCGCAACTGCGCTTCCTGCCCGCGCATCATCGCCATGGCCCGGCCGTTCAGGCGTTCGCATTGACGCAACACTTCCCGCGCCTCTTCCAGCAGCGCCTCCCCGGCCTCGGTGAGAAGCGGCTGACGACCGCTGCTACGCTCGAACAGACTGACACCGAGGTCGTCCTCCAGCATCGCGATCGCGCTGCTAATCGCTGACTGAGCCTTGCGCTGCTGACGTGCCACGGCAGAGAACGAACGTTGTTCGGCGACCGCCACGAACGCGCGCAACTGATCCAGATTCCACTGCATGTCCATCGACAAACCCATCTTCAAAACAGATAGGTAATGACTTTACCCCATCTGGGAAGCCACTAGAATCGCGCCTCAGAAAGCAACGCTTCACACGAGGATTTTGAACATGAACGCTTACGTCTATCTGGCCATTGCCATTTGCGCCGAAGTGATCGCCACCGTTTCGATGAAAGCCGTCAAAGGCATCAGCACGCCTCTGCCCTTGGTGCTGGTCATCGTCGGCTACGCCATCGCGTTCTGGATGCTGACCCTGGTGGTGCGCAGCGTGCCGGTGGGCGTGGCCTACGCGGTATGGGCCGGCATGGGCATCGTGATGGTCAGCGTGGCGGCGCTGTTCATCTATGGGCAGAAGCTGGACGTGCCGGCGATGCTTGGCATGGCGCTGATCGTGCTCGGAGTGGTGGTGATTCAGCTGTTCTCGAAAACCGCAGGCCATTAACTGATTAATGCATAACCCCCTGTGGGAGCGGGCTTGCTCGCGAAGACGGTGTCTCAGGCAACATTGTTGTTGACTGATAGACCGATTTCGCGAGCAAGCCCGCTCCCACATTGCCCGACACCTTCCCCTCTGTTGATCATCGACAAATCCCCTTTTCCCCGAGTCTGTATACTGCGCCCTCGTCTTGAACACTGAGGTCGTTGCATGCCATCTCCCATTTCCACC
Organism: Pseudomonas fluorescens; assembly: GCF_012974785.1. Lineage (GTDB taxonomy): Bacteria > Pseudomonadota > Gammaproteobacteria > Pseudomonadales > Pseudomonadaceae > Aquipseudomonas > Aquipseudomonas fluorescens_BT. The sequence continues at coordinate 558,552 of NZ_CP027561.1, read as the reverse complement.
GACGTGCTGATTGTCGGCGCAGGTGTCGCCGGCCTCTGGCTGAACGCGCGCCTGCGTCGCCAGGGTTTTTCGACCGTGCTGGTGGAAAGCGCCAGCCTCGGCGGCGGACAGAGCGTGAAGTCCCAAGGCATCATTCACGGCGGCGCCAAGTACGCGCTGCATGGCGCGCTGACCGGGGCCTCGGAAGCCATCGCCGACATGCCACGCCGCTGGCGCGAAGCCTTGGCCGGCAACGGTGAACTGGATCTGACCGGCGTGCGCCTGCTGTCCGAAGCTCATTACCTGTGGTCGCCGGGCACCCTCGCGGGCAACCTCACCAGTTTCTTCGCCAGCAAAGCGGTGCGCGGCCGGGTCGATCAGGTCAAGGGCGACCAATTGCCGCCAGCGCTGCAGGACAAGCGTTTCAAGGGCAAGGTCTACCGCCTCGCCGAGCTGGTGGTCGACGTGCCAAGCGTGATCCAGCGCCTGGCTGATCTCGCCGGTGACGGTCTGCTGGCCGGTCAGAACATCGAGCCATTGCTGCAAAGCGGTGTATTGGTCGGCCTGAAGGTCGACGGTCGCGAGATCCGCGCCCAGCGCATCGTCCTCAGCGCCGGTGCCGGTACTGCGGCGCTGCTGGAAACCCTCGGTCTGACGCAACCGGCCATGCAACGCCGGCCGCTGCACATGATCCTCGCCAAGGGCCCGGGGCTGAAGCCGCTCTATGCGCACTGCCTGGGCGGTGGCACCAAGCCGCGAATCACCGTGACCACACATCCGGCCGCCGACGGCCAGTGGGTCTGGTACATGGGCGGCGACATTGCCGAATCCGAAGGCGTGGCCCGTGAGCCCGCCGAACAGATCGCCACCGCGCAAAAAGAAATCGGCCAGTTGTTGCCGTGGATCGACCTGAGCAACGTGCAATGGGCCACCCTGCGCGTCGACCGCGCCGAACCGCTGCAAACCGGACTGACCCGCCCGGACAATGCGTTCCTCGCCGAAGAAGGTCGTCTGCTGGTCGGCTGGCCTACCAAACTGGCCCTGGCGCCGGACTTTGCCGACCGGGTGATCGCGTCCCTCGAACGCGACGGCATCCAGCCAAGCCACCCGGCTCCGCTGCCCGAGTTGCCGAAACCTCCGATGGGCGTTCCGGCCTGGGAGCAACTGCTGCCATGAGCCTGCCGACCCTGCACGATTTGCATCGCCCGCTGGGCAGCACCGGCCTGCTGGTTTCGCCGTTGGGCCTGGGCACCGTCAAACTCGGTCGCGACCAGGGCGTGAAATACCCCAACGGCTTCCAGATCCCCGATGACGACGCCGCGCGCATGCTGCTCAAGCAGGCGCGGGAACTGGGGATCAACCTGATCGACACTGCGCCGGCCTATGGCCGCAGCGAAGAGCGTCTCGGCCCGCTGCTGCGCGGCCAGCGTCAGGATTGGGTGATCGTCAGCAAGGTCGGCGAAGAATTTGTCGACGGCCAGTCAACCCACGACTTCAGCGCCGCTCACACGCGAATGTCGGTGGAGCGCAGCCTGCAACGTCTTGAAACCGATTTTATCGACCTGGTGCTGGTGCACTCCGATGGCAACGACCTGGCGATTCTCAATGACAGCGAAGTCTATGCAACCCTCGCGGCGCTCAAGGCCGAAGGCAAGATTCGCGGCTTCGGTTTCTCCGGCAAGACCGTCGACGGCGGCCTCAAAGCACTGGAGCAAGGCGACTGCGCGATGGTCACCTACAATCTGAACGAACAAAACGAGAAGGCGGTCATTGACTATGCTGCTGCCCACGGCAAAGCCATTCTGGTGAAGAAGGCGCTGGCCAGTGGTCATGTGTGCCTGAGCCCCGGCGTGGATCCGGTGCGCGCCAGCTTCGAGTTGCTGTTCGCCGGGCCTGGCGTAACCAGCGCCATTGTCGGAACAATCAATCCGCTGCACCTCGCCCATAACGTTGCGACCGTTGCCCAGGTCCTTCGTGGTCACTGACGCCGCCCCGCGGCCTTAAGCAGGAGCCGACATGCCGCGCACGCTCATCAGAAAGAACCCGAGCAACTTCAAGACACTGCCGCTGTTCGTCGAAGCGACGCCCGAAGGCCTGACGTATCAGAGCGTCGGCATGCCGCTGAATTTCGCCCAGACCCTGCAGCGGCGCAAACCGGTCAGCGTGGCCGACGCCGAACGCTTTGCGCTGGAACTGGCCAATCTCGGCGTCTCGGTGCGCCTGACCCTGCACTGGCAGAATCGCGATTACTGGGTGCTGGTGCGCCAGCGGCGGCAGGATCGTGGTGACGTCGTCCTCAAACTGATTTCCGGCTACGTGCCGGCGCACGAATTGAATATCCCGTTGCACACGGCGATCCAGGAGATCGCCGAAGAATGCCTGCTGGAAACTCCGGAAGGCTGGCTCGGCGGGCGCTTCAACGACACCTGGCTGCCGGCGCCGTACGCATCGGCGCTGCATTATCGCGAGGCCCTGCCCTTTCGCCTGACGCCGCTGTCCGGTTCGGCGCGGCCGGTACGTTGCGCCAATCTGCAATTGCTCGAACGGCCACGCGCCTACGTGCACTTGCCGACCGCGTCTCTGCAATTGATCTACGACCTGCGACTGGACGTGCCCAAGGAAGCCAAGAACCTGAGCCTGTTCCATGTCGACGAACGACTTGAGGGCGATCAACTCGTCGCCCGGCTCGACCGCAAGCGCCCCGATCTGTACTTGATGCCACTACAGGACGGCGGACCGCTCCCCGAGCTGTATACGCTGAAGAAAGGTCAGTTGTCCCCGGCCGGCACCCGAGGTCTGTATCTGGCGGAAAGCTTCGCCAGACAGGACGGCTGGCTGGTGCGCGATGAGCGGATTCGCTGGAAAGACTGGCTGCGTCAGCAGGGTTTGACGCCGCCGTCCAAGGACACGGGGCTGGCGCGGTTGCGCGGCAAGGCGAAGCAACTGCTGAAGAAGATCGTGCCGCGCAAGAAAGTGAACTCCTGAACGGCAAAAGACCGCGCCTGCGAGCGACTCCAGAGAGTCGTCGCAGGCGCGGTCTTTATGTTTGCATCACTCGGATTTGCGGATTTTTTCCACAATCGCCGTGGTCGAGCTGTTTTCCACCAGCCCCAGCACCTTCACGGTGCCGCCGTAGGCCTTGACGATGTCGGCGCCGACAACCTGGTCGATGCCATAGTCGCCGCCCTTCACCAGCACGTCCGGTTTGACCTCGCGCAGCAGGTTTTCCGGGGTACCTTCGGCGAAGCTGATCACCCAGTCCACCGCACCGAGACCGGCGAGAACCGCCATGCGCCGGTCAACGCTGTTGATCGGCCGGCCCGGGCCTTTCAAGCGACTGACCGAGGCATCGTCGTTGATCGCGACGATCAGACGATCACCCTGGGCCCGTGCCTGCTCGAGGTAGGTCACGTGCCCGGCGTGGAGGATGTCGAAGCAGCCGTTGGTGAACACGATCCGCTCGTTGTGCGCCCGGGCATCGGCCACCGCCAGAATCAGCTGCTCCAGACCCAACACACCGCGTTCCGAACCTTCCTCGCGCTGAATCGCGCGACGCAGTTCCGGGGCGCTGATCGCCGCCGTACCGAGTTTGCCGACCACGATGCCGGCCGCCAGGTTGGCCAGCGCCACCGCGTGGGGCAGCTCTTCGCCTGCGGCAATCGCGGCCGCCAGGGTGGAAATCACGGTGTCGCCGGCACCGGTCACGTCAAACACTTCACGAGCCCGGGCCGGCAGGTGCAGCGCCGGATGATCCGGGCGCAGCAGGGTCATGCCGTGTTCGCCGCGAGTCACCAGCAACGCGCCGAGCTCGAGGTCGTGCATCAGTTTCGCGCCCTTGCTCACCAGTTCGTGCTCATCGGCGCAACCGCCGACGATGGCTTCGAACTCGCTAAGGTTCGGGGTGATCAGGCTCGCGCCACGGTAGATCGAGAAATCCTTGCCCTTCGGGTCGGCCAGCACCGGAATGCCTTTGGCACGCGCGGCCTGGATCAGTGCCTGATGGTTTTTCAGGGCGCCTTTGCCGTAGTCGGACAACACCAGCACCTTGATACCTTCCAGCAGGTCGTCGACCTGGGAAGCAAGGGCCAGGGCATCAGTGGCGAACGGTTCTTCGAAGTCGATACGCAGCAGTTGCTGGTGCCGGCTCATGACCCGCAGCTTGACGATGGTCGGCTGGTGCGCGATGCGCTGGAACAAGGCTCGCACGCCCGCGCCCTTGAGGCTGTTGCTCAGGCTGTCGGCGGCTTCGTCGTCACCGGTCACACCGACCAGCGACGCCGGCGCACCCAGCGCGGCAATGTTCAAGGCAACGTTGGCGGCACCGCCCGGGCGGTCTTCGATTTGCTCGACCTTTACAACCGGTACCGGCGCCTCAGGGGAGATCCGTGAGGTACCACCATGCCAGTAACGGTCGAGCATGACATCGCCGACCACCAAGACAGGGGCTTGATCGAATCGCGGCATGGACAACTTCATGGAGCAACCCACATACAAAATGAACAGGGGCGCGATATTAACACAGGGTTGGCGAAGGCTTGTGCGGCGGCTGCAACAGGATGAAACGACGGGGTTTTTTGCTCATTTTTTGTACAGGAACGCTGCCCATTGATGGCAGGCACAGACCCGGGGGTACCTCATTCATAACCGAGCATCTCGTAGTCACGTGCATAGACCCGCCGCACCAGGCGTCGGGTACGCAAGGAGCAGAATTCCCGGGCCGGCAGTGGACGCCGCTCCCGGGAACAGTTGACGTATTGCAATCGGCTGGTCAGGCCCAGGTGCTCGCACACCAGGTGGAAATCCCGCTCCAGATGTTCCTGATAACCGATGAAGTCCAGCGCCAGACGGCCCAGAGAGTCGGTGAGAAAGTCGGTTTGCGCAGCGAAGTGCAATTGTCGCGCGATGTTTTCCGCATGCAGCCAGCGCGCAACGAAGTCATCGAAGTCGCGGTAATGCCTGACCAGTTGCTGCGCGGCGTGATCGCGTCCGCTCAGCTCGTTGCCCCGCAGAAAAGCGTATGCCGAATAGGCACGTTCCAGCGGATCGCGGACGAAAGCGAATTTGTATGCAGCGGCGAACTGCGCGGGAAACTGCTCTTCATACCAGTACAACGGCAGATGGCCGGGCCGCCAACCATCGAACATCGCGGTACACACGCTGCTGCCGGCGCATTTAGGCACATGAATGAACAGGCAGGAACGCTGTTCGAAGGCTTCGGGAAAGCGCAGGTTGGCCGACATTGACTTGTTCACCGCCTGTCTATCGACCACCGACAGACGCCCGAGCAGAAAAGCCCGCTGCGGCTTGGGCAGCAGCTTCCACAGATAGCGTTGCAACATGAAGATACCCGCGCGACGGGGATGGCCCCCTCGATGGAAGTCAAAGTTCGTTCAGGAACCTTAACAAGCGCGGTGTCGGGTTTTATGCAGGTTTGGTCAAGAACGGTAAAGTTCCGGATACAAACCGCCGGGCGCATTGCGTGCCCGGCATTTGCAAGGCGGGCTCAGGCGATGTCTTCGGCCGGAGCATCGAGGCCCATGGCATTGAGGCGCGCGTAGTAGCCGTTCTGGGCCAGCAGCTCGCCGTGAGTGCCACGCTCGACGATACGCCCCTGATCCATGACCAGAATCAGGTCGGCCTTCTCGATGGTCGAGAGACGGTGGGCGATCACCAGCGTGGTGCGGCCCTTCATCACCTGATCCAGCGCAGCCTGGATGTGTCGCTCGGATTCGGTATCGAGGGCCGAGGTGGCCTCGTCGAGAATCAACACCGGCGCGTTCTTGAGCAGGGCACGGGCAATCGCCAGGCGCTGGCGCTGACCGCCGGAAAGCAGCACGCCGTTCTCGCCGACCTGGGTGTCCAGGCCTTCCGGCAGTTGCGCGATGAAGTCCATGGCATAGGCATCACGCGCGGCCTTCTCGATGTCTTCACGTGGCGCGCCGGCCAGATCGCCGTAGGCAATATTGTTGGCCACCGTGTCGCTGAACAGCGTGACGTGCTGGGTCACCTGGGCGATGTGACGACGCAGATTCAGCAGTTTGTACTGCTCGATCTCCACACCGTCGATCAGGATCTCGCCCTTGTCGTGGTGATAGAAACGCGGGATCAGGTTGGCGAGGGTCGACTTGCCGCTGCCGGACCGTCCCACCAGCGCCACCATCTGCCCCGGCTCGACCGAGAAGGTGATGTTGTCGAGTACCTGACGCTCGGTGCCCGGGTAGGTGAAGCTCAGGTTGCGTACTTCGAGGCGACCGGTGACCACATCACGCTCGACCGTACCGGTATCGACCTCCGGCTCGACGTCCAGTTGCTCGAAAATGCTTTCGGCACCGGCCACGCCTTTCTGGATGGTCGAGCTGACTTCGGACAACTGACGGATCGGCTTGGGCAGCAGGCCCGCCAGGGTGATGTAGGCCACCATGTCACCTGCCGAGGCATCACCGCGAAGAAACAGCACCAGGAACATCAGCACCGCCATCGCGGTGTAGATCACCAGTTGCAGCATCGGCGTGTAGATCGCACCGGTGCGGGTCATGCGCAGTTGCTTGTCAGTGTTGCTCTGACTGGCATCGAGAAAGCGTTTTTCTTCATAGGCTTCGCCACCGAAGCTGCGCACCACGCGATAGCCCTGGATGGTTTCCGAGGCAACATGGGTCACGTCGCCCATGGCCAACTGGATCTTTTTGCTCTGCTTGCGGAATTTCTTGCTGGCGGTACGCACCATCATGGCGATGAGCGGCAGGATCGCAACCATCACCAGCGTCAGCTTCCAGTTCATGAACAGCAGGGAAGCGAACAGGAAGATCACCGTCATACCCTCACGGATTACGACCTTGATCGCATCTGTTGCCGCCCCCGTGACCATGGTGACGTTGAACGTGATGCGTGAAATCAGGTGACCGGAGTTATGCTTGTCGAAATAACGGTTCGGCAGCACCAGCAGGTTGTTGAACAACTGCACCCGAAGATCATGCACCAGGCCCAGGGAAACCTTGGCCAGGAAATAGTTGCCCAGATAGGAGCCCAGGCCCTGCCAGGCCGCAATGAGGATGATCAACAGCGGTACGGCCTGCAGCAGTTGCAGGTCGCGCAGGTAAGGCACGGTGGGGAACAGTACTGCCTCTGGATTGGACAGACCGTCGACGAAATACTTGAGAATGTAACCGAGCATCGGCTGGGTCGATGCGAAAATCAGAAAACCGACGATGCTGATCAGAAACAGACTGATATACGGCCGGACGTAGCCGAGCAGGCGGAAGTAGATTTTCAAGCTCGAAGGGCTTGCGGCGGGACTGGAGTCGGTCATATCACGCGAAAGTCGATAAAAAGGACGCTGACTTTAGCACAGCTTCTTCAGGGTTCTGGCAATCGGGCAAAGGCTGTTATTGTTATGCGTCTTTTTCAGCATCAAATAGCCATCAACGTAATGGCCGATCAACTTCAGGATTGAATCTCACAGCATGCAACTTCGCGGCTTCAGCAGTACGTCCAGTCGAATATTCGATTTCATCAGCCTGTGGATACTTCCCGTCGGCTACTTCCTGCTCCTGTGTGCGCTGTTCTTCCTGCCTGGCCGCAGCCTGCATCACAAACTGTTTTATGGCCTGTTCAGCATTCCGGCGCTGATCGCCCTGTGCCTGCGTCCGCGGGAGTGCCGGGAACTGCTGCGCGAGCCGATGATTGTCGCGCTGCTGGTGTTCGTCGCCTGGGCATTGCTCAGTCTCGCCTGGGGACCGCCGGATGGCGAATCGTTCGGCGGCATGCTCAAGCCTCCCTTGCACACCCTGATGCTGTTCGTCGGCTGCTACCTGCTGGTGCGTTACCGCAGTGACATTCTGGCGCCGATGCTGTTCGTCGCAGCCATGGTCGCGCTGATCGCCACCCTCTGTTTCCTCATCCCGTTCATCCGTCATTACGAGCCGGGCGCACGCCTGATCGGGGGTGGCGCCTTCGATAACCCGCTGCTCAGCTCCCACCTGTTCGGATTCTTCTGTGCCTATTGGCTCAGTATCAGCATGTCCTGCAAGCATGGCCGCCTGCTCTGGCTCAGCCTGCCGGCCATGCTGATCATGTTCGCAGCGGTGATCGCGACCGGGTCCAGAACACCGCTGGTCGCCTTGACCCTGGCCGCATTCTGGCTGGCCTTCATTTGTTGGAACCGACGCTCGGTGGTGCTTTTGAGCGCACTGTCGGCCATTGGCATCACCGTGATCGCCCTGTTTTCGAAGATGATCACCGAACGCGGCGACTCCTACCGTTTCGAAATCTGGCAGATTGCCCTGCAAAAGATTGCCGAACACCCGTGGATCGGTCATGGCTATAACGCCGGCCTGGCGATCGACCCCGGTGTTGGCTACAACTTCCAGGAACCCCACAGTTTTGCCCTGGGGGTCCTTTATTATGTCGGTATTCTGGGCCTGTTGCCGTGGCTGTTTTTCCAGGCCTGGGGACTGCTGAGCAGCTGGCGCCAGCGCGTTCAGCCGCTGCTGATCATCGCCTCCACCTGGCTGGTGTTCGGTATCGGCGCCGGCCTGACAGAGGGCGGCGGTATCATCTCGCGGCCCAAGGAGCACTGGTTCCTGCTGTGGATTCCCCTGGCACTGATCGCCGCCTTGAGCATCAATCAGCGAGCCCGCCGCCTGTTGACCGTTCCCGTGCAGAAACTGTCGGCCACCGGCCTGCAACAGCTGGGCGCCAATGCCCAGGTGATTGAAGAGGACGGCCTCGGCCCCAAGGTCCTGCGCCTGACCGATGGCAGCTTCCTCAAGCTGTTCCGCCGCCGTCGCTGGTACACCTCCGGCAACTTCAACCCTTACTCCGAACGCTTCGCCATCAATAGCGAACAATTGCGCCGGATGGGCATCCCCACCCCGCAGGTACTGAACCTGTATCGCCTCGACGATGGCAGCAGTGCAGTGCACTACGCGCCACTGCCAGGCCATACCTTGCGCCAGGTGCTGCAAGGCATCACCGCGCCAGCAGTACGACAGGCCCTGGTCGAACGTTTCGGCAAATTCATGGCCCGGCTGCATGAGCAAGGCGTCTATTTCCGCTCGCTGCATCTGGGCAATGTGCTGGTGCTGGAGGACGGCGAGTTCGGGTTGATCGATCTGGCAGACCTGCGGATCTACCCTTCGCCACTGACTCTTTCGTTGCGCCAGCGCAATCTGCGACACATGCAACGCTACACCGTCGACAAGCGCTGGCTGTTCGAGGATCACCTCGACGCGCTGCTTCAGGGGTACGCTGTGACGGCGCCGAAATCCGCCGTAGACAACCTGCACAGGCAAGTGCTGGCCACCACCACTGCGGCCCGGGTTCAATGATGACCGCAACCAATCTTCTTATTGCACCGGCCGCTTATCTGCTGGCCATCGCAACCGCCGCGCTGTTGTTGCGCGCGGTTCCGAAAATAGCCCGCCATCTGCAGCATTCCGGTGAGAGCCGTTACGCCAGCATCGATGGCTTGCGCGGTTACCTGGCGTTTGGCGTGTTTGTTCATCACTCGATCATCACCTGGATCTTTCTGCGCACGGGCGTGATCGATTTTCCACCGAGCGCGTTCTATTCGATGCTTGGCCAGGGCAGCGTCGCGCTGTTCTTCATGATCACCGGATTCCTGTTCTGGGGCCGCCTGCTGGCCCAGGGTCGCGAGTTCGACTGGACGGCTTTCGGCGTCTCTCGGGTCTTTCGCCTGTATCCGCTGTACTTGCCGCTGATGCTGATCGTGTTCATCACGGTGTTCCAGCTACAGGGCTGGGAACTGAAAGTATCCACTGTAGAGCTGCTCAAGCAGACCCTGGCCTGGCTGACCTTTGACCGGCCGGACGTCAACTTGTACCCGCACACCGGCATGCTCATCTCCAACGTCACCTGGACGCTGGCCTACGAAGTGTTCTTCTACCTGGCGCTGCCACTGGCTGGCATGGTGTTCATCTTCCGAAGCAACTGGCGCCAGGTGGTGCTGTGTCTGCTCGGTATTTATGCGCTGTATCAAGTGGTCGGCTGGGAGCACTCGCTCAAGAAGCACTTCCTGGCCAGTTTCCTCGGCGGAATCGCTGCTGCGTACTGGGTACGTCGACCGCAACTGGTAGCCTGGAGCAAGACCCCTCTGGCCGGAGTCGTCGCCCTGGTTGCGCTGGCGATTGCCTTCACCGCCTTCAACAGGGCCTTCAAGACCCAGCCACTGTTTCTGCTGTCGCTGTTCTTCGTGATCGTGGCTTCTGGCAACACTCTGTTCGGTGCCCTCAAGCCACGCAGCATCCGTTGGCTGGGAGAGATCAGTTACAGCACCTATCTGCTGCATGGTTTCGTGCTGTGGCTGATGGTCCAGCGCCTGCCGCCGGCACTGCACCTCGATGGCCGGGAGGCCTGGGTCTACCTGCCATTGCTGGCAGCGTGCACCTGCCTGCTGATCCTGATCAGCAGCGCGACATTCCTGTACATCGAACAGCCGGGAATGAGCGCAGGCAGGAAGGTCGTGCAGTGGCTTCGCCAGCGCCAGCAGGGCAACAAGCGCATCGCAGAAAAAGCCGCCCGCTGATCACGGGCGGCCGCGGCCTCAGTCCTTTTCCAGTGGTGAAAACAGCAACCGGCCCAGACCGCGCCAGGTTTTCTTGTTCCACGCCTTGAACGGAATCTGCGCCAGCAGCTCCCGCGCCAGTTTGCGGTCGCGGTTGGCGGTTTTCAGGAACATCGAATTGAGCGACTTGTAGCGCACCTCGTCGTACAGCGGATGATCGCTGAACAGCGCGTAGGTGCGCAGGATGTTTTCGATCATGAAGCGATGGTTCTTGTAGGAGTTGGTGGCGTGCTTGCGGTAGCGAGCCATCACCACGTTCAAACCATCGATGAAATACCCGGCGCGTGTCACCTTCAGCTCGATGTACAGGTCTTCGAGGCGAATCGTCGGATCGAATCCACCCACCTTGTCCAGTGCTTCACGACGGATCATCAGGGTCGGCGCCGGCGGATAAGGCTTGCGCTCCAGGAACATGTCATCGAAGTCCAGACGACGGAACGGCACATCCCGGCGCTGGCGCTTTTCCGGGTAGAGGTTGCCATCGGCGTCCATCAACTCGATGTTGCCGGCGCAGATGCCGACCTCAGGCTTACCGTCCATGTAGGCGACCTGGGTGGCGATGCGGTCCGGGTACATGATGTCGTCGGAGCCGAACGGGACGATCAGGCTGCCCCTGGCCCGCGCAATGGCACCATTGAGCGTATTGGTCAGGCCCTGGTTCTGCTGCACACGGAAGTCAAAACCGTGCTTTGCCTGCAAGGCATTGATGCGCTCGACGCTGTCATCCTTCGAGCCGTCGTCGACCACCAGCAGCTCGATGTTTTTGTAGCTCTGGTTGATGACGCTGAGGATGCTTTCCTCGATGTACGGGCCGTGGTTATACGACGCGATGATCACGGTGACGATGGGTTGTGCATCACTCAGGGCGGTGACCTCACTCATGGCTGTTCCTTGCGGGCCTGTTCCAGGCCGGAGTCGATCAGGTTCAGGTATTCCTGGCGGAAGACCTCGATATCGTGCTGTTCCTGCAAATAGCGATAAGCCTGCTCACCCTTGGCCTTGAGCTCGTCATCCGACAGCCCGAGGTAGGCATCCAGCGCCGCGACCAGGCTCGGCACGTCCCTGGGCGTGATCGACAGGCCACCGGCACCTTCGATCAGCGGCAGCATGGCCGGCACGTTCGAGGCGATCACCGGCAGATGCCCGCTCATGCCTTCCAGCAAGGCCAGGCCCAGACCTTCGGCCAGCGACGGCATGGTCCAGATATCGAACGCACGCACGTATTGCAGAGCGTTTTCCTTGAACCCCAGCAGGTGGGCGCGACCGCTCAGGCCGAGTTGCTCGATCTCGGCGGCCAGCGGTGCTTGCAGGCGTCCGGCACCGATAATTGCCAGTTGGGTGTTCGGGTATTTGTCTTTCAGTTGGGCGAACGCCTGCAACAGGTAGGTATGGCCCTTGACCGATACCAGCCGTCCCAGAGCGCCGATCAGGCGCACCTTCGGATCGATGCCCAGCAACTCCCGTGCACGCTCGCGACTGTGCTGCAGGCCTTCAGCCTGTTCGATGTCGATGGCGTTGGTGATGGCGTAGGTATTCCGGTCAGTGAAACCGCAATCGCAATCCAGCAGGTATTGCTTGACCGCCGGCGACACGCCGACGAAACGCCAGTGCCGGTCGATCAGGCGCTGAGTCTGACGACGGCGATAGAAGCGGTCGTACTCGCCGAAACCGTGGGAAATACCGATGCACAACGGCACCTTCAACCAGCGATTGAGCGTCAGCATCATGTTCACCGGTTTGAAGCGGTTGCAGATCACCACGTCGAACTTTTCCCGCCGGCAGAATTTGTACAGCTGCCACATCGCCCGCAGGCGCATGCCTTTGAGGGACTTGTCGGAAAACTCGAAATACACCGAACGGTCGGCCCGGCTGACGGCTTCGCCGGGACCGGGCTTACCGCGCAGAAACGCAGCGGTCACCTCGTAACGATCCGTCGGCAAGGCCTTGACGATCTGCTCGGCGAGGTCGGCGAAATCATGGGATTTGACGTTGTAGTCGGGCTGCAGCTGCAGCACCTTTGCGCGTTGACTCATGACTCTCCCCGGTGCGATCCCGTCGCGCCTGTTTCACTCTGCTTCAGCAGCCAGAACAGCTCCTGGCGCCTGACCGCTTTGCGGAAAAATTCGTTTTCGCCGTAGACCGAAGGCACTCGACCGGCCAGCACTCGCTGAACCAGTCGGCGCAGACGACGCTTGAACGGCGCCGGCGGCTGCAGGTCATGCATCATGCCCAGTGCCATGGCCTTGTCCCGCTGCAACTCGATCGGCAGTGGCAGACACAGCGGCTGCATTGCGAGCGTTGCATCGAACGTCGGCGGCAACGCAATGCCCTGCCCGCTGTCGCCCATCGGCCAGCGATCGTTGTCGTGCAAGTGGTTGGCGTAGCCGAGCAGGGTCGGCTGCCAGTCCAGGCCGTGCAAGGCTTCCATCACGGCTTCCTGGGCGCAGATATGGTCGGGATGTGGATCGAGTGTCGGGTGTGGCAACACGATCACATCCGGCCGCGCACGGGACAGAACGTCACGCAGGTCGGCCAGCAGGTTGTTCCAGGTCGGCGCGCCGTCGGCATCGCCGGGCAGGGCAAACGGATTCAACTGACGAAAAATCCGCGTGTCGTTCAGATCGGCTTCCCGCGAGCCCACCGGTTGATTCGGCGCAGCCTGCATCGCCGCCAGTTGCAGACAGAAGTAACCGAGCTGCACGCAATGTTCCTGCGGCACGCCGGCCCAGCGCGGCACGGCGAGGCTGTCCCAGGCCCGCAAGCGACCCTTGAGCCGCGACGCCTCGACCTTGTTCAGGCCCATCTGCCGATAGTGTTCGGCTTCTATCTCGCCGGCGGTCAGGGTGACGATCCAGGCCTCGTCGGCCTGACTGTACAAACCGTAAGCGGCCAGCTCGGCATCGTCGGCGTGCGGCGCAATCACCATCACCCGCTGACGCCGGTAATCCGGCTGCTCCAGCGCCCACAGCACCGGCTCGCCGGACACCCGGCAAAAACGCCCGCGCAGACGCAGCAAGCCCTGAGACAGGGTCTGCGCCTGACCGCTGAGGTTCAGAAAACGCAGGCCGTTGACGCCACGTTCGAAAGTCTGGGCATCCGGATTCGATCCACCCGCCAGCTCGACCCGTGGATCGAAGAAACGCCCCAGCCAGCTACTTTTCACCCGCACGGCGAGAATCAGCGTTGCGTCATCCGGCAGCATCACGCCCTCATCGAGGCGCAATTGTTCGCCGTGCAAATGCACTTTTGGCTGCGGTGTGAATGGTGGAAAGCTGTACTGGTAATCGTCTTTCGGCGAATAGAACAAGTGGTCGGCGAACCATGCTTCATGGGCAATCCAGCCAATCACCGCCAGCACCAGCGGCAACCACCAGGCCACCAGCACGCCGAGGGCGATCAACACGATCAATGCGATCAACAAACCGATGCGTTTATTGCGCCGGTGACGCTTGAGCAGTTGCTGTTTGCGGCTCATGGGCTGACTCATACGGTGAAGACCGGCACAGGATTGCACCAGCGATCCTTGTATTCACGGTCGGCACGACCGAAGGAAAAGCGCAGCGGCTTGTTCAGTGCCCGGGCATGTTCCCAGGCACTTTGCGTATTGAGGAAACTCAGGACGCTGCCGGGGCTGAATTCACGGGTTTCGGGATCGACGCCGCCGTTGATGTACTCGACGCTGATCCACTCCGGCGCTTCGACGCGATACACCAGTTGAATGGCGATCGGCGCGTCATTGAGGAAGATCACCGAGCCGATCAACAGCTCGCGCAACAGCTCGATGACTTCGGCCATGCGTGCTGCGCCAGTGGCCGGGAAACCCCAGCGGCGCTGGAACAGGTCGCAATAAATGGCTGCCAGTTCGGCACTGGAAAAGTCGCTGACCGGCCGCACCACCCCGCCCGCCTCTTCCAGCAGGCGCAGTTCGCGGCGCTGGTTATAGCGAAACTTCTTCGACAGTTCTTCCGGGGTACGGGCCATGGCCAGTTGCTCGGTCTGCAACTTGAGGCCGCTGAAGCGGTTTTCGTTGAGCGCCGACAGGTAGCGTCCGCGATGGCGCAGCGGGGCCCGGGCATCGGCGGCGGCCGGCAGGATCAGCTCGGCGTTGCCGAGGTCGAACAGGCCTTTCTTGCCGTTGCGCTTGAGCACGTCCTTGGACAAGGCCAGGTCGCGGCCCCAGGTCGGGATCGCCGCTTTGATCTCACCCTGCTGTTCCCAGGCCAGATAGCGCACCGCAATGCCGGCCAGATTCGCCAGCCGCTCGACGACCATCGGATGAGTCGCGACGCTGCCGCCGAAACGTTGCCAGGCCTGTGCATAAGTTGAGGCGTCAACGGGCGACCAGCCACGTTCGCGCCAGCCTTGAAATCGGTTGAGCATCAGCCCCTCGGTGCCAGATCGGTAACTTGCGGCAAATGCCAGAAGGTGTCGCGTACGGCGCGGTCGGAGAAACGCTCGCGCAGGCGATCGAACATCATTTCGGCGCACTGGCGACGCTGCTGCTCGTCCATGCTGGCCAGATGTTTCAAGCCCTGGGCCAGATGTTCGGCATCGCCCAGCGGGAACAGAATGCCCACGCCTTCGACTACTTCCTTTGCCCCGCCGCATGCCGTGGCCAGCAACGGCACGCCGGCGGCCATGGCCTCCAGCAGCACCATGCCGAACGGTTCGTGATCGGAGCTCAGGGCAAACACATCGAATGCGCGGAAGTAATTGCGCGCGTCCGGCACCTGACCGAGAAACAGCACGCGATCACCAACGCCCAGCTCACGGGCCAGGGCCTTGAGTTCATCCTCAAGACGACCCTTGCCGAGAATCACCAGTTGGCTGTTGGCCGGCAGACCAGGCAATGCCGCGGCAAACCCGTGCAGCAACGTGGCCTGATCCTTGTCCGGGTGCAGGCGACCGACGTTGCCGACAATGAATGCATCCGCCGACAGACCGAGGGTCTCGCGAGCTTCACGGGCGGACACCTGACTCATCTGCAACGCCGAGACATCGATGCGGTTATAGAGGGTCTGGATACGCGCCGCCGGCCATTTCGGCAGGCAACGGCGCATGTCGTCGCGCACCGCATCGGACACGCCGAGCAGGCTCAGACGCTTGCGGAAAATGTGTGCAAAGAGTTTGCGCGAACCGCGTTTGTAATCGCCAAACGCGTGGTGCACGCCAATCACCGGCAGTGAAGTGCCGAGCAAAGCGATGTAGATCGGCTTGAAACGATGGGCGATGCAGAAACTGAAATTGCGTGAAGCGGCGATCTTGCGCAGATCGCCGATGGCGCCCAGCTTCAGGCCACGAATGGCCTTGGAGCTGTACTCCATGAACAACACTTCATCGGAGGCGCAGGCCGCGGCCACCTCGCTATCGGCGACCCCGGTCAGAAAGACCGTGGTGACCCGATAACCGGTGCCCGCGAACAGGCTGGCGTACTGCCGCGCGCAGTCGAGGAACGGCCCGTCATAGCCGTGACAGAACTGCAGCACATGGCGTTCAGCCGAGCGTGTCATAAGCGTTTGCGCCTTCTTTGACCACCAGGATGTCTTCCATGATCAGGTACTGCAGATCCGAGCCGAAGAACATGTTCAGGGCGTCGGTCGGCGAGCAGATCATCGGTTCGCCACGGCGGTTGAGCGAGGTGTTCAGGGACACGCCGTTGCCGGTCAGCACTTCCAGCGCCTTCATCATGTCGTAGTAGCGCGGGTTGTATTCGCGCTTGAGCACTTGGGCACGGGACGTGCCGTCTTCGTGGACGACTTCCGGCACGCGGGTCTTCCACTCTTCCGCCACTTCGAAGGTGAAGGTCATGAACGGCGCCGGGTGATCGATCTTGATCATCTGTGGCGCAACGGTGTCGAGCATCGACGGGCAGAAAGGCCTCCAGCGCTCGCGGAACTTGATCTGGTGGTTGATGCGGTCAGCCACGCCAGCCACGCTCGGGCAACCGATGATCGAACGACCACCCAGTGCACGCGGACCGAACTCCATGCGGCCCTGGAACCAGGCCACCGGGTTGCCATCGACCATGATTTTGGCGATCTGCTCCGGCATGTTGTCAAGCTTGCGCCAGGTCGGCTTGTTCTCGTGACGGGCACATGCGGCGATCACGTCTTCGTTGCTGTACGACGGGCCGAGGTAGACGTGTTCCATCTTCTCGACCGGCACGCCACGGGCGTTGGACACATAGGCCGCGGCGCCGACTGCGGTGCCGGCATCGCCGGAGGCAGGCTGAACGAACAGCTCCTTGACGTCGTCGCGGGCGATGATTTTCTGGTTGAGCTTGACGTTCAACGCACAGCCACCGGCATAGGCCAGTTTGCCGGTTTCCTTGAGCACGTCGCCCAGGTAGTAGTCGATCATCTGCAGCGCGATTTTTTCGAACAGCGCTTGAATGCTGGCGGCGTAGTGGATGTACGGCTCGTCGGCGATGTCACCTTCGCGCTTCGGACCCAGCCACTCGATCAGCTTCGGCGAGAAGTAGTAACCCTTGCCCTTCTCTTTGTAGCGACGCAGGCCGATCACGTTGGCGTAGTCGGTGTTGATCACCAGCTCGCCGTTCTCGAACGAGGCCAGACGCGAGAAATCGTATTTGCTGGCATCGCCGTACGGCGCCATGCCCATGACCTTGAACTCACCGTCCAGCATGTCGAAACCGAGGAACTCGGTGATCGCGCCGTACAGGCCGCCGAGGGAGTCCGGATCGAAGAATTCCTTGATCTTGTGGATCTTGCCGTTTTCGCCATAACCGAAGAAGGTCGTGGCGTACTCGCCCTTGCCGTCGATGCCGAGGATCGCGGTTTTCTCTTTGAAACCCGAGCAGTGGTAGGCGCTGGAAGCGTGGGCCAGGTGGTGTTCAACCGGTTCGATCTTGATTTTCTTCGGATCGAAGCCCAGTTGCTCCAGGCACCAGACGATTTTGTTGCGATAGCGCTTGTAGCGACGGTTGCCCATCAGGATCGCGTCGAGTGCGCGGTCCGGGGCGTACCAGTAACGCTTGGCGTACTGCCAGCGGGCCTTGCCGAAAATGCTGATCGGGGCGAACGGAATCGCGACCACGTCAACGTCGGACGGCTTGATGCCAGCCTGCTCCAGGCAGAACTTCGCCGATTCGTAGGGCATGCGGTTCTTTGCATGTTTATCGCGTACGAAGCGCTCTTCCTCAGCCGCCGCGACCAGCTTGCCGTCGATGTACAAGGCTGCTGAAGGATCATGGCTAAGGGCGCCGGACAGGCCAAGAATCGTCAATGCCACAGGGGTCTAGCCTCTTTAGTCTGCATTCAGGCGCGATGCGCCTTGAAAAATGATGTGCCCTCGCACCGGGCGAGAGACAGCTAAAGGGCGGGATTATAGCTTAAAAGCGTCGACAAACCTCTAGCGGAACTGGCCGGCCGGTGCGTTGACACTCGAGTAGCATCGACATAGACTCCAGCGCAAACGGACTGGGAGATCCCGGTCGGCGCTAATGCCTCGGTGAGATCATCGGGGCTTTTCGCTTTCTGGGGATGGGAAAATCTTCAAACCCCAATTCTCGAAACCCTCTCCAACTTTGCTCCGTCCCCCGCTGCAATAGAACTTGCGCTTGAGCACGTCAAAAGCACGGTTTCCCTGATCCGCCCTCAAAACGCTCATGCCAATGGGCCTCGCAACAAGGTCGGCTAGCTGCAGGCCTGTGGAATTCACCTGTTTGGTTGCAAAAACGATGTCAAACGGCAGTTGAATACCCCATCGATTCGCCCCACCACACATCCTGCGAAACTCCAACTCAAGCTCGTTATCTTCTCGCTTTCCTCGGCGCTCGAAAATCACGTGCGTCAGTGCTCGTTGTTGATTCTTCTCCTGCAAAAACTCATAGAGCGTTTCCAGACAAAAGCCGAGAGCGAGGTGATAAGGATTGTGTCCTGTGCCTTGTTTTTCACGAAGGGAAGCCTTGTCTACGACGCAACTGATCAGAACGAAGTTGCTGGCTTCAATGATGCAGGTCAGCTCCTCAAGAAAGGCATTCTTGTGCTCTCTCGACATGAAGAGGCCAGAAAACGCTCCTTTTTCTTTACGAATTTCGAGTTCATGCAGGCCGATCAGATCGTGTCCCATATGGGCAAACTTGAATTTCTGTAGAGCAGGAATGACTTGCTCGCAGTAATACCTTTTATGAAAGGCACAAAAGGCGAGCACGAAGACTGGATAGTTGGGATCGAGTGTCTGCATCCCATGATCACCGCTCTCATCGACATAAACGACGACATCGCTGTATTCACTGGTTGGGGGCAAAGTAGTTACCCGCGGCTCGGCCGCCAATAAACACCGATATTCCCGTCCACCGCCTGACGATAGATCGTATAAGGCAGGCAAGCCGTATCGAATACCCCGGAAAGAGTCATGTCGAGCAGGACGACCGGCACCAGAATGCCAGTGGGATCAGGGGGCGCGTGCAACAGGCAGAAGTCGTGGGCGAGCCCGCTGTAGATGCGCGGAATGGACTGGCAGTAGGTCTTCTGTTTGCGCAGGCTGCGCGTAGCAGCCTCGTCGCCCTGCAGCACAGTGACGGCGGTGCCGCAGCCAGACAATGCCAGGGAAAATGCGCCAATGGTAATAGCCGTTTTGATGGTCAAGATTTGCCCTCCGGGAACGTCGGGGCAAACTAGCATCGGAGGCTTATACGGGGCAGTTCATGGGTTCTGGTAAGGCCGTAGGACAAATCACAAGAATTTGTCGTCACATGCCTTACCCGATTTCCATTGCAGAAACGCCTTACCGGCTTGCGAAATAAATCACACAGCGCCCAATGCATCCTTGGGCAAACGCTGATCGATCACCTGATACAGCGCACTGCTCTCGGGCCAGTTGCGCATGAACCGCGCGCGATCCCGGGCATAGGCTGGAGCAAAGCTGCCCGCCGAACCGTGCTGGCACATCGAATCCAGATCGATCAGCGCCCAGCGATCCTCATGCCAGAACAGGTTGTGGCCCTTGAAATCGCCATGACTGATGCGCTCGGCAATCAACCGCGCAAACAGCTGATCCAGCGCCTGCAACTCGGCTTCCGGCGCTGCGCCGCTCTCAACATACGGCGCAAAGCGCTCGATGATGTCAGGCCCGGGCAGGTACTCGGTGATCAGATACGCCTTGCTGCGCAGCCAGAAAAACCGGGTTTCCAGCACCGCCAGCGGTTTGGGCGTGGCGATACCGAGGAACGCGAGGCGATTACCCTCGCGCCAGGAATGCCAGGCGCGGCTCGGGCGCCAGAAGCGCTTGAGCCAATGAGCAAACCCTTTGATGTTGTAACGTTTGATCACCAGCGCACGCCCGGCCACTTCGATCTTGCCGACGCTCGCCGCGCCGCCGGTCTTGTACAAATGACCCTGATCGAGCAAGGCATCGGCCTGCTCCAGCACCGGCAGCATCGCGGACTCTTCCTCGCGACGGATCGACCGCAGACCGAAGGCCCCGCGCCGCACGCTGAACAGCGTGCATTCACGACCGACCTTGATCAGGAAATCCTTGAGCCGCCAGGCGCGCACCTTGTCGATCTGCTTCTGCAAGGCTTCCAGCGGCAACGCGTGCTCGCTGTTGCTCAGCAGGTAATACACCAGCAATTCTTCGGTGAACGGCTCCAGCGACTTGGGCAGCTGGGCGAAGAACACCCCGAGGTTTTCCAGCACTTTCTGACGGGACAACGGCTGGCCGGCATTTTCCGCACAGATGCCGGCGCCATCGATCAGATACAACTGGCCACCGTGGCGCAGCAGGTTGTCCAGGTGCAGGTCTTCCTGCCACAGGCCTTTGCCGTGTAACTGGCCAATGGCGCCGAGCGCTTCGGCCAGCACTGCCGATTGCTCATCCGCCAGCACCGGCAAGGATTCGACCTTGTTCCAGGCATCGCCCAGACTTTCAGCACCTTCGAGGAACTCGAACAGCAGCCAGCCACCCTCGCCGTCCTTCAAGCCATCGGCCAGCAGCAACGGCGTGGTCATGCCTTGGGCAGCGAGCAGCTTCACGCCTTCCAGTTCACGCTGAAAATGTCGCGCCGCCTTGCTGCCGACCAACAACTTTGCCAGCACCGGACGACCGCGCCACACGCCCGCACCGACATAACGCTGCCCCGGCAACACCCGCAACAGACTGAGCAATTGCAGATCGGCCGGGCCCGCCGCATCAGCCAGCCCAACGGTCAGAGGCAGGCTCGGCGTGCGTCCGGCGTTTTTCAGTTCGGACAACTGCATCAACGCGTCTCCTTGCGACTGCGCCGCGCGGTCAGCCGCGTGACCCAGCTGTCGACCAGCGAACTGTCGACCGACTGATCGAGATACGCCGCCAGCAACTCGCGCAACTGGGCATCGCTCCATTCCGGAGCACGACGCAGCAGCGGCTCCAGGTCCTTGACCCGATCCCGCTGACCGAACAGCAGAGGGCGGGTCTTTTCCAGATCAATCAGTTGCGCCTGATAACCGGCGCCTTCGGCCCGCAGGAAAATATGCTTCGGATAGAAGCAGCCGTGCACCTGACGCACACCGTGCAGATGCCGGGCCAGCTGACCGCAGGCCTTGAGAATCGCCGACTGCTGCGATGCCTCAAGGTCCGACCAGCGCTGCAACAGCGAATCCAGATCATCCCAACCGTCGAGCGCCCGGGTCAGCAGGAGCGCGCGCACTTCGCCCGCGACGTTGCGCTGACCGAAAAACGCCGCCTGCAGCGCCGGAATCCCGAGCGAGCGGTAGCGGCTGATATTGCGAAATTCCCGGGCAAACGTCGGCTCGCCAAACGGCGCATGCAGCGTGCGGGTCAGGTAATTGCTCTGACGCTTGAGGTAATAACCATGACCTTCGAGTTCGAGGCGGAACACGCTGCTCCAACCGCCGCCGTCGGTGTTCGGCTCATCCACCGCGTCGAGCTGTTTGGCCCACAGCGCGTCGAAAGTACCGAGGCCGTGGCGCTCCAACAGCGCACGGTCTTCAGCGGCGAGAAAATCAGTCATTCGCGTCCCTCGAAAAATCTCACCACGTGACGAATCCGTTTCTTGTCGGCGGCATTGAGCCGGTCACGCTGGCGGTATTGCAGGTAGAAGCGCAGGCGCTGGGTGTTCGACAGGTGATATTTGGCAACCTTGTCGAGACAGGCCAGGTCCTTGGTGATCCGGTACTTGAGCCAGAAACCGCGCCAGAAATCGCCGTTCGGGCAATCGATGAGAAACAGCTGTGCCTGATCGTCGATCAGCAGGTTGCGCCATTTCAGATCGTTATGGGTAAAGCGATGATCGTGCATCGTCCGGGTATAGACGGCCAGTTGCCGACTGATGCCGTCGACCCAACTGTGATTTCTCAGCTTGGGGTCATTGCGCTCGGCCAATGCCGAGAGGTCCTCGGTGCGGGGCAGCTCACGGGTGATCATCGCCCCGCGATCGTAGGCTATGCCGTTGCGCTCCAGCCCCCAGGCCACCACTTCGGCGGTGGGAATGCCCCACTTGGCGAAGCGCTTGAGGTTCTGCCACTCCATCTTCACCCGGGGCTTGCCCAGGTAACGGCGCAAGCCCTTGCCGGCGCCGGAGTAGCGTTTGACGTAATAGTTGACGCCGTTGCGCTGCACGCGAATGACTTCGGACAACGGGTCGCGGGTCAGACGCTCGCCTTCAAGCGCAAACACCGCTTCAAGGCTGCCGAAATCCGCTGCGAGATCGTTGTATTCGGGCTCAAGATTCCAACCCGCCATCAGAGCGCATCCCCGTATCGCTGCTTGCGCTCGTAGAGCTTGTTGGCCTTGCCTTCGAGCCAGCTCAGCAACGGTGCTTCTTCAGCCAGGATCCGGCACAGCGGTTGCTGGAAATAGCCCTTGAGGAAGCGCAGCTTGTCGCGGCGGGTCAGGCCGATGTCCAGCGCGGAAAAATACAGCGCCGCCAGATCCTTGTCGCGCCAGCGCCGGGTGATCGCCGGACGGGTCTGGGCGCGGTGCAGGTCGATGACCGAGAGTTTGAAATCTTCCGGGGTCACCGGCTTGTCGGTGTGCAGCAGAAAGTGGCAGATGTAGCAGTCGCGGTGGTTGACCCCGGCGCGGTGCATCATGCCGGTCATGCGCGCGACCTCGGCGATCAGCGCCCGCTTGAGCTTGGGCTGCGGTGGCTGTTTGACCCAGTCGATGCTGAAGTCTTCAAGACTGATGGTCGGCGCCAGCTCTTCGGTGACGATGAATGAATGCTGATCTGCCGGATTGCTGCCCTTCTCGCCGTACGCAACAGCGGTCATGGTCGGCACACCGACCTCCTGCAGACGCTGGATAGCCTTCCATTCCTGGCCCGCACCGAGCACCGGCAGCTTGGCGGTGAGCAGATTCTTGAAAATCTCGCTCCAGCCAATGCCACGGTGGATCTTGACGAAAAATCCGTTGCCGTCGACTTCCGTGCGCAAAGTCCGGCGGGCTTCCAGCTCGCGGTACACCTCGCCCTGCAAGCCCTCGACTTCCGCGAATGCATCGCGGCCAGCCCAGAGGCTCTTGAACGGTTCAGCCAGCATCAACTTCATTTATGCGTGCTCCGCCAGAATCACATCGGCCGCGTGCTGCGGCATGCTGTAGAGGTCGGCCGTCTCGGCGAAGGCCAGACCGTTGCGGCTCCAGGCCGCCCGTGCAGCGTCGTCGTTCAACATGTCAGTCAGGTACTGCGTCAGTTGCGTCTGATCGAACGGTTCGTCCAGCACTCGCCCGGCATCGGCCTCGGCAATGTAATGGGCGTAGCCGCAGACCGCGCTGACCAGCACCGGCAACCCGGCGACCAGCGCTTCAAGCAGCACCGTACCGGTGTTTTCGTTGTACGCCGGGTGAATCAACAGATCGGCGCCGAGCAGGAAACGCGGGATATCACTGCGCCCCTTGAGGAACGTCACGTTATCGCCCAGACCCAATGTTGCACTCTGCATCTGGAACAATTTGGGGTCATCCTGGCCGATTACAAACAGCCGGGTACGTTTCTTCAGCTCGGCGGGCAACGCGGCCAGCGCTTTCAGGCTGCGATCGACGCCCTTGGTCTTGAACCCGGAGCCGATCTGCACCAGCAGCAGTTCGTCGTCCTTCAGATTGAATTCGGCGCGGAAACCGGCGCGAATCTGGTCGGCATCCGCCGGACGGCGGCGATCCTGGGCGATGCCCGGCGGCAGCAGGTGGAAGCGCTCCAGCGGTGTGTCGTAATACTTGATGAACAGCGGCTGCTGCACTTCGGAAATCATCAGCACTTCGGTCTTCGCGTCTTTGGCGAACACTGCACGCTCGTATTCGGCGAAGTGGCGGTAGCGGCCCCAGCGGCGATACAGCGAATGGCGCAGGTTCTGCGCCTTGTCTTCGAAGCAGCCGTCGGCGGCGTAGTAGACGTCCAGCCCCGGCATCTTGTTGAAGCCGATCAGGCGATCCACCGGTCGCTTGGCCAGGTCCGCCTCCATCCACGCGCTGAGCTTTTCGTTGCGGCGGTGATTGAAGAACGCCTTGACCGGCGCCACCAGCACTTCGAAACCGGGCGGCACGTCGCCTTCCCAGATCAGGGTGTAGACGCGGATCTTGTGGCCACGCTTCTGGCATTCGAGGGCGATGCGCAGGAAGTCGCGCTGCAAGCCGCCGAACGGGAAATATTTGTACAGGACAAAAGCCAATTGCATCAGCGCAGCTCCTCAGCCATCAACAACGTGCTCAGTCGGCTGGCAACACGCTCGGGATTCAGACGCGTGAAGCACAGGGGCCACTCGCGTTTCAGGTCAAACTGACGGGCATCCTGCGCGGTCGGTTGATACGTACATTTCTTTTGCAGGCACGGCGCGCACGGGAAATCGCTGCCGAGGTGAATCTGCAGCTTGCCGTAGGCGCCGGTCAGGCCCGGATTGGTCGGGCCGAACAGGGAAATCGTCGGCACGTCCAGCGCCGCAGCGAGATGGCCCAGACCGGTGTCCACCGCAACGCAGGCCTGGGCGCCGGCCAGCACCTTGCCGACCCCGGCCAGGTTCAGTTTCGGCAGCACTTCGGCGTGTTTGAAACCGGCGGCGATGCGCTCGGCCCGGGCTTTCTCCAGCGGGTTGCCCCACGGCAGCCTGATCCCGACACCGAGATAACCGACACGCTCGGTCAGCTCGCGCCAGTAGGCTTCCGGCCAGTGCTTGGTGTCCCAGGTGGTGCCATGGAGGAACACCACGTAGGCATTCTTGCGTGGCAATTCGACCAGACGCTCGACGTTGAGGCCGTAATCGCCCAGGCCTTTGGGCAAGTCGTAACCCAAGGCAATGGCAAACAACTGGCGCACACGCTCGACGGCGTGCTGCCCACGGGCCACCGCCAGTTTGCGGTCATAAAAACGCGCGGCGATCGGTTCCCGGGCGGAACCTTTGTCGAGACCGGCCACCGGGGCCTTGACGTAGCGGGTCAGCCAGGCGCTTTTCAGCAAACCTTGGGCGTCGATCACCAGGTCATATTTGTTCGCCCGAACGGACTGCTTGAAGCGCTTCCATTCGCCACTGGTGATGGTTTTCCAGATATTTTTGCGCCAGCGGCGGATCGCCACCGGAATCACGTTGCCCACGGCCGGGTGCCAGGTCGGAATCTCGGCGAAACCTTCCTCCACCACCCAGTCGAACTTGATCCCGGGAATCGCCCGGGCGGCGTCGGTCAGCGCCGGCAACGCGTGAATGACGTCGCCCAGCGATGAAGTCTTGATCAGCAATACCCGCAACTTAATGAACCTCGACCACAGAGCCCTGCAAACGCTGCAAGGCATCGTTGACCGCGTCCGGCATCAGCTGGCGCAGGCAGTTGTAATGGCCGAAACGGCAGGTGCGGTCAAAGCAGGGGCTGCAATCGAGGCCCAGACGGACGATTTCCA
Organism: Pseudomonas fluorescens; assembly: GCF_012974785.1. Lineage (GTDB taxonomy): Bacteria > Pseudomonadota > Gammaproteobacteria > Pseudomonadales > Pseudomonadaceae > Aquipseudomonas > Aquipseudomonas fluorescens_BT. The sequence continues at coordinate 533,149 of NZ_CP027561.1, read as the reverse complement.
CGTGCTCGGCCAGCGGCGGGGTGAAACCCGGCGAGGTCGAACCGTAGACCGCCACCAACGGGCGATTCAATGCAGCGGCCACGTGCATCAGGCCGGAATCGTTGGAGACCACCGAGTCGGCGCAGGACATCAAATCGATGGCCTCGGCCAGCGACGTGCCGCCGCTCAGATTCACGGATTCTTCGCGCAGGCCCGGAATCAGCCGCGCGCGGATGTCTTCACCCACCGCGTGATCGTTCTTCGAACCGAACAGCCAGACCTGCCAGCCCTCGCGAATCCGCGCCTCGGCGACCTTGGCGTAGTGCTCGGACGGCCAGCGTTTGGCCTCACCGAATTCAGCGCCGGGGCACAGCACCAACACCGGGCGATCGAGGGTCAAACCGAACTTGGCCAATGCGGCCTCGCGGGTGACCGGGTCGATTTGCAGGCTCGGGCGCGGATAAGGTTTCGGCAGTTCGGCGTTCGGCTCGTAGGCCAGTGCCATGAAACGTTCGATCATCAGCGGATAACGTTCTTTATCCAGCGTGCGCACATCATTGAGCAGGCCGTAGCGGAATTCGCCACGCCAGCCGGTGCGTTTCGGGATGCCGGCGAAAAACGGCACCAGTGCCGACTTCAGCGAGTTCGGCAGCAGGATCGCCTGGTCGTACTGGCCGGCCAGGGATTTGCCGATCCGCCGGCGGGTCGCCAGCTCCAGCGCGCCGTGGCCGAGCGGAAAGCTCAAGGCCTTGCGCACTTCGGGCATGCGTTCGAGGATCGGCCGGCTCCACTCGGGGGCCAGCACGTCGATTTCGCACTGCGGGTGGCGCTGTTTGAGACACTGAAACAGTGTCTGCGCCATCACCATGTCACCGACCCAACTGGGCCCAACGATCAGAATATTCATGTGGTTTCCATAAACGAACCGGGGAGGCCTTACGCCTCCCCGTCTCGAGAATCAGCTTAGCCCCAGCTCTCGCCAGATCCGCATCACCTGCCGCCGTTCGTCCGCGAACTGGTCGCCCGGTATCACTCCGGCGTCCTTCTGCAAAGCCTGCCGGTGGGCTGCGGAACGGTAGGCCTTGTAGGCCTCGCGCAACAGGCTGGCGTCTTCGACGGGCATCAACCCTTCGTGTTCCAGCTCTTCCAGAATGCGGATATTGTCCGTCCAGCGCAGCAGCGGCGGATGGCTTTGCGACCACGCCAGGGCCGCGTATTGCACCATAAATTCAATATCGACGATACCTCCGGCGTCCTGCTTGAGGTCGAACGGCGCCGTGGCCTCGAAGGCATTCGCCCCCGTACCGGCGGCCGTGCTCTTGCTGCCGAGGTTGTCGCGCATCTTGGCGCGCATCTCGCTCACTTCCTGTTGCAGCTTCGCCAGATCCCGCGTCTTGCCCAATACCTGGGCCCGTACTTTCTCGAACGCCTGGCCGACATCCTGACTGCCCACCAGCACCCGCGCCCGCACCAGGGCCTGATGCTCCCACGTCCACGCTTCATTTTCTTGATAGCGGGCGAACGCGCCAAGCGAACTCACCAACAGCCCGGATGCACCGGATGGCCGCAGACGCATGTCCACTTCATACAGCTGGCCGGAGTTGGTCTGCGCCGTCAGCAAGTGAATGATCCGCTGGCCGAGCCGGGTAAAGAACTGCGCACCATCAATCGGTTTCGCCCCGTCGGTTTCCGCCTGTGGATCGCCGTCGTGGATGAACACCAGGTCCAGGTCCGAACCATGCCCCAACTCGATCCCGCCGACTTTCCCATAACCGACAATGATGAAGCCGGGATCGCACAACGTGCCGTCAGTGCGCAGCGGCGTGCCGTACTTGGCCACGGTCTGGCGCCAGGCCAGGGCCAGCACTTGCTCCAGAATCGCTTCGGCGAGCCAGGTCAGGTAGTCGCTGACTTTCATCAACGGCAGGCTGCCGGCGATTTCCGAGGCGGCGACCCGCAAGCGATGCGCCAGTTTGAAATGGCGCAGGGCTTCCATCTGTTGTTCGAGGTCGTCTTCCGGAATGCGGGTCAGGCGCTCGCGCAGCTCGGCGGCCAGCTCCGGTGCCAGCGGTGGCTTGAACAGGCGACCTTCGTTGAGCAATTCGTCGAGCAGCAACGGGAAACGGGTGATCTGCTCGGCGATCCACGGGCTCGCGGCACACAGCGTCAGCAAGCGTCGCAGCGCGCCGGGGTTTTCCGTCAGCAACACCAGATAAGCCGAGCGCCGGGCCACCGCTTCGACCAGCGGCAGGACCCGCTCGAGCACCAGATCCGGATTGTCATGCTCCACTGCCTGAGCGAGCAGGCGCGGAATAAAGGCGTCGAGGCGTTCGCGCCCCAGACGCTGCATCGCCCGCAGTTGCGGACTGCTGCGCAGACCGGCCAGTGCTTTCAAGGCTTTGGTGGCGTCGGCAAAACCGCCCTCTTCCAGTTGGCGGCAGGCGGCTTCTTCGTCCTGCGCCTCTTCCCACAGCGGCAGCCATTCGCCGCCGACCACCACTTCGCAATCGGCGCCCTCTTCTTCATCAGGGTCCGCGATCACTTGCGCAAAGTGCCAGGCCACCCGGCCTCGCCAGAACATCAGCTTTTCATGGAAAGCGTCCCAGTCGGCGAAACCGAGCATGAAAGCGATGCGTGCCTGATCCTGCGCAGTGTCAGGCAACATTTGAGTCTGGCGGTCGGCAATCGCCTGGATCGCGTGTTCGGTGTAGCGCAGGAATTCGTAACCTTCGCGCAACTCGCTGATCACCGCAGGCGGCAGATAACCCTGCCCTTCCAGCGTGCCCAACACCTTTAATAGAGGACGCTGTTGCAGACTCAGGTCGCGTCCGCCGTGAATCAACTGGAAAGCCTGGGCGATGAACTCAACCTCGCGGATGCCGCCGGAGCCCAGCTTGATGTTGTCGGCCATGCCCTTGCGCCGCACTTCCTGCTGGATCAGCTGCTTCATGGTGCGCAGCGCTTCGATCGCCGAGAAGTCCAGATAACGCCGGTACACGAACGGCCGCAGCATTTCCTGCAACTGCGCACCGGCCACTTGATCGCCGGCCACCACTCGCGATTTGATCATCGCGTAGCGCTCCCAGTCCCGGCCCTGATCCTGGTAATACTGCTCCAGCGCATTGAAGCTCAGTACCAGCGCGCCGGACGAGCCGTAAGGGCGCAGACGCATATCGACGCGGAACACGAAACCGTCGACGGTCATCGGGTCGAGGGCCTTGATCAGGCGCTGGCCGAGACGGATGAAGAATTCCTGGTTGTCCAGCGCACGCTTCACGCCGACGGTTTCGCCGCCCTCGGGGTAGGCGAAGATCAGGTCGATGTCCGAGGACAGGTTCAGCTCGACCGCACCGAGCTTGCCCATGCCCAGGATGACCATTTGCTGCGGCAGGCCGCTGCGCCGGCCGGTGGGCGTGCCGAATTGCTGACAATGGCGGCTATATAACCATTGATAAGCCTGGTCGATGCTGGCGTCGGCCATGTCGGAAAGGTCGCGGCAGGTCTGCACCAGATCGGCCTGGCGGGTCAGGTCGCGCCAGATAATTCGCACCTGATGCCGGGCGCGCTGGCGACGCAGGACGCGGCCCAGCTCATCGTCAGTCTGCGCCGCCGTCGCCGCAGCAGCGATCTGCGCACATAACTCGCCGGGGGCGAACGGCCGGTCGAGTTCGCCGGACTGCACCAGCGACAGCAACATCAAAGGGTCACGAACACTCTGTTCAATCACGAAATCGCTGGCGGCGGTAACGCGGGCGAACTGCGCCCAGCGCTCCGGGGTCCAGGTGGAGAAGCCGTGATCGTCTTCAAGCTGAGCGACGGCCGTACGGAACGACTGCTCGGATCGGCTGACCAACGGCAGGAGAATGGCGGGCAGTTCGGCAAGCGCGGGCAGGGTCATGGTCTATCCTTGATCGGCGTGTAAATGGCCGCTTGTAGTGATGATTGAAAAACCGCTACGCGAAGGACTGTCGAACAAAAGTGAGAAATAGCTGAAATTTCTTTTTCTTTGGCAGCCAGCATCAAACTTTCACCTTTTTAGGATGGCCAAAGACCAACCTTAACGATTATTCTCACAACGCAGCCGGAGGCCACAAGCCTTTCATCTGTAGTTTTACTACTCGTCTATACATTCGAAAGGCTGAAATGCCGGATGATTTGTAGTAAAACTACACGCCGCCGGAACAACCTGTCGGCAATCCAAGAATTTTAAATCGTCTGCCCACAAGGCCAGTCGCAAACTCAGGCAACCGATTCTGGAAGCCTTTCCGCCCTGGAGCAAGCCATGCAAGACCTCGATCCCGTCGAAACCCAGGAATGGCTGGACGCCCTGGAATCGGTTCTCGACAAAGAAGGCGAAGACCGTGCTCACTATCTGATGACCCGTATGGGTGAACTGGCGACCCGCAGCGGTTCGCAGCTCCCTTACGCCATCACCACGCCTTACCGCAACACGATCCCCGTTACCCACGAAGCACGCATGCCTGGCGACCTGTTCATGGAACGCCGCATTCGCTCGCTGGTACGCTGGAACGCGATGGCCATGGTAATGCGTACGAACCTGAAAGATTCTGACCTGGGCGGTCACATCTCCAGCTTCGCCTCCAGCGCGACCCTGTACGACATCGGCTTCAACTACTTCTTCCAGGCCCCGACCGACGAACACGGCGGCGACCTGATCTACTTCCAGGGCCACACCTCGCCAGGCGTTTACGCCCGTGCATTCATGGAAGGCCGCATCTCCGAAGACCAGATGAACAACTTCCGCCAGGAAGTCGACGGTCAGGGCCTGTCGTCCTATCCGCACCCTTGGCTGATGCCTGACTTCTGGCAGTTCCCGACCGTATCCATGGGTCTGGGCCCGATCCAGGCGATCTACCAGGCGCGCTTCATGAAGTACCTGGAACACCGCGGTTTCATCCAGCCGGGCAAACAGAAAGTCTGGTGCTTCCTGGGCGACGGCGAGTGCGACGAGCCGGAATCCCTGGGCGCCATCTCCCTGGCCGGCCGCGAGAAGCTGGACAACCTGATCTTCGTCATCAACTGCAACCTGCAGCGCCTCGACGGCCCGGTTCGCGGCAACGGCAAGATCATCCAGGAACTCGAAGGCGTGTTCCGCGGTGCTCAGTGGAACGTGACCAAAGTCATCTGGGGCCGTTTCTGGGACCCACTGCTGGCCAAGGACGTCGACGGCATCCTGCAACGTCGCATGGACGAAGTCATCGACGGCGAGTACCAGAACTACAAAGCCAAAGACGGCGCGTTCGTGCGTGAACACTTCTTCAACACGCCTGAACTCAAGGCGATGGTTGCAGACCTGTCCGACGACGAGATCTGGAAACTCAACCGTGGCGGCCACGACCCGTACAAGGTCTACGCGGCGTACCACGAAGCGGTCAACCACAAGGAACAACCGACCGTCATCCTGGCCAAGACCATCAAGGGTTACGGTACCGGTGCGGGCGAAGCGAAGAACACCGCGCACAACACCAAGAAAGTCGACGTCGACAGCCTGAAGCTGTTCCGCGACCGCTTCGACATCCCGGTGAAAGACGAAGAGCTGGAAAACCTGCCGTTCTTCAAGCCTGAGCCAAACAGCGCCGAAGCCCGTTACCTGGCCGAGCGTCGCGCCGCACTGGGTGGCTTCGTCCCTCAGCGTCGCGCACAGAGCTTCAGCGTGCCGACTCCGGATCTGGACACCCTCAAGGCAATCCTCGACGGCTCCGGCGACCGTGAAATTTCCACCACCATGGCCTTCGTGCGAATTCTCGCGCAACTGGTCAAGGACAAGGAAATCGGCCCGCGCATCGTTCCGATCATCCCGGACGAAGCCCGTACCTTCGGTATGGAAGGCATGTTCCGTCAGCTGGGCATCTACTCGTCCGTCGGCCAGCTCTACGAGCCAGTCGATAAAGACCAGGTGATGTTCTACAAGGAAGACCAGAAAGGTCAGATCCTTGAAGAAGGCATCAACGAAGCAGGTGCCATGAGCTCCTTCATCGCCGCTGGTACTTCGTACTCCAGCCACAACCAGCCAATGCTGCCGTTCTACATCTTCTACTCGATGTTCGGCTTCCAGCGTATCGGCGATCTGGCCTGGGCTGCCGGCGACAGCCGCACCCGTGGCTTCCTGATCGGCGGCACCGCCGGCCGTACCACCCTGAACGGTGAAGGCCTGCAGCACGAAGACGGTCACAGCCACCTGCTGGCTGCCACCATCCCGAACTGCCGCACCTACGATCCGACCTACGGCTACGAGCTGGCGGTGATCATTCAGGACGGCATGAAGAAGATGACCGAAGAGCAACAGGACATCTTCTATTACATCACCGTGATGAACGAGTCCTACCAGCAGCCAGCCATGCCGGCCGGTGCCGAAGAAGGCATCAAGAAAGGCATGTACCTGCTGGAAGAAGACACCCGCGAAGCGGCGCACCACGTCCAGCTGATGGGCTCCGGCACCATCCTGCGTGAAGTCCGTGAAGCGGCGAAGATCCTGCGTGAAGAGTTCAACGTCGGTGCCGACGTGTGGAGCGTCACCAGCTTCAACGAACTGCGTCGCGACGGCCTGGCCGTAGAGCGCAGCAACCGTCTGAAACCAGGCCAGAAGCCTAAGCGCAGCTACGTCGAAGAGTGCCTGAGCGGCCGCAAGGGTCCGGTCATCGCCTCTACCGACTACATGAAACTGTTCGCCGAGCAGATCCGTCAGTGGGTCCCGTCCAAGGAATTCAAAGTCCTGGGCACCGACGGTTTCGGCCGCAGCGACAGCCGCAAGAAACTGCGTCATTTCTTCGAAGTCGACCGTCATTTCGTGGTGTTGGCAGCCCTGGAAGCACTGGCTGACCGTGGCGATATCGAACCTAAAGTCGTGGCCGAGGCCATTACCAAGTTCGGCATCGACCCGGAAAAACGCAACCCACTGGACTGCTGAGGAGAAACTCTGTGAGCGAACTCATTCGCGTACCTGACATCGGCAGCGGTGAAGGTGAAGTAATCGAACTGTTTGTGAAGGTCGGCGACCGTATCGAAGCCGACCAGAGCATCCTGACTCTGGAATCGGACAAGGCCAGCATGGAAGTGCCGGCCCCGAAGGCCGGCGTCATCAAGAGCCTGAAAGTGAAGCTGGGCGACCGCCTGAAAGAAGGCGACGAACTGTTGGAGCTGGAAGTCGAGGGCGCCGCGCAAGCGGCCCCTGCTCCGGCTGCCGCTCCTGCCGCCAAGGCTGAAGCTGCACCGGCCGCCGCGCCTGCACCGGCTGCGCCTGCCGCTGCCCCTGCTGCCGCTTCGGTTCAGCAAGTGCACGTGCCGGACATCGGTTCGTCGGGCAAGGCCCAGATCATCGAGATCCAGGTCAAGGTCGGCGACACCGTCGAGGCTGATCAGTCGCTGATCACCCTGGAATCCGACAAGGCGAGCATGGAAATCCCGTCGCCTGCCGCTGGCGTGGTCAAGGCCATCAGCGTCAAGTTGAACGACGAAGTCGGCACTGGCGACCTGATCCTGGATCTGGAAGTGGCGGGTGCTGCGGCCCCTGCGGCTGCCGCTCCGGCCCAGGCTGCTGCTCCAGCCGCTGCTGCTCCGGCGCCTGCCGCCGCGCCGGCTGCACCGGTTGCCGACAGCGTTCAGGACATCCACGTTCCGGACATCGGCTCGGCCGGCAAGGCCAAGATCATCGAAGTGCTGGTCAAGGCTGGCGACAGCGTTGAAGCCGACCAGTCGCTGATCACCCTGGAATCCGACAAGGCGAGCATGGAAATCCCGTCGCCTGCCGCCGGCGTGGTGGAAAGCGTTTCCATCAAGCTGGACGACGAAGTCGGCACCGGCGATCTGATCCTCAAGCTGAAAGTCAAAGGCGCCGCTCCGGCTGCTGCCCCGGCTCCGGCGGCCGCTGCTGCCCCGAGCGCTCCGGCACCGGCCGCTGCTGCTCCGGCGGCCGCTGCACCTGCTGCTGCCGCTCCGGCCGCTGCTCCAGCCAAGCCTGGTGCGAAAGTTCACGCCGGTCCTGCCGTGCGTCAACTGGCTCGCGAATTCGGCGTCGAGCTGAGCGCTGTCGGCGCCAGCGGTCCGCACGGTCGCATCCTGAAAGAAGACGTGCAGGTTTACGTCAAAGCCATGATGCAGAAGGCCAAGGAAGCACCGGCCGCTGCCGCTGGCGCAACCGGTGGCGCGGGCATCCCGCCGATTCCGGTCGTCGACTTCAGCCGTTTCGGCGAAATCGAAGAAGTGCCGATGACCCGCCTGATGCAGGTCGGCGCTGCCAACCTGCACCGCAGCTGGCTGAACGTGCCGCACGTGACGCAATTCGACTCGGCGGATATCACCGAGCTGGAAGCGTTCCGCACCGCACAGAAAGCTGTTGCAGAGAAGGCCGGCGTCAAGCTGACCATCCTGCCGCTGCTGCTCAAGTCCTGCGCGCACCTGCTCAAGGAGCTGCCGGACTTCAACAGCTCGCTGGCACCAAGCGGCAAGGCGATCATCCGCAAGAAGTACGTGAACATCGGCTTCGCCGTCGACACCCCGGATGGCCTGCTGGTACCGGTCATCAAGAACGTCGACCAGAAGAGCCTGCTGCAACTGGCCGCCGAGGCCGCTTCCCTGGCTGAAAAAGCCCGGACCAAGAAGCTCTCGTCGGACGAGATGCAAGGCGCCTGCTTCACCATTTCCAGCCTCGGCCACATTGGCGGCACCGGCTTCACGCCGATCGTCAACGCGCCGGAAGTGGCGATCCTCGGTGTTTCCAAGGCAACCATCCAGCCAGTCTGGGACGGCAAAGCCTTCCAGCCGAAACTGATGCTGCCACTGTCGCTGTCCTACGATCACCGTGTGATCAACGGCGCCGCTGCTGCACGCTTCACCAAGCGTCTGAGCGATCTGCTGGCGGACATCCGCACCATCCTGCTGTAAAGCGCTCGGCCCTCCGGCAGCGGAGGGCCGACCGCGTTCCACGTTTTCGAGCGCCACACGCTCGTACCTCAACCCCGTCAACCTGGCGGGGCTTTTTTTGCCTGAAATATCCGACAGCCGTATTTTTCCCACAAGCCTTGCTGATTTCAGCCACGAGCCAAGTCCCCTTCCTGTCGATATTTTTTATACACAGGCAACTAATCTTTGCGCACCAAAGTTAGCCAATAAAAGTCAGTGCGCTTTCTTTTCAATTAACACTCATTCGAATGGATTCGAAAATGCAGAAGCCGACTGTCGGCCCCATCATGGGTCACGCAACAACTAACCAGACCCGCATTTTTATACGCGGCGAATTTCAAAGTAATGCTGCAGTATTTGCCGGCATTCGTTATCGACCCACCGATTCGAAACAATGGCACACGGGAGGATTCATCAAACTGGACGCGAGACGTGATATGTCTGGCGTACTGGTTCTGGATAACTTGAGCGCCGACACCGATTACGAGTACCAGACCGGATGGTTCAGCCCGATGAGTCCGGCCCACACCACCGAAAGCGTGGCGGAGTTGCCGCTGCAATGGCCGCGGGAGACTTACCGTCTGCGTACCCGCAGCGATCAGGCCTTACAGCCACGCGCCTATATCCTCGGTTCGTGTCGCTACCTGCGCCTGACCGCCGGCATCCCCGTATTGCCGCAGCTGGGTGACCGGATCTTCGCCTCGATCAGCCAACTGATCGAAGGCGCACAACCACCGGTCAGCGCAATCATGATGAGCGGTGACCAGATTTACGCCGATGACTTGAACCTGATTGCACCCGACCGCGAATATAACGAGATCATTGCAAAGTATCGCGCGGCTTTTTCCCAGCCCAATATTCAACGACTGATGTCTGGCACTTCGACTTACATGATTCTCGACGACCATGAAATAGAAGATAACTGGCCAAGTCATGCCGACCCAGCCGATGAAACACTGTTTCGCAATGCAATGGCGGCTTACGAAATCTATCAAACCAGTCACAGTCCGGCCTGTTCACTCACAACTAACGGCCAAGTAGAGCATTCTTCGCTGAAGCACTATTGGTATCAATTCAGCGATGGCGATATCGAATGGTTTGTGACCGATAGTCGAACCCGTCGCCACTTATCCAGCGACAACCGCCGCGTTCTGGATGAAGAGCAGGAACACGCCTTGTGCAAGTGGCTGATCGAAAGCACCGCACGGGTCAAGTTTGTGGTTACCAGTGTCATGTTCTATCCGGATCGCAGAATGAACGGCGAGGACGCCTGGATGGGCTTCCCGCAACAGCGCTTGCGGCTGCTGGAAACCATCCGCCGGCATCGAATCAGGAACGTGGTGTTCATCTCCGGCGACGTGCACGGTTCGCTGACCTCGCGCCTGACCCACAGCGAGGACCCGGAATTCGAAATCCACACCATCGTCTCTTCGCCGCTGCACAACAGCAAACTGCTGCCCTATGCCACGGCCGCGACGTTCATCCTCGATCAGCCGCTGGTTCGTACCGACACGGGAGACTATCGGCACGAACTGACCAGCCAGGTCATCAGCCAGGACAATTTTGCGCACATGGTGGTCGAGCCCGGGCACATCCAGGTCAACTACCACGACCGGGATGGCAGACACCTGCAAACGATCGACATTCCACTTCGCTGAAATGCAGCGGCATTACCGTTCCGGTCGCCAGAGAGCTCTGGAGCGGTACTTTCAGAGCGATCCCGCATTACTTTCCACCACCCTCTGGAGAAATGCCCACAGTTGCCGACATATTCTTATAGCACTTGGCCTTCATGTCTCTTGTCAGTCGGTGCCGCAATGATGCAACCTTGCCGCAGGCAACAGTAAAGAGGGCGAGAGCCCGGCGCGTTCAGCAAATTTCCAAGCGAGTTCCCTTCATGAAGAGCCAACCCGATGCCGCCAGCCGTATGGCGGCCGAGGTAGTGACGCAGTTGCCTGTGCCCTCGCGGCTCGGCATGCTGCGTTTCGAGCGCCTGAATGAAGCCAGTTGGGCGATGCTGTTTCTCGATCCCAGCTGCGAACGCCAGTTCGGCCAGCCGGCCGTCGAACTCTGCGCCCTGGTCGGCTCGCCCTACGCCAGCCTGATGGAGCCCGAAGCGCGCTATCAGCTGCACGACGCGATCCAGCAACAGCTTGGCCAAAGCCCGCATTATATGGTGCGCTACACCCTGCACACCGCCGCCGGTGTCCTGAGCATTCTCGAACTCGGCGAGGCCTACAAACAGCACAACCGTCATTTGCTGCGCGGTTACCTGCTGGCGGTCGACGATGTATTTGACGAAGCGCCAGCGCTGCCGTGCGTCGACCTCGAAACCCAGAACTCGCGCCTGCAGATCGCCCTTGAGCTCAACCAGCGCGCCCAGCAGGAGCAATTGCAGCACCTGGAGCGGGTGCGCGCCCAGCAGGACCTGATCCTGCTGCTGGCCCGCCAGCGCTACAGCAGCCAGAACTCCCTGCAGGAAGCCGCCGAACTGATCACCCGCTGCGCCTGCGATATCTACGAAATCGACTGCGCCAGCCTGTGGAACCTCGAAGGTCAGAAGCTGGTGCCGATTTCCGCCTATCACCGCGCCACCCAGGAATACATCCTGCCGGAGGTGCTCGACGTCAGCGGCTTCCCCGATTACATGGACGCGTTGCACGGCAGCCGCGCCATCGACGCGCACAACGCGATGCGCGACCCGCGTACCCGCGAGATGGCCGAAGCGCTGCGCCCCCGCGACGTCAACGCCATGCTCGACGCCAGCATCCGCGTCGACGGCCAGGTGGTCGGCGTGCTGTGTCTGGAGCAGACCGGCGTCACCCGCGCCTGGCAGTCCGACGAAATCGCCTTTGCCGGTGAACTGGCCGACCAGTTCGCCCAGGTCATCAACAATCACAACCGCCGCATCGCCACCAGCGCCCTGCACCTGTTCCAGCGTGCGGTCGAGCAAAGCGCCAACGCCTTCCTGCTGGTCAATTGCGACGGCGTGGTCGAGTACGTCAACCCGAGCTTCACCGCGATCACCCAGTACACCACTGAGGAAGTCCACGGCCAGCGCCTCTCGGAGCTGCCGGCCCTGGAAAACCTCAGCGAGTTGCTGTTCGACGCGCCCTCCGCGCTGGCCAAAAGCAATAGCTGGCAAGGCGAATTCAAGAGCCGCCGCAAGAACCTCGAACCCTACTGGGGCCAGTTGTCGATCTCCAAGGTCTACGGCGACAACCGTGAGCTGACGCATTACATCGGCATCTACGAAGACATCACCCAGACCAAGCTGGCGCAGCAGCGCATTGAGCGCCTGGCCTACACCGACAACCTGACCAACCTCGGTAACCGGCCTGCATTTATCCGCAATCTGGATGAACGCTTCGCCCGAGACAGCGATACCCCGATCAGCCTGCTGCTGGTGGATATCGACAACTTCAAGCGGATCAACGACAGCCTCGGCCACCAGACCGGCGACAAACTGTTGATCAGTCTGGCCCGGCGCCTGCGCAACAGCCTGAGCCCGAGCGGCAGCCTGGCGCGGTTCGCCAGTAATGAATTCGCGGTATTGCTCGACAACACCGCCCTTGAGGCCGGCCAACAGATTGCCAGTCAGTTGCTGATGACCCTCGACAAACCGATGTTCGTCGACAACCAACTCATCAGCGTCACCGGCTCCGTGGGCCTGGCCTGCGCGCCGCTGCACGGCCGCGACCCGCAGACCCTGATGCGCAACGCCGGCCTGGCCCTGCACAAGGCCAAGGCCAACGGCAAACACCAGGTGCAGGTGTTCACCGAGGCGCTGAACGCCGAGGCCAGTTACAAGCTGTTCGTCGAAAACAACCTGCGCCGCGCCCTGACCCAGAACGAACTGGACGTGTTCTACCAGCCCAAGCTGTGCCTGCGCAGCGGGCGCCTGCTGGGCATGGAGGCGCTGCTGCGCTGGAACCATCCGGAACGCGGCATGATCCGCCCGGATCAGTTCATCAGCGTCGCCGAGGAAACCGGCCTGATCATTCCGATCGGCAAGTGGATCGCCCGCCAGGCCTGCCGCATGAGCAAGGCGCTGACCGCCGCCGGCATGGGCAATCTGCAGGTGGCGATCAACCTGTCGCCCAAGCAGTTCTCCGACCCGGACCTGGTGGCGTCGATCGCCAACATCCTCAAGGAAGAAGCGCTGCCGGCCAATCTGCTGGAACTGGAGCTGACCGAAGGCCTGCTGCTGGAAGCCACCGAAGACACCCACTTGCAGCTCGACCAGCTCAAGCGCCTGGGCCTGACCCTGGCCATGGACGACTTCGGCACCGGCTACTCGTCGCTCAGCTACCTGAAGAAATTCCCGATCGACATCATCAAGATCGATCGCAGCTTCATCCACGAAATCCCGGACAACCAGGACGACATGGAAATCACCTCCGCCGTGATCGCCATGGCCCACAACCTGAAACTCAAGGTCGTGGCCGAAGGCATCGAGACCGCCGAGCAGCTGGCGTTCCTGCGCCGTCACCGCTGCGACGTCGGCCAGGGCTACCTGTTCGACCGGCCGATTCCGGGCGGCGAGCTGATCCAGGCGCTCAAGCGCTACCCCCGCGGCCCGCTCTGCCTGTAACTCACAGGGCACTATCCGCACACTTTGCCAGGTGATTAACTGGGCATCATTGGGCACACTGGCGGTCAGACTTTTTACATCCCATCCTGACTGAGAGGAACGATCATGGTTCTGCGCTCGGAAATTCTGGTGAACAAAAACGTGCTACCGACTAAAGAACAAGCTCTGCCCGGCCGCGAAACCCCGATGGCCCTGCCTGAAAAACACTTTGTTTTCACCGAGACGCCGTTGCTGGGCCCGTTCTTTCAGGACGTCGATTTCGCGATCTTCGGCCTCGGCTGCTTCTGGGGTGCGGAACGCCGCTTCTGGCAGCGCGAAGGCGTGGTCAGCACCGTGGTCGGTTACGCCGGCGGTTACACGCCGAACCCGACCTACGAAGAAGTCTGCTCGGGCCTGACCGGCCACGCTGAAGTGGTGCTGGTGGTGTTCGACAAGGCCAAGGTCAGCTACGAAGAGCTGCTGGCAATGTTCTGGGAATTGCACAACCCGACGCAGGGCATGCGTCAGGGCAATGACATCGGCACCCAGTACCGTTCGGTGATCTACGCGACCCACCCGGAGCAACTGGAGGCGGCGCTGAAGAGCAAGGCTGTTTATCAGGCTGAGTTGTCGAAGGCGGGTCTGGGTGAAATCAGCACCGAGATTGAACAGGCGCCGACCGTTTACTTCGCCGAGACCTATCACCAGCAGTATCTGGCGAAAAATCCGGAAGGCTACTGCGGGATTGGCGGCACTGGCGTTTGCATGCCACCGAGTCTGGCAGGTAACTAAGCCCACCCTGATCGCTCCCGCGCTTAGCGTGGGAGCGATTGACGGCTGATCAGCTTTCGGCGATCAACCAATCCATCTGCCACCCACCCTGGGTCTGGCCCAGCTTCTTGGACAGCCACGGCAGCAGCTCACGCAACTCTTCCTCCAGCCCCCACGGTGGATTGGCAATCGCCAGCCCGGAACCGTTCAGGCTGTTCGGCGTGTCCAGCGGATGCACCAGCAGCTCCACACGCAGCAGTTTCGGCGCACCGGTGCCGGCCAGATCCTGATAGAAACGACGCAGTGCGCGCTGGTCCTTCACCGGATACCAGATGGCCGCCACAGTCTGGCGCATCCGACCGATTGCCTCTTTCATCGACGCCGCACAACGCTGCATTTCATCGAGCTGTTCGAACGGCGGATCAATCAACATCACCGCGCGCTTCTCCTGCACCGGCAACATGGCGCGGGCGACATGCCAGCCCTCACCCAGATGCACCTTTACCCGACGGTCACCGGCCATGTTCTCCTTGAGCTGCACGCCGTCTTCGGGGTGCTTCTCGTTGAGCATCACCCGATCCTGCGGTCGGGTCAGACGCCGCGCCAGCTCCGGCGAGCCCGGGTAATAGCGCAGCTGGCCATCCGGGTTCATCTCGTGCAGCACTTTCATGTAGTCAGCGGTCAGCGCCGGCAGATCCGGCTGATCCCACAACCGCGCGATGCCTTCCAGGTACTCGCCGGTACGGTTGGCCTGATCGCCCTGCAGGTCATACAGACCAATGCCGGCGTGGCTGTCGAGATAGGCAAACGGCTGCTCCTTGCGCGACATCAGAGCGATGAGGCGGGTCAAAGTCAGGTGTTTGAACACATCGGCGTGATTGCCGGCATGGAAGGCGTGACGATAATTCATGGCTGCTCCTGCGAGGGCCGTGAAGTTTACCTTTTACCGGGCGGCAAGTCAGGGGTTGGGGGCTGAGTGGGTGGTCTTGCTGTCGGGTACATCCTTGAGAGCCAGCTGAGGCAGATGGGATCGAAGGCAAAAGCAACATCAAGAAACAACTCGCCATAGATACTCTTCGTCCCTTGAACAAAGGGAATGCGAAGATCGGTCGCACTTAAAACCTGTAAAGAGGGACATTTACATGGGAAGAAAGGTGATCGGAATCGGCGCTCCGACCTCAACCGGCGGCGCAGTCCTGGAAGGGAACGCCGGAATCAACATTGATTACGCCGTAAGCACATCCTCCATCGGCCACATGGCCAGTTGTCCGGCATGCAGTGCAGGCAAAGGCCCTATCGTTGCAGTGGGCCCTCGAACAGTTACATTACCCGCCGGGCCAGTTGCACTCGAAGGTGATTACATCGCCTGCGGGTGTCCACCAAAATCCAACACGCTCTTGTTCGGTCAATCGTCTGTTTATGGTGGCGGTGAACATAGTGCTGCGAGCTTCTCTGCGATAAGTAGCCTTATTCCAAAGCCCAAAACGATACAACGGATAACCTTCTCGTACGG
Source organism: Pseudomonas fluorescens (assembly GCF_012974785.1). Classification (GTDB taxonomy): domain Bacteria; phylum Pseudomonadota; class Gammaproteobacteria; order Pseudomonadales; family Pseudomonadaceae; genus Aquipseudomonas; species Aquipseudomonas fluorescens_BT. The sequence continues at coordinate 517,394 of NZ_CP027561.1, read as the reverse complement.
GGAAAGCCAAACTCCCGTGGATTCAGTGTCGCGCTTCTATACCGACCTGAATATTCATGTAAAAACATCCGGCTATTCACCCGGTGAAACGGTAACTGTCACGATCAGTGGCGCGACAGAAAAGACGTTGTCGGGCACTGTCGGAGCGAAAGGAATCGCGATCATCCCGAATGCTTTTCAAGGGGAAGCATTTGATATGGAAGGAGAGATCTAATGGCCCAGGTCAATATCAGTTCAGGCGGCGTAAGCTCCAACATCGTCGTCAAAAGACCAAAATTCAGCACGCTGTGGACTGCCTACGCAGAGGTCGGTCTTAAAAGCTCAATAGATGTTTATGCGCTTGTCGGGGGCAATGTCGAGGCTGCCAGAGCAGAAAAACCGGACGCCTATGCAAACGCCTGCGCTCTGAGAATAAGCAGAGGATTCAACTACGGCGGTTACAAAATCCCGAAAGGAACGATCATTCCCAGCAAATCCATCTATCGTCTGGCCGGCGCGGATCAGCTCCCCTACATCATGAAAGTCGCGGACTTTCTGGCTTTCCTGAAACACAATTGGGGGGCTCCCGATCACGAGTTGACGCTGAGCAACGCAGACTTCATCAATGGCAAGAAGGGCGTCATTATCATGGAGATCACTGGATGGAGCGATGCGACGGGCCATGCGACTTTATGGAATGGTAGCGCCACCGGAGACAACAGCGACTACCATCGTCCCGATAGCCATACCTATGACCGGCCAGACGTAAAGCTGGAAAAAATCAACTTCTGGGAGTTAAAGGGATGAAATTCCAGCTACTCATCGCACTAGGAATTCTGGGTATTTCCGGAAGTGCCCTTTCAGGTGAGGCCGAAATAAACAGTGCAAGAATCTCACTTAAGAATTATGGCCTCGCCAACTGCATATCGAGTCAATTCAAGTCTGAGTCCGACATAAAATCGGATCTTGGACTCGCGATTGGCGCCTACTCGGCCATGGGCAAGGGGCAACACGTGATACTGCAGAATGAAGATACGCTGGAGGTCACGCATGATCCGTATGCTGAGACTGAGAAATACATGGCAAGCGCCTACCTCAAAACGTCCTCTACCAGCAAACAGACTGGTAAAAACATAGTGTTTTATTCTTGCCTGGAAATTTATAACTCCCCGGAGTTTGACGCTTTCATCAAGTCGCAGGATCAGTATCTGCAAAACTGAAATCTTCTCGCCTGACTAAATGATCTTTCCAAAACGGATGTTGGAAGGATCTTTGGAAAGGGGTGAGTGGGCAGTCTAGCTGTCGGGTACATCCGTGAGAGCCCCCTCACCCTAGCCCTCTCCCTGTATGTACCGGAGACATGGTGAACACATGTTCGGAGACATGGTGGACGGTTTTTAGATCCTCTTACCTGCCGTAACAATCTGCAAGTTCAAGTCGATTCGGGCGATACGATGTCTACTCCAGTAGACATCGTGGATGCCATCCTCCGCTGTTTCCCTGATCGCTATCGACAGCCCGTGAAATGCTTTTCCGATTGAGTATTCACGGTTCCTCCAGTAAATCTCGCCCTTCACCTGGACCTTTCTGACCACATCTCCGTCGGCGTATTCCGGCGCCATTTGCTGCTCCTGATACTCCCGAGGGCTGCTGCTGTAGCGAGTCGCCGGCACCTGCATATCCAGCGCTTGATGAGGACGTTTCTGGTTGTAGACATCACGCCAGATATCAAATGCCTGTTGTGCGCTGTTGAGGTCCGTGAAGTGCCGACCTTGCAGCACTTCACTCTTCAGGCTGCGGTGGAAACGCTCCAGTTTTCCCTGGGTCTGCGGATGATAAGGCCGGGAGTGACCTACCTTGATGCCCTGACCCATCAGCCAGACTTCCAGCGCGGTATAAACCCCAGTCTGGTCACCCCAGGGCGAACCGTTGTCCATCGTTATGCGCAAAGGCAAGCCGTAACGCCGAAAGACCCGGATTAGATGCTCCTGGACGGTGTCGCGCTGCTCATTGGCGCACGCGGCGATACACATCGAAAACCGCGAGTGATCGTCCAGTATCGTCAATGGATGGCAACGCCCCTGACTCAGGCTGAAATGGCCCTTGAAGTCCATCTGCCAGAGATCGTTGGGCGCTTCATGCTCGAACCGGATAAACGGTTTGATCTCAGCAGCCTTTGGATCAACGCGCGAATGACGCTGTAAAACTGCATGCACAGTACTGACGGAAGGCATCGCTAAACCTTTGTCTTCCAGCACGCGTTTGAGCTTGCGAGCGCCCCAAGCCGCGTACTCCTGACTCACGGTCAGAATCTGCTTCTCCACCTCGTCAGCACAACGTTTGGGGACGTCTTCGGTCGTCGTGACTGATTGTTCAGCCCCTCGGCCCTGATTTTTCAAACCTGCTGAGCCATTTGTAGGCAGTGCTTGGGCTGATGTTGAATCGACGGCAAAGCTGCCGAACATTGGCCCCTTCTTGCCGAGCCAAAAGCACGAATTCTGTACGTAGCTGCACGGTAGACACCTCTTCCCAAGACACAGGCCATCTCCTTCGCGATGAGCAATGTGTCTATTTAAAAGTGTCCACCATGTCTCCGAACACCTGTCCACCATGTCTCCGGTACATACACTCCCGGAGGGAGAGGGGACTGACCGAGGTGATCTTTCGGTTTGCATCGACCTGAAAAATCACCGCGACCTAAGGCTTGGCCAAGCCAAGTTCACCACCGAAGTTGCAGGTCGGCGTACGTCACCCATTCACCTCGGTCGGTCCCCTCTCCCTCGGGGAGAGGGCTAGGGTGAGGGGATGGGATCTAAGGCCGGTCACGCAACCTGCGGCCAATCACATCCAAGACATCACAGCCATCACGCAACGGAATCACGCAGAGCTGGGCGAAGTCGCTGAGGATGACGGAGTCGCACTCGACTGAGCCGCGCATGCACATGTTTTCCAGGACCTGGATCACGGCGCGGATACGGTAGTTGGCGGCGTCCATCAGGATGTCGAGCGGGGCGTGGGTGTCGATGAACAGGGTGGGCATGTCGTTGCAGTTGCTGGTCAGCGCCATGAGGCGGTTGTCGGGGTGGGGGATGAAGGGCTCGTAGGGTGGATCGGGTTTCAATGTTGGCACTGGAATGACTCCTAACGTATTGGGTGGAGCCGCCAACTCTCACTTCCACGCATTAGGTGGCGGCTGTACGCAGGTGTGGAAGACCGGGACGTTAGGCACCCGGCGCACTCGAAAGCGCCCCGCGCACAGCCACCAAAAACTCAAACGACAAAAACGTCTGACTGGTGCAGCTTGACGCGCCTAACGATAAAAGGGCTTCCACGCCCTGTCACCGATTTTGCGGTGACAACCAAAGACTATCCCCGCACCACCGCGCCCACCAGTTCACGCAAACCGCCGCAACTCGCAGGAAACGTCCGAAGCATTTGCCCGGAAATTTCACTCTGACTCGTCCCGCAAGTAGTCCAGCAAAGCCGAAGCCGACGACTCGTCCGACGCCGAAACCGCAAAAAACCTGACAACCTTGCAACGCAAAACGTCGGCGGGAAACGCCTCGAACAACGCCGGCTGCTCCTCGCTCAACCACTGCAAGGTGTTGTTGATCCGGGCATCACCGCCGAATTGCGCCAGCTGTTTTTCCGGCACCGACCACCAGGGAAACTCTCGACCCGAGACCTGCGCCCTACCCCCGATCTCGACGGCCTGACCGTTGATCAAGCCTCGCGTGAGAACCGGCAGCAATTGCCCGGCATCCACCTCGGACGACTCAAGGATCGGCAACAAAAACCGCCCATCCCAGAACCGGAAGAACACCGCTTTTCCGTCCGGCATCAGCACCTGAGTCAAACTGCGAAAGTGCTCGACCACCGCCTCAAGCCCCGCCGAAGAAACCGCCAGCCAACCCCAGTCGCGAGACTCCGTGGTCGCCACCCAATCCAGAAACTGACTGTCAGCGTCGACGATTCCCACGTAGGGCATCACCGCATCCCACTCGGCGTAGATCGTTTCCGCCCAGATCGGCTTCGGCATCTGTGCATTCGAAGGCCAGGCTTTCAGCGGTTCTACCGCACTGGCGCTGCTGAAAATCGCAAACAACTGCTCCGACGGTTTCAGCGGCTCATCCTTCAACCATTGATCAGGCTGCACAGACACCGTCCTTGCAGCGCTCGCATTCTTCGCAGAACGGCGCGTCTCCTTTAAGGCTCATGATTTGCGCGGCAGTCAGAATCGCAGCCGGTGCCGCCACCAGTGTTTCCGGCAACCCCGGCACTGTCGGCGCTGCGCTCATCGCCGCCATCGGCGCACCACCCACCACAATCGGCACGCTGCTGAAGATCCCGCCGGGGCCGATGTTGATCCACTGCCCGCCCGCCTGAATCGTTGCGCTCGCCCCGCCGTCGATCACCACCTGCTGGCCGGCGCTGACGTGAAATTGAGCACTGGCGTTGATCGCCTGATTGCTCACGCGAATGTGCCGGTCGCCGGTCACCGTGAGGTGGTCGTCCTGCTTCACTTCAGTCTGGCGCTGGCCGTGGGTGATGTGCTGCTCATCGGCCTTCAGTTCATGCCTGGCAAGGCCCGTGACAACGACGCTGCGCTGGTTATCCACCTGCACCTGCTGATCATTCAGCACATGCTGCGTCCAGTTTCGCTGGGCCCGCAGGTAGATTTCCTCGGCCCCCTGGCGATCCTCGATGCGCAATTCGTTGTAGCCCCCACCGCCGGGACTGCTCTGGCTGCGGAAAATACTGCGGGTCTTGTCGGCCGGCAGATCAAGCGGCACCGGCGTGGCGGCGTTCGGCAGGCAACCCATGACCAGCGGTTTGTCGGCATCCGAATCGATGAACCCCACCAGCACTTCCATGCCGACCCGGGGAATCAGCACGCTGCCATAACGGTCATGAGCCCAACCGCTGGCAACCCGCAGCCAGCAACTGGAATGCTCGTTGAGTTCACCGTCGCGATCCCAGGCCAGTTGCACCTTGACCCGGCCGTACTCGTCGCAATGGATTTCACTGTCTTTCGGGCCGGTGACCACGGCCGGTTGATAGCCGAGCATCCGTGGTTTTTCCGGGCCCATCGGCGGGCGAAAGAACACGTCCCACGGCGTGGCGAGAAAGGTATTACGGTAACCCTGGAATTCATCACCTTCGCTGGTCACCGATTCCTCCAGCACTTGCGGCTGTCGGCCATGGTGTTCGAGCGAGGTCAGCAGCCAGAGGTCATTCAAATCCTGGCGCGGATGCTTGGTCAGTTGCAGGAAATGTCCACTGACCAAGGCAGATTGATCGCTGCGCCCCTCGGCCTGACGGTAGTCGGCGACATGGCGCTCAAGCGTGCGTCGGGCCAGTTGCTTGCCGGTTTCGCGCTCGGTGAACTGGCCGGGAAAGTGGTAATCCTCCAGCACCGGACGCTGTTCGCTTTCGGCGCGACCTTGCAGCGCCAGCCGGGGTTTGGTGAAGTCGTAATCTCGTCGGGTGACCACGCTGGTGCGGGTTTCAACGCGTACGGTGAAACGCTTGATCGCCGGTGCCGCCGCAGCCATGCCGCTGCCCGGCAGGTACAGCGTCGGCTCGGCCAGACGCGGGAACACCGTTTGATCGTCGCCGAACACCAACAGATGCCCGTCCGGACTGTGCTGAAAATGGAAATGAATGCCGACTTCGGCACACAGACGCTGGATAAACGCCAGATCGCTCTCGGCGTACTGCACGCAATACTCACGCGGCGGGTAATCGCTGCCGAGGCGAAATTCGAAGGCATCGCGCAGGATCGCGTGATCCTTGAGGATCCGCGTCACGATCTGCGGCACGCTTTGATGCTGGAAGATGCGCTGATTGATCCGGTGGCCAAGATAAGCCAGGCGCGGAACAAGACTGACGTGATAGCGAGTCAGACGCTTGCCGGAATCCCCCTGCCCGACCCGATAGATCTGACCGTGAATACCGGAACCCTCTTCATCAAAACTCAGAAACGCCTGACAGTGCAGCAGGCTCTCCAGATCCAGATCCGGCCGCTCGCTGACCAGTTCCAGGTCGAAGCGAAAGGGTTGGCTGATGGCTTCCTTGCCCGTGAACTCAAGGACTTTGAGATCAAACTGGGCGCCTTCGACGGTCAACGTGAAACGCGGTTGATTGGCAGGCGCGAACATCCGATGTCTCTCTGCAGAATGAGGGCGGGCGATTCTGCATGAGGGGCAAGGGGTGCAGGACGGGTGACTGAAAAATCAGATTTCCCCTACTTGAAACTTCGATCTCCCCTTCAAGAATCAAAGCATTCGACTACAGACTTTCCTTTCAAAAAAAAATCGCAGGCACAAAAAAGGCCCGCTTCCGGGTAGGAAACGGGCCGTTTTCTTGTGAGCCTCAGCTCATTCCCATCACTTGTTCAGATGGAAATCCTTCTCGGCCGCTTCAAAGCGCTGAACCATGCCGGCGCTCGGCTGGCCCATCAGGCTGACGAAGTAGATCGCCAGGCTGGCGAAGATGAAGCCCGGGATGATTTCGTACAGACCCAGCAGCTCGAAATGCTTCCACACGATCACGGTGATCGCGCCGACCAGGATGCCGGCCAGTGCGCCGTCACGGGTCATTTTCTTCCAGATCACCGAGATCAGCACCACAGGACCGAAGGCTGCACCGAAACCGGCCCAAGCGTAGGACACCAGACCCAGTACACGGTTGTCCGGGTTGGCGGCCAGAGCAATGGCGACCAGCGCAACCAACAGCACCATGGCACGACCGACCCACACCAGCTCAACCTGAGAAGCGCTCTTGCGCAGGAAAGCCTTGTAGAAGTCTTCGGTCAGGGCGCTCGAGCACACCAGCAACTGGCAGCTCAGGGTGCTCATAACCGCCGCGAGAATCGCCGACAACAGCACGCCTGCAATCCACGGGTTGAACAGGATTTTCGCCAGTTCGATGAACACACGCTCGTGGTTCTCGGTCACTGGACCCGCGACTTCCGGGTGCGCCGAGAAGTAGGCGATACCGAAGAAGCCCACGGCCACGGTGCCACCCAGGCACAGGATCATCCAGGTCATGGAGATGCGACGGGCGTTGGCGATCGACTTCACCGAATCAGCGGCCATGAAGCGCGCCAGGATGTGCGGCTGGCCGAAGTAGCCCAGTCCCCAGCCCATCAGCGAAATGATGCCGATGAAGGTGGTGCCCTTGAGCATGTCGAAGTTGCTTGGGTCCTGTGCTTCGATGGCCAGGAACGTGGTGTCCACACCGCCGGTGGCCAGCAGCACGATGATCGGCGTCAGCAGCAGGGCGAAGATCATCAGGGTGGCTTGTACAGTATCGGTCCAGCTCACCGCGAGGAAACCGCCGACGAAGGTGTAGGCAATCGTCGCCGCAGCACCGGCCCACAGCGCGGTCTCGTAGGACATGCCGAAGGTGCTTTCGAACAGACGGGCGCCGGCCACGATGCCGGAAGCGCAGTAGATGGTGAAGAACACCAGAATCACGACTGCCGAAATGATACGCAGCAGACCGCTTTTGTCTTCGAAACGGCTGGAGAAGTAGTCCGGCAGGGTCAGCGCATCGCCGTTGTGCTCGGTTTGAACACGCAGACGGCCGGCGACGAACAGCCAGTTCAGGTAAGCACCGACGATCAGGCCGATGGCGATCCAGCTTTCGGACAGACCGGACATGTAGATGGCGCCCGGCAGGCCCATCAGCAGCCAGCCGCTCATGTCGGAAGCGCCGGCGGACAATGCGGTCACCACGCTGCCCAGGCTGCGGCCGCCCAGAATATAGTCGGAAAGGTTGTTGGTGGAGCGATAGGCCATGAAGCCGATCAGCACCATTGCTGCGATGTAGATCACGAACGTGATCAGGGTTGGATTGCTTGCGCTCATTACGTACGTGCCCTGGCTTTGTTTTTATGTAGCGGCGGCAGTTGCACCGTTTACAGACTGACGTCTGACAGACGATTCGCACGGCCGCGCATTTATGACCAATGTTTCCCCAGGAAAGCCATTGGCCGGTAAACCGGTTTTCCCGGTTGCACCTTGGGCGCGAATCCTATGCAACAAAGCAAAAGAGGTGCAACCAGTTTCTTGGGAATTAGTTGCACCTGCGTCGGATTTTCCACCGAAAACTGCCGATTTTGCGCGACTCCGGTGCATTAACACCCGTTCATCTGCCTTGAAAGCACCGATCTAGAGCGGCCATCGAAAAGCTGAAATTTATTCCTGACAAGCTGCCGAATATTCCGACAAAAAAAGGGTTGCACCCGGTTGCACCTCTTTCGGCTCGCAGCTAATCTTGCCGCCAGCTGTTGTCGCGCAACTGCGGCACCTATGAGGATAAAAATATGGCTACCACCACCCTTGGGGTCAAACTTGACGACCCGACCCGCGAGCGCCTGAAGGCCGCCGCAACCTCGATTGATCGCACACCGCACTGGCTGATCAAGCAGGCAATTTTCAATTACCTGGAAAAACTCGAGGGTGGTGCAACCCTGACCGAGCTGAACGGTTTGACCGCCAAGGACGCCGACGACGCGGGCGAAGTCCACACCGATCACGCTCACCAATGCTTCCTCGAATTCGCCGAAAGCATCCTGCCGCAATCGGTGCTGCGCGCTTCGATCACTGCCGCTTACCGTCGCCCTGAGCCGGAAGTGGTGCCGATGCTGATCGAGCAGGCTCGCCTGCCGGCACCGATGGCCGAAGCCACCAACAAACTCGCCGCGACCATCGCGGAAAAACTGCGTAACCAGAAGAGTGCCGGCGGTCGTGCAGGCATTGTTCAGGGTCTATTGCAGGAATTTTCCCTGTCGTCCCAGGAAGGCGTGGCGCTGATGTGCCTGGCCGAAGCGCTGCTGCGTATCCCGGACAAAGGCACTCGCGATGCGCTGATCCGCGACAAGATCAGCACCGGCAACTGGCAGCCACACCTGGGCAACAGCCCGTCGCTGTTCGTCAACGCCGCGACCTGGGGCCTGCTGCTGACCGGCAAACTGGTGTCGACCCACAACGAAGCCGGCCTGACTTCGTCCCTGAGCCGCATCATCGGCAAGAGCGGCGAACCGATGATCCGCAAGGGCGTCGACATGGCCATGCGCCTGATGGGCGAGCAGTTCGTGACCGGCGAAACCATCGCCGAGGCCTTGGCCAATGCGAGCAAGTTCGAAGCCAAGGGCTTCCGCTATTCCTACGACATGCTCGGTGAAGCGGCGCTGACCGAACACGACGCCCAGAAGTACCTGGCCTCGTACGAACAAGCCATTCACTCGATCGGTAAAGCGTCCCATGGCCGTGGGATTTATGAAGGCCCGGGCATCTCGATCAAGCTGTCAGCCCTGCACCCGCGTTACAGCCGCGCCCAGTACGAGCGCGTGATGGACGAGCTGTACCCGCGCCTGCTGTCGCTGACCCTGCTGGCCAAGCAATACGACATCGGCCTGAACATCGACGCCGAAGAAGCCGACCGCCTGGAGCTGTCGCTGGATCTGCTCGAGCGCCTGTGCTTCGAGCCGCAACTGACTGGCTGGAACGGTATCGGTTTCGTGATCCAGGCCTACCAGAAGCGTTGCCCGTACGTGATCGACTACGTGATCGACCTGGCGCGCCGCAGCCGTCATCGCCTGATGATCCGCTTGGTGAAAGGCGCGTACTGGGACAGCGAAATCAAGCGCGCCCAGGTCGAAGGTCTGGAAGGCTATCCGGTCTACACCCGCAAGGTGTACACCGACGTTTCCTACATCGCCTGCGCCCGCAAACTGCTGTCGGTACCGGAAGTCATCTACCCGCAGTTCGCCACGCACAACGCCCACACCCTGTCGGCGATTTATCACATTGCCGGTCAGAACTATTACCCGGGCCAGTACGAATTCCAGTGCCTGCACGGCATGGGCGAACCCTTGTACGAGCAGGTTGTAGGCAAGGTTTCCGAAGGCAAGCTGAACCGTCCGTGCCGCGTGTACGCTCCGGTCGGCACCCACGAGACCCTGCTGGCGTATCTCGTACGTCGTCTGCTGGAAAACGGCGCCAACACCTCGTTCGTCAACCGTATCGCCGACCAGTCGATTTCGATTCAGGAGCTGGTGGCCGATCCGGTGGCACAGATCGAGCAGATGGCAACCGTGGAAGGTGGCTTCGGCCTGCCGCACCCGCGCATCCCGCTGCCGCGTGACCTGTATGGCTCCGAGCGCGCCAACTCTGCCGGCATCGACATGGCCAACGAACATCGTCTGGCGTCGCTGTCCTGCGCCCTGCTGGCCACCGCGCACAACAACTGGAAAGCCGCGCCGATGCTCGGTTGCGCCTCCAGCAACGAAGCGCCGGCACCGGTGCTGAACCCGTCCGATCTGCGTGACGTGGTCGGCCATGTGCAGGAAGCCACGGTCGAAGACGTCGACAACGCCATTCAATGCGCCCTGAACGCCGCACCGATCTGGCAGGCCACCCCACCCGCCGAACGTGCGGCGATTCTGGAACGCGCCGCTGACCTGATGGAAGGCGAGATCCAGCCGCTGATGGGCCTGCTGGCTCGCGAAGCCGGCAAGACCTTCGCCAACGCCATCGCCGAAGTCCGCGAAGCCGTCGACTTCCTGCGTTACTACGCGGTGCAGGCGCGCAACGATTTCAGCAACGACGCCCACCGCCCACTGGGTCCGGTGGTGTGCATCAGCCCGTGGAACTTCCCGCTGGCCATCTTCAGCGGTCAAGTCGCCGCCGCACTGGCCGCCGGTAACCCGGTACTGGCCAAACCGGCCGAACAGACTCCGCTGGTCGCCGCACAAGCCGTGCGTCTGTTGCTCGAAGCCGGGATTCCGGAAGGCGTGCTGCAACTACTGCCGGGTCGCGGTGAAACCGTCGGCGCCGGCCTGGTGGGTGACGAGCGCGTCAAAGGCGTGATGTTCACCGGTTCCACCGAAGTAGCCCGCCTGTTGCAACGCAACATTGCTGGTCGCCTCGACAACCAGGGCCGTCCGATTCCGCTGATCGCCGAAACCGGTGGCCAGAACGCGATGATCGTCGACTCTTCGGCCCTGACCGAACAAGTAGTGATTGACGTGGTGTCGTCGGCCTTCGACAGCGCCGGTCAGCGTTGCTCGGCCTTGCGCGTCCTATGCTTGCAGGAAGACTCCGCTGATCGCGTCATCGAAATGCTCAAAGGCGCGATGGCTGAAAGCCGCCTCGGCAACCCGGAGCGTCTGTCCGTAGACATTGGCCCGGTGATCGACGCCGAAGCCAAGGCCGGTATCGAGAAGCACATCCAGGGCATGCGCGACAAAGGTCGCAGCGTGTACCAGGTGGCCATTGCCGATGCCGAGGAAATCAAACGCGGCACCTTCGTCATGCCGACCCTGATCGAACTGGAAAGCTTCGACGAACTGCAACGCGAGATCTTCGGCCCGGTGCTGCACGTGGTGCGCTACAAGCGTAAAGAGATCGACCAGTTGATCGCCCAGATCAACGCCTCCGGTTATGGCCTGACCCTCGGTGTGCACACCCGCATCGACGAGACCATCGCCAAGGTGATCGACAACGTCAACGCCGGTAACGTCTACGTCAACCGCAACATCGTCGGCGCGGTGGTCGGCGTCCAGCCGTTTGGTGGCGAAGGCCTGTCGGGTACCGGTCCGAAGGCCGGTGGCCCGCTGTACCTGTACCGTCTGCTGTCGACGCGTCCTGCCGATGCCATCGAACAATCCTTCGCTCGCGGTGATGCTGCCGCAGCACCGGACGTTCGTCTGCGCGACGCCATGAGCAAACCGCTGACCGCCCTGAAAGCATGGGCCGACAGCAACAAGTTCGCCGACCTGAGCACCCTGTGCGTGCAGTACGCAGCGCAGTCGCAAAGCGGTATCACCCGCGTACTGGCCGGCCCGACCGGCGAGAAGAACAGCTACGCGATCCTGCCGCGCGAGCACGTGCTGTGCCTGGCGGACATCGAAGGTGATCTGCTGCCCCAACTCGCTGCAGTACTGGCGGTAGGCGGTTCGGCAGTCTGGCCGGAATCCGACACCAGCAAGGCATTGTTCGCACGCCTGCCGAAGGAAATTCAGGCGCGGATCAAACTGGTTTCCGACTGGAACAAGGACGACGTGGTGTTCGATGCGGTTCTGCATCACGGCCATTCCGACCAGTTGCGTGCGGTCTGCCAGCAGATCGCCAAGCGTGCCGGCGCCATTGTCGGGGTTCAGGGCCTGTCCCAGGGCGAAACCAACATTGCGCTGGAGCGCCTGGTGATCGAGCGCGCGTTGAGCGTCAACACCGCAGCGGCGGGTGGTAACGCCAGCCTGATGACCATCGGTTAATCAGCGACTCTGCCAGCCACCTGAAAATGGGCGCCCTCACCAGCGCCCATTTTTTTGGCCTCTCCATCACCGTTATCAATCTTCCTGTTCAGCCTTTATTCGCACGCCTAGACTCGGCCCATTCCAAAAAAAGGTAGGCCGCCATGTCCGAGACGTTGCTCAGTTCCCGCAATCTGGCTTTCGAGCTGTACGAAGTCCTCGATGCCGAGGGCCTGACCCGGCGCGAGCGGTTTGCCGAGCACAACCGCGAAACCTTCGATGCCGCCATCGGCACGGCGCGCAACATCGCCGAGAAGTACTTCGCGCCGCACAACCGCAAGGGCGACGAGAACGAGCCGCGCTACGAGAACGGTCAGGCAATTCTGATTCCCGAGGTGAAACCGGCGGTGGATGCCTTCCTCGAAGCCGGATTCCTCAACGCTGCACGCAGTTTCGACGCCGGCGGCATGCAACTTCCTACGCTGTTGTCCCAGGCCTGCTTCGCCCACTTCCAGTCGGCGAACGCGGCTTCGACGTCGTATCCGTTCCTGACCATGGGTGCGGCCAATCTGATCGAAAGCTTCGGCACCGAAGAGCAGAAACAGCGCTTCCTGCAACCGATGATCGACGGCCGCTTCTTCGGCACCATGGCCCTGACCGAACCTCATGCCGGTTCGTCGCTGTCGGATATTCGTACACGCGCAGAACCAGCGTCCGACGGCACTTATCGCCTCAAGGGCAACAAGATCTTCATTTCCGGCGGCGATCACCCGCTCTCGGAAAACATCGTGCACATGGTGCTGGCCAAACTGCCCGATGCGCCGGCCGGGGTGAAGGGCATTTCGCTGTTCATCGTGCCCAAGTTCCTGGTCAACGATGACGGCAGTCTCGGCAAGCGCAACGACGTGCTGCTGGCCGGGCTGTTCCACAAGATGGGCTGGCGCGGGACGACGTCCACAGCGCTGAACTTCGGCGATAACGGCGAGTGCATCGGCTATCTGGTGGGCAAGCCGCACCACGGTTTGAGCTACATGTTCCAGATGATGAATGAGGCGCGGATTGGCGTCGGCATGGGCGCGGTGATGCTCGGTTACGCCGGTTACCTGTACTCGCTGGAGTACGCTCGCGAGCGTCCACAGGGCCGGGTGCCGGACAGCAAGGACCCGACGACGGCACCGGTGGCGATCATCCAGCACGCGGATGTCAGACGCATGCTGCTGACGCAGAAGTCCTACGTTGAAGGGGCGTTCGATCTCGGTCTGTATGCGGCGCGACTGTTCGATGACACCACCACGCTTGAGTCCGAAGCGGAGCGCAAACAGGCCCACGAACTGCTGGACTTGCTGACCCCGATCGTCAAATCCTGGCCGTCGGAGTTCTGCCTGAAGGCCAACGAACTGGCGATCCAGATTCTCGGCGGCCACGGTTACACCCGCGAGTACCCGGTGGAGCAGTACTACCGCGACAATCGCCTGAACCCGATCCACGAAGGCACTCACGGCATTCAGTCGCTGGACTTGCTGGGACGCAAACTGGCGCAGAACGGTGGCGCTGGGCTCAAGCAGCTGATTCGCCTGATCGCCGACACGAGCGAACGCGCGGTGGCGTACGCATCGTTGACCGCATTGCGTGAGCCGCTGGAGAAACTGGTGGCACGCCTGCAGAGCGTGACCATCGGTCTGCTGACCGATCTGGCACAGGGCAAGGTCAACAGCAGTCTGGCGAATTCGGCGCTGTACCTGAAAGTGTTCGGGCATGCGGTGATTGGCTGGCGCTGGCTGGAGCAGGCAATTCGGGCCCAGGAAGGCTTGGCCAAGGGGAATGCGGCGGATGTCGACTTCTATAAGGGCAAGTTGCAGGCGGCGCGGTATTTCCTGACCTGGGAAGTGCCGGGTTGCCAGCATGAGCTGACGTTGCTGGAGGCGCGGGATGATACGTGTCTGGCGATGCAGGATGCGTGGCTCTAAAGCCGGCCCTCACCCCAGCCCTCCCGAAACGTCGGACCGCCCGGAGGGAGAGGGAGCCGACCGCATAGTTTTGCGAGGTACATCGACCTGAACGACCGAGTCGATTATGGATTCAAAACCGATATTTCAAGTCGGTGAACCTCTTCAATATCCCCCTATCCGTCCCCTCTCCCTCCGGGAGAGGGCTAGGGTGAGGGGCTTTTCAGATCCAGCACTCAACTCAACTTGAACCCACCCATCTGCCGCGCCAGGTCATCCGCCAACCGCTGCAACATCTGACAATCCTCACGACACGCCCGAACCTCCCCCGCCGTCGCCCGGGCCAGATCGGAAATCCCCTGCACGTTGCGGTTGATCTCCTCGGTCACCGCCGACTGCTCCTCGGTCGCCGTCGCCACCTGGTGGTTCATGTCACTGATGCGCTCGACCTGCCCGGTAATCGCAGTCAAAGAGGCCCCGGTACGCTGGCTCGACTCAACCCCAGTCCCCGTCGCGGCCTGCCCGGTGCGCATCGAAGACACCGCATTCTCCGCGCCCTGCTTGAGGCTGCCGATCATCTGCTGGATCTCGTCGGTTGAAGCCTGGGTGCGGCGCGCCAAGGTGCGCACTTCATCGGCCACCACCGCAAAACCACGCCCCATATCGCCGGCTCGAGCAGCCTCGATGGCAGCGTTTAACGCCAGCAGGTTGGTCTGCTCCGACACCCCGCGAATCACCGCCAGCACCTGATCGATCGACGCCACTTGATGCGCCAATTCACCCACTGCTCCCGCCGCGACGCCGATTTCATCGGACATGCTTTCTATATGGCGAATCGAGCCGCCAACCACTTCCCGCGCCTGCATCGCTTCATCGCGCGCAGTTTGCGAGGCGAGCGCGGCATTGCCGGCGTTCTGGGCGATTTCCTGCACGGTCAGACCCATTTCGTGGACGGCGGTGGCAACCATGTCGGTCATTTCCTGCTGCCGGCCGGAGCGTTCGGCGGTGTTATCCACAACCCTGGCCACCTGACCGACGGCAACGCGCAGTCGCTCGCTGGTGGTCAGCACTTCGCCGATCATCCCGCGCTGGCTGTCGAGGAAACGGTTGAAGCCCCGAGCGAGGTCGCCCAGTTCATCGGCGCGGCTGGAATCTAACCGGTGAGTCAAATCTCCACCACCGCTACCGATTGCTACCAGTGCAGCTGTTACCTGACGAATCGGCCTTACCAACCCTTGGGCCAGCCAGATCACCAGCGCCAGGCAAACCAGCGCCACCGCCAGACCAATGCCGCTGCTCATCCACATCGCCCGGCGAGCTTCGGCGTAGATCTGCGACTGTGGCACTTCGGCCACCAGGGTCCAGCCGAGGTCGCGCAAAGGCAGGCTGAAGGCGAGGAAGTCTTCGCCGTCGCGCTGGAAGCTACTGTTGGTCGCCACCTTATGGCCCAAGACCGCTTGTGCAGCGCTGGCGCCAATCTGCTCCGTGAGGGTGCGCTTACCGCTGAACTGCGCCTCGGGATGGACCTGGATCAATCCGTCGGAACGCACAAGATAGACCTTCCCTCGCTCGCCGAAGCTGAAGTTGTGAATCAGCTCGGACAGCTCTTTCATGCTCAATCCAAGACCCGCCACGCCGACCACTTTGCCGGCCTGCTCCACCTTCAAATCAATGAACAGCGCCAGCTCTCCGGTAGCCCCGTCGTTGTCGATGTTCAGGGTTCGTGGCTGATTGCTGTCGAGGAAAGAGTAGAACCACGCATCGGCCGGTTTGTCGCGACTGAGGGTCCGATCCAGGCCTTTTTCGGTGATGTAGTGATTGGATTCGGTGCCGATGATCAGCGCGGTAAACGCCTTGTGTTCGGCGCGGATGCCTTCCAGATACTGCGCGAAGCCCGCCGTTTTGGTGGAGTCCTCACCATTGGCCAGCCAGTCGCGGACCATGGTGTTGCTGGCGATGTCTTTGGCGGCGGTCAGGGGTTGAACGAGGATTCGTTCGATGTCGTTGCGCGTCGCTTCGATGCTCGACGGCAGGGCCTGTTCGACCAGATAGCTCTGGGCGAGGCGGTTGACCACCAGGGTATAAATGCCAACCACGATCAGAATGCTGACCAGCAGGGCGGTGCCCATGCCGAGGATCAACTGCCATTGAATACTGCGACGCCAGAACTGCATGGAGCACCCCCAAAGAATAAGAGGCTGAAACACTGCAACAGCCGTGCCGATTGTATACAGCGCAATCGACAATCTTATTCTTTGGTTGTGCGCAACCCATCAACCCTGATTGATGGTCTTGGCGATGGTCTCGACCGTGGCGCTGACTTGCTCTTGGTAACGCTCGAGTTCTTCCTGATGCTGCTTCTTCATTTCAATCTGCTGGGAGCACAGATTCATCGCCGCCAGCACCAGCAGGCGGTCGCCGATCAGCGTCGGGTATTTCTTCTTGGTGTCGGCCAGTGCGGCCTTGAGCATCAATGCGGCGTCCAGCAGGGTCTGTTCTTCCCCGGCCGGTGCCTTGATCGAATAGTCCTCCCCCATGATGGAGATGACTTTTACCCCTGCTGTACCGTGGTTCATGCGCTGACAGGACCTGTGTTGACGCGATCAACCAGGGCCTGGATGCGCGCGGCAGTGGCGCCGTGCTTTTCTTCCTGTTCCATCAGGCTCAGTTGCAGGCTTTCGTTTTCATCCTTGGCCTGGGCCAGTTCCATGGACAGGGTCTGGTTGGTTTCCGACAGGGTCTGGTTCTGTTGCACCAGGTCGCTGACGAGCTGTTCCAATTGGCTGAGGGATGCTTCCAACATTTTGATCTTCCAGGGCTTTTTCAAAGGGCGCGTACGATAAAGAAAAGTCGTCGTTGACGCCAGGGTTAAACCGGCGCAAGGCCTTGATTTTCCTGGCGGCTCGACCGTTCTCGCGAGTCTTAGAGACTGTGATCTGCCGATCTGGTTCCTGCACTTCGTCGCCCGCCCCCTCATGCGACAAATACGCGCACCGCCTCAAGACTTTAGTCGTATGACCGATAAGTCATCCAACAGCAGTCTCAGCCCGCATGGATGCGGCCCTTCCTGGTATACGCCCCCATGTCCCTTCGCAATATGAATATCGCCCCCCGGGCGTTCACCGGCTTCGCCCTGATCGGCGGCCTGATGCTGATTCTCGGCGTGTTCGCCCTGAACCAGATGAGCAAAATCCGCGGCGCCGCCGAGGACATTTCCTCCAGCAGCGTGCCAAGCATCAAAAACCTTGACGAATTCACCCAGCTGACCTTGCGTCTGCGGGTGCTGTCGTACCGTTTGCTGGTGAACCGCGAGCCGGACGTCCAGCAGAAAACCATCGAGCTGCTGGAGATGCGCAACCAGCAGATCCGCAAGGCTCAGACCGATTACGAGCCGCTGATCGGCAGCCCCGAAGAGCGTGCGGCCTACGACCAATACGTGCAGTTGCTGGGCCAGTACCGCCAGATCGAAGACCGGATGAAAACCCTGTCGCGCAACAATCAGTTCGATGAGCTGCGCAACCTGCTGAACACCCAGTTGCTCGACAACTCCGAAGCGATGAACACCGTGCTCAACCGCTTGATGCAGATCAACGGCCAGCAGATCAGCGAAACCAACCAGCAGGCCGCCGACCAGTATTCCTCGGCCTTCAATCTGGTGGTAACCCTGCTGGTGATCGCCACCGGCCTGACCTTCCTGTTCGCCTGGTTGCTGACCGCCAGCATCACCAAGCCGATCGCCAAGGCACTGGACGCGGCGGAAACCATCGCCGAAGGCAACCTGACCCAGCCGATCCACGTCGACGGCACCGACGAAGCCGGTCGCCTGCTGGCGGCCATGGCCAAGATGCAATCGAAGCTGCGCGACACTCTGCAGCGGATTTCCGGCTCGGCCACCCAACTGGCCTCCGCCGCTGAAGAGCTGAACAGCGTCACCGACGAGAGCGCCCGTGGCCTGACCCAGCAGAACAACGAAATCGAACAGGCCGCCACCGCGGTCAACGAGATGACCAGCGCCGTGGAAGAAGTTGCGCGTAACGCAGTCAGCACCTCGGAAGCCTCGAAGAACGCCACCACCTCCGCCGGCGACGGTCGCGATCTGGTGCAGGAAACCGTCAGCGCCATCGAACGCATGAGCGCCGACGTGCAGAGCACCGCGACCCTGATCGGCGATCTGGCCAACGAATCCCGCGACATCGGCAAAGTGCTGGACGTGATTCGCGGCCTGGCTGACCAGACCAACCTGCTGGCCCTCAACGCTGCAATTGAAGCGGCCCGCGCCGGTGAAGCCGGCCGTGGTTTTGCCGTGGTGGCCGACGAAGTCCGTGCCTTGGCGCACCGCACCCAGCAGTCGACCAGCGAAATCGAACGCATGATCGGCAGCATTCAGAGCGGCACCGAACACGCCGTGGACTCGATGCGCAACAGCACCGAGCGTGCCGAGTCGACATTGAACATCGCCCGTGGCGCCGGTCTGTCGCTGGACACCATCAACACCGCCATCGTCGAGATCAACGAGCGCAACCTGGTGATCGCCAGCGCCGCCGAAGAGCAGGCACAGGTGGCGCGGGAAGTGGACCGCAACCTGGTGAACATCCGCGATCTGTCGGTGCAATCGGCGACCGGCGCGAATCAGACCAGTGCGGCGAGCAACGAGCTGTCGCGCCTGGCGCTGGATCTGAACAATATGGTTGGGCGGTTCAGCCTGTAATTTTGAGATCAAGATCAAAAGCTACCCCCTCACCCCAGCCCTCTCCCCCTAAAGGTGGCGAGGGGGAAAGGGAGCAGATCTTCGTGCGTTTCAAGACCTGAGTTCGACTCGCTATTTCAGGTCGATGTAACTCGAGAGAGCCACTCGGTCAGTCCCCTCTCCCTCCGGGAGTGTATGTACCGGAGACATGGTGGACAGGTGTTCGGAGACATGGTGGACACTTTTAAATAGACACATTGCTCATCGCGAAGGAGATGGCCTGTGTCTTGGGAAGAGGTGTCTACCGTGCAGCTACGTACAGAATTCGTGCTTTTGGCTCGGCAAGAAGGGGCCAATGTTCGGCAGCTTTGCCGTCGATTCAACATCAGCCCAAGCACTGCCTACAAATGGCTCAGCAGGTTTGAAAAATCAGGGGCCGAGGGGCTGAACAATCAGTCACGACGACCGAAGACGTCCCCAAACGTTGTGCTGACGAGGTGGAGAAGCAGATTCTGACCGTGAGTCAGGAGTACGCGGCTTGGGGCGCTCGCAAGCTCAAACGCGTGCTGGAAGACAAAGGTTTAGCGATGCCTTCCGTCAGTACTGTGCATGCAGTTTTACAGCGTCATTCGCGCGTTGATCCAAAGGCTGCTGAGATCAAACCGTTTATCCGGTTCGAGCATGAAGCGCCCAACGATCTCTGGCAGATGGACTTCAAGGGCCATTTCAGCCTGAGTCAGGGGCGTTGCCATCCATTGACGATACTGGACGATCACTCGCGGTTTTCGATGTGTATCGCCGCGTGCGCCAATGAGCAGCGCGACACCGTCCAGGAGCATCTAATCCGGGTCTTTCGGCGTTACGGCTTGCCTTTGCGCATAACGATGGACAACGGTTCGCCCTGGGGTGACCAGACTGGGGTTTATACCGCGCTGGAAGTCTGGCTGATGGGTCAGGGCATCAAGGTAGGTCACTCCCGGCCTTATCATCCGCAGACCCAGGGAAAACTGGAGCGTTTCCACCGCAGCCTGAAGAGTGAAGTGCTGCAAGGTCGGCACTTCACGGACCTCAACAGCGCACAACAGGCATTTGATATCTGGCGTGATGTCTACAACCAGAAACGTCCTCATCAAGCGCTGGATATGCAGGTGCCGGCGACTCGCTACAGCAGCAGCCCTCGGGAGTATCAGGAGCAGCAAATGGCGCCGGAATACGCCGACGGAGATGTGGTCAGAAAGGTCCAGGTGAAGGGCGAGATTTACTGGAGGAACCGTGAATACTCAATCGGAAAAGCATTTCACGGGCTGTCGATAGCAATCAGGGAAACAGCGGAGGATGGCATCCACGATGTCTACTGGAGTAGACATCGTATCGCCCGAATCGACTTGAACTTGCAGATTGTTACGGCAGGTAAGAGGATCTAAAAACCGTCCACCATGTCTCCGAACATGTGTTCACCATGTCTCCGGTACATACAGGGAGAGGGCTAGGGTGAGGGCAGCGATCGCAAGCCGAATCCAAATCCCGAATCCCCCGCTGAAAAACCTTTTTGACAGCATCACATTTCAACAGGTTAGAATCGCTGGCACGCAGACTGCATGGTCAGTTTGTGCCCGTCTTTCCGCTTCTGGAGTACTGCCTTTGAATGCGACGACCATCAACAGCCTGTTCTTGATCGGCGCGTTGCTGGTAGGTGCAAGCATTCTTGTCAGTTCCCTTTCGTCGCGTCTCGGCATCCCGATTCTGGTAATCATCCTCGCAGTCGGCATGACTGCCGGGGTCGATGGTGGCGGCATCATTTTCGATAACTACCCGACGGCCTATCTGGTCGGCAACCTCGCGCTGGCGGTGATCCTGCTCGACGGCGGCTTGCGCACCCGGGTGTCCAGTTTCCGCGTGGCCCTGTGGCCGGCCTTGTCGCTGGCCACGGTGGGCGTCCTTATCACCACCGGCCTCACCGGCATGGCCGCCGCCTGGCTGTTCGACCTCAACCTGATTCAAGGCCTGCTGATCGGCGCCATCGTCGGCTCCACGGACGCCGCGGCGGTGTTCTCGCTGCTCGGCGGCAAGGGCCTGAACGAACGGGTAACCGCCAGCCTGGAAATCGAATCCGGCAGCAACGACCCGATGGCGGTGTTCCTCACCGTGACCTTGATCGACATGCTCGCCAGCGGCCAGACCGGCCTGCACTGGAGCCTGCTGACCCACCTGATCCGCGAGTTCGGCATCGGTGGCGTGATCGGCCTCGGCGGCGGCTGGCTGATGCTGCAACTGGTCAACCGGATCAACCTCGCCACCGGCCTTTATCCGATCCTGGTAATCGCCGGCGGTCTGGTGGTGTTCGCCCTGACCAACGCCCTGCACGGCAGCGGCTTCCTTGCCGTCTACTTGTGTGGTCTGGTGATCGGCAACCGTCCGGTGCGCAGTCGCCACGGCATCCTGCACATGCTCGACGGCATGGCGTGGCTGGCGCAGATCGGCATGTTCCTGGTGCTGGGGCTGCTGGTCACTCCGCATGACCTGCTGCCGATCGCCTTGCCTGCTCTGGGTCTGGCGCTGTGGATGATTCTGTTCGCGCGGCCGCTGTCGGTGGTGGTCGGGCTGCTGCCGTTCAAGGCTTTCCATGGTCGCGAGAAGGCCTTCATTTCCTGGGTCGGCCTGCGTGGCGCAGTACCGATCATTCTGGCGGTGTTCCCGTTGATGGCCGGGCTGCCGAATGCGCAGCTGTACTTCAACCTCGCGTTCTTCATCGTGCTGGTGTCGCTGCTGGTGCAGGGCACGAGTCTGCCGTGGGTGGCCAGACTGCTCAAGGTGACGGTGCCGCCGGAGCCGGCGCCGATCTCCCGCTCGGCCCTGGAAGTGCACATCACCAGCGAATGGGAGCTGTTCGTTTACAAGCTCGGTGCGGAGAAATGGTGCATCGGTTCGCCCCTGCGCGAGCTGAAAATGCCCGAAGGCACGCGTATCGCGGCCCTGTTTCGTGGTCAGCAACTGCTCCATCCGTCGGGTAGTACGGTGCTGGAAGTCGATGATTTGCTGTGTGTTATCGGCCATGAACACAACCTTCCGGCCCTCGGAAAGCTCTTCAGCCAGGCGCCGCAGCGCGGCCTCGATCTGCGCTTCTTCGGCGACTTCGTGCTCGAAGGAGACGCCCAGCTCAAAGCGGTTGCCGCCCTTTACGGCCTGTCGGCCGATGGCATCGATCCGGACATGACCCTGGGCCACTTCATCGCCCAGAAAGTCGGCGGTGCGCCGATCGTTGGCGACCAGGTGGAGTGGAACAACACCCACTGGACGGTTGCGGTCATGGACGGGAACAAGATCGCCAAAGTGGGCGTCAGATTCCCCGAAGGAAGTCGCCCGGGCCCCGGGCTCTTCCTCTAAACTGCGTCCACTCTCACTTGCTTGACCGGTCTCTATGCCTACCCTGCGCTCCTTTTTCGTCGCGGCCCTGCTGGGCCTGAGTCTCACTGTCGGCCCACTGCAGGCCGCCGAACCGCCGTCCAGCGACGCCGTACAGGCCAATCTGGACAAGATCGCCGACAGCAAACTGCCCGAGGCCGATAAAAAGACCCTGCAGACGATCCTGCAAAACACGCTGAACCAGCTCAACAACAAGCGTGACTACGAGCAGAAACTGGTCGATCTCAAGCAACAACTGGCCACCGCGCCGAAGCAGACCATCGAGAACACACGTGAACTGACGCGACTCAAAGCCACCCCTGCGGTGCCGGTGGCGCAGCGTTTTACCAAGGAAAACATCCAGCAGCTGGAACAGATGCTCACCGAGCGCTCGACCCAGCAAAGCGACCTGCAAAAAGCGCTGGCGGACGCCAACAGTCTGATTATCACTGCCCAGACCCGCCCGGAGCGTGCCCAGGCCGAAATTTCCACCAGCCAGACGCGCATCCAGCAGATCAACAGCATCCTCAAGACCGGCAAGGACAGCGGCAAGACCCTGAGCGCCGAGCAGCGCGACCTGCTCAATGCCGAGCTGGCAGCGCTCAATGCACTGATCCCTTTGCGTCGCCAGGAACTGGCCGGCAACAACCAGTTGCAGGATCTGGGCAACAGCCAGCATGACCTGCTCACGGAAAAATCCGATCGCCTGGACCATGAGATTCAGGAACTGCAAACCCTGATCAACCAGAAGCGCCTGGCCCAGTCTCAGGAGACCGTCACCCAGCAGTCCATCGAAGCGCAAAAGGCCGGCGGCAGCAGCCTGCTGGCCACCGAAAGTGCGGCCAACCTCAAACTCTCGGACTACCTGCTCAAAAGCACCGACCGCCTCAACGAAGTCACCCAGCAGAACCTGCAGACCAAGCAGCAACTGGACAGCGTGACCCAGAGCGACTCGGCCCTCGACGAACAGATCAACGTGCTCAAGGGCAGCCTGCTGCTGTCGAAGATTCTCTATAAACAGAAACAGTCGCTGCCGCGTCTCAAGGTCGACCGTGACCTGGCGGACCAGATCGCCGATATTCGCCTGTATCAGTTCGAAGTCAGCCAGCAACGGGAACTGCTGAGCAACCCGGCGGCCTACGTCGACAACCTGCTGTCCACTCAGCCGCCGGAGCAGGTCACGCCACAACTGCGCAAGAGCCTGCTGGAGCTGGCCAACACTCGCGCCGACCTGCTCGAGCGCCTGAACCGCGAGCTGAGCGCGGTCCTCAACGAATCGATCACCCTGCAACTGAACCAGAAGCAACTGCTGAGCACCGCGCAAAGCCTGCGCGCAACCCTCGATGAACAGATGTTCTGGATTCCCAGCAACAAGCCGCTGGACGCCGAGTGGATACGCGGTGTGCCAGAACGCCTCAAGCGCCAGATCGACACGCTGCCCATGGCGTCGAGCCTCAGTGAACTGACCGACGGCCTGACCCAGCGCCCGTTGCTGTTCCTGCCACTGGCGCTGCTGATCGGTGCCTTGCTGTGGCGTCGCAAGCAGCTGTATGCACGCCTGAACAAGGTTCACCAGGACATCGGCCACTTCAAGCGCGACAGCCAGTGGCACACGCCGCAGGCGATCCTGATCAACATCCTGCTGGCGATGCCGGTGGCGCTGGGGCTGGCGCTGTGCGGGCTGGCGCTGCAGATCGACGCCCGGGGTCAGAACGCCAACATGGGCGCCGCCCTGCTGCAAATGGGCCAGGCGTGGCTGGTGTTCTACACCGCTTACCGGATCCTTGCGCCGGGTGGCGTGGCCGAATTGCACTTCCGCTGGGAGAAACCGCAGGTCGAATTCCTCCAGGGCTGGGTGCGTCGCCTCGGCCTGGTGGTCATGGCCCTCGTGGCGGTGGTGGCGGTTGCCGAGCTGCAACCGGCGGCACTGGCCGATGACGTGCTGGGCATGCCGGTGGTGCTGACCTGCTACGCCCTGATGGCATGGCTGCTCAGTCGCCTGCTGATCAGCAGCCCGACTCACGAAAACGCCTCGCTGTTCCGCAAGGCCGTGGGGATCATGTTCACGCTGCTGCCCATCGCCCTGTTCGTCGCGGTGTGCTTCGGTTACTACTACACCGCGCTGAAACTCAGCGACCGCTTGATCAACACGCTGTACCTGCTGATGTTCTGGCTGGTGATCGAAGCCACTTTCGTTCGTGGCCTGGCCGTTGCGGCTCGACGTCTGGCCTACCAACGCGCCCTGGCCAAACGTCAGGCAGCGAAAGAGGCCGGCGACGGCGAGGCGGTGATCGAAGAACCGACCCTGGACATCGAAAAGGTCAACGAACAGTCCCTGCGCCTGATCCGTCTGGCACTGCTCGGCGGCTTCATCGCGGCGCTTTACTGGGTCTGGTCGGACCTGATCTCGGTGTTCTCGTACCTCGACAACATCACCCTCTACGAATACACCAGCGGCACCGGCGCCAACATGAGCATGGTGCCGATCAGCATCGGCGACATGCTCGGCGCGTTGATCATCATCGGCATCACCTTCGCCCTGGCACGCAACCTGCCAGGTCTGCTCGAAGTGTTCGTGCTGTCGAAACTCAATCTGGCCCAGGGCAGCGCCTACGCGACGACCACGTTGCTGTCCTACGTGATCGCCGGGGTCGGTTTCGTCTCGACCCTGTCGACACTCGGTGTGAGCTGGGACAAGTTGCAATGGCTGGTGGCGGCGCTGTCGGTGGGTCTCGGCTTCGGCATGCAGGAGATCTTCGCGAACTTCATCTCCGGCATCATGATCCTGTTCGAACGCCCGGTTCGGATCGGCGACACCATCACCATCGGCAACCTGTCGGGCACGGTGAGCAAGATCCGCATCCGCGCCACGACCATCACCGACTTCGACCGCAAGGACATCATTGTTCCGAACAAAACGTTCATCACCGGTCAACTGATCAACTGGTCGCTGACCGACACCATCACCCGGGTCACGCTGAAACTGGGCGTGGATTACGGTTCGGATCTGGATCTGGTCAAGGAACTGCTGCTCAAGGCCGCCCGGGAAAACCCGCGCGTGCTGAAAGAACCCGAGCCGCACGTGTACTTCCTCAATTTCGGCGAGAGCACCCTCGACCACGAGCTGCGCATGCACGTGCGCGACCTCGGTGACCGCAACCCGGTGATCGACGAGGTCAACCGCTTCATCAACCGCGAGTTCAAGAAACAGCACATCAACATCTCGTTCCGGCAGATGGAGGTGTACCTGAAGAACCTTCACGGCCAGGAGTACAAACTGGTGCCGATCGAAGACGACAGCAAAACCATCGTGCCCGTCAACGGCGAGCAAAAACCGCTGCAAGAGCCGCCGCCCGCCAAACTCGACTAACCCGGTCATTCCCAGCAGAATGCTCGGACATTCTGCTGGAGCCGGCCCTTGAAAGCCCTCGACGAACTGACCTTCGACAACCGCTTCGCCCGCCTGGGCGACGCGTTCTCGGCCCATGTGCTGCCCGAACCGATCGACAACCCGCGACTGGTCGTCGCCAGTCCTGCGGCGTTGGCGCTGCTGGATCTGGAACCGGCGACGGCCGACACCCAGGAATTCGCTGAACTGTTCGGCGGCCACAAGTTGTGGGCCGATGCCGAGCCGCGGGCGATGGTCTATTCCGGACATCAGTTCGGCGGCTACACCCCGCAACTGGGCGATGGTCGCGGGTTGTTGCTGGGCGAGGTCTATAACGAGGCCGGCGAGCACTGGGACTTGCACCTGAAGGGCGCCGGACAGACACCGTTCTCGCGCATGGGTGATGGCCGCGCGGTGCTGCGTTCGTCGATTCGCGAGTTTCTCGCATCCGAAGCGCTGTATGCGCTGAACATCCCGTCTTCACGCGCCGCGTGCGTGATCGGCTCCGACACCCCGGTGTGGCGCGAAAAACAGGAACGTGCCGCGATGGTGCTGCGCCTGGCGCCGAGCCACGTTCGCTTCGGGCATTTCGAATATTTCTATTACACCAAGCGTCCCGAGCAGCAGAAGCTGCTCGGCGAGCATGTGCTGGCGATGCACTTCCCAGGGTGCCTGGAGCAGCCGGAGCCGTATCTGGCGATGTTCCGCGAAATCGTCGAGCGCAACGCCGAACTGATCGCCAAGTGGCAGGCCTACGGTTTCTGCCACGGGGTGATGAACACCGACAACATGTCGATCCTCGGCATCACCTTCGACTTCGGCCCGTTCGCCTTCCTCGATGACTTCGACGCGAACTTCATCTGCAACCACTCCGACGATCAGGGCCGCTACTCGTTCAGCAATCAGGTGCCGGTCGGTCAGTGGAACCTCAGCGCCCTGGCCCAGGCCCTGACGCCGTTCATCAGCGTCGAAGCCCTGCGCGAAACCCTCGGTCTGTATCTGCCGCTGTTCCAGGCCCATTACCTCGACCTGATGCGCCGCCGCTTCGGCTTCACCACGGCAGAGGACGAGGACCAGCAATTGCTGGAGCAACTGCTGCAATTGATGCAGAACAGCGGCGTCGACTACACCTTGTTCTTCCGTCGCCTGGGCGAAGAGTCAGCCGGACAGGCCGTCGCCCAGTTGCGCGATGACTTCGTCGATATCAAGGGTTTCGATGCCTGGGGCGAGCGTTATGTCGCCCGTGTCGCGCGCGATGGCGCGACCGATCAGGAACAACGCCGGGCGCGGATGCATGCGGTGAACCCGCTGTACATCCTGCGCAATTACCTGGCGCAAAAGGCGATTGATGCTGCCGAGCAGGGTGACTATTCAGAAGTGCGCCGGTTGCACGCGGTGCTGAGCAATCCATTCGAGGAACAGCCTGGAATGGAAAGCTATGCGGAACGGCCGCCGGAGTGGGGCAAGCATCTGGAGATCAGTTGCTCGTCGTAAGCGGGAACGACTGAACCTTGATAATCGATCCGTACGGCTCCAGATCAGTCGTACGATCCCGTTTTATTCATTGAGCTGATCATGACCGACCCACTCCTCATCCCCTGCCCCTCCTGCAACGGCCTCAACCGCATTCCCGCCGAACGCCTCAGCGACCACCCAAAATGCGGGCGCTGCAAGTCAGAGGTGCTGTTGAACAAGCCGTTCGAACTCAAGCAAGGCGATTACGCCAGCCAGATCAAGGGCGATCTGCCGTTACTGGTGGACGTGTGGGCGGACTGGTGCGGGCCGTGCAAGTCGTTTGCGCCGGTGTTCGAGCAGGCCGCTGGGCAATTGGCAGGCAAGTGCCGGCTGGCCAAGCTCGACAGCGAGGCCAATCAGCAGTTGTCGGCGCAATTGGGGATTCGCTCGATTCCGAGCCTGATCCTGTTCAAAAACGGCCGTGAGGTGGCGCGGCAGAGCGGCGCGTTTCCATTGCCGCAACTGATGGCGTGGTTGCGCAGCCAAGGCATCTGACACACCACCCCATGTGAGAGCTTGCTCTCACATGGGTTTATTCAGGCGTCTTCGAGCAGGTTGTGCAGCTCGACGAACTGTTGCGTCAGCTTGTGCCGTGGATCGAGGTGGATCAGCGGCATGCTGGCCTGATGCGATTCGCGCATGCGCACTGAACTGGCGAGGTAGACCGGCAGCACCGGCAGGCCCTCGGCGATCAGTTCGTCGAGGATCTGCTGCGGCAGGCTGGCTCGGGCCTGGAACTGGTTGACCACGATGCCTTCGACCTCAAGGCCTTCGTTGTGGTCCTCCTTCAACTCGTCGATCTCGGCGATCAGACCGTACAGGGCCTGACGCGAGAAGCTGTCGCAGTCAAAGGGAATCAGTACCCGATCAGCAGCAATCAGCGCCGAAACCGCATAAAAGTTCAGCGCCGGCGGCGTATCCAGATAGATCCGGTCGTAATCTTCCGACAGCTCGTCGAGCAGCTTCCGCAGCTTGTTGATCTTGTGTTTGGCCTCAAGCTTGGGCTGCAAGTCGGCCAGCTCCGCCGTGGCGGTGATGATGTGCAGGTTGTCGAACGGCGTTTCGTAGATATCCGCCTGATTCTTTTTCGAGAACGGCCCGGAAGACAGGGTCTGCTTGAAGAAGTCGGCAATGCCCATCGGAATGTCATTACCGGTGAGCCCGGTCAGGTACTGAGTGGAGTTGGCCTGGGCATCGAGGTCCACCAACAGCGTGCGATAGCCCTCGCTGGCGCTGACCGCCGCCAGATTGCAGGCGATGCTGGATTTGCCCACGCCACCTTTCTGATTGAACACCACGCGCCGCATGACAAAACCTCCGTGTATCAAAGAATGACCGAGTGTAGTGTCGCCCAGCCCCGCTTCGCTACCTTCATGGACGCGGACTACAGAGTCAGACGCCAATATCTCAATGAACACGGCGCAAAGACTGCAACGGACTGCTGATCCGCCTGACAGAAAAAACCGGCGTGTTCTGGATAATGGCCAAGTGACATTTTTTACAATGTACCCTTCGGTCCATTTCAGCGCGCAAAATGTAACCAGCATTTGCTACACACTCGTCACACCGGGATAATGCGCACCACTCGGGGCCAAGCGCCACGCCACTTCCGGCAGGGTCAGCGCAACTGCGACGCTGGCAAAACAGCGTCACTTTAGCCCGCAGGGGCGGGATGAATGTCCGTGATCAACTTCAACATCGCCCAATGGCGCGCGTGGGCTCCCGGGCTCGACAGCGTGGACGCCTGGCAGGCCTGGAGCCGACAACCGGTCGTGCTCCCGAGCAGCGATGCCGCGCCCGATGTGTCGTTTCTTGCGGCCATGCAGCGACGCCGTCTCAGTCGCCTGGCGCGCATGGCCTTCAGTGTTGGCTGGCCGTTGGCCGAGGGGCGGGAAAACCTGCCGCTGGTGTTCATTTCACGCCACGGTGAAACCCCGCGTACGTTCGATATTCTCAGTGATCTGGCCAGCGAGCAGCCGCTGTCACCGACTCAGTTCAGCCTCTCCGTACACAACGCGATCATCGGTCTGTGGTCGATCATGCGCGGAGAAACCAGCGAGATGACGGCCCTTGCCGCCGCCGGCGACGGCCTCGAACACGGCATGCTGGAGGCCGCCGCGCTGTTGGACGAAGGCGCCCCGGCCGTACTGCTGGTGATCACCGAAGAACAACCTCCCGCGGCCTATTCGGCCTGGATCGATGACGTGCCGTTCCCATACGCGGTCGGCTTGCTGCTGACCCCCGGTACCGACTGGCGGCTGACCCTGAACAGCGCCCCGCCGGCACTGTCCAAAGCGCAATGGCCCCATGCATTGAGCCTGTTGCTAACCCTGCTCGGCCAGCAACCCCTTTGCCAACATGCCTGGAAAAATCGTGTATGGACCTGGCAACGCAACCCGTGACCGAAAAGCACCGCGACGCCTATTACTGGCGCTTGCTGGCCACCGCCCTCAGCTTTGCCCTGTTCGGGGTCGGTGGGCTGTGCCTGCGTTTGCTGGTGTTTCCGCTGCTGGGCTGCCTGCCCGGCAACGCGAAAGCCCATCGGGAGCGGGCACGACAGACCGTCAGTCGGCTGTTCTGGTTTTTCGTCCGGTTCATGGCCCGTACCGGTGTGCTGACCTATGACATCCAGGGCGCCGAACGCCTTGGCCGCCCGGGGCAGATGATCATCGCCAACCACCCGTCGCTCATCGATGTGGTGTTTCTGATCGGTCTGGTACGCCACGCCAATTGCGTGGTGAAGAAAAGCCTGTGGGAAAACCCTTTCACCCGCGGCCCGCTGCGCAGTACCGAATACATCAGCAACGACGGCAGCATGGACATGCTCGATGCCGCCGCCGACGCACTTCGAGACGGCCAGACCCTGATCATTTTTCCCGAAGGCACCCGCACCCAGCCCGGACAGGCACCGGCCTTTCATCGGGGCGCGGCGGCCATTGCACTGCGGGGTGCGAAAATCCTCACACCGGTCATCATCAAGGTCAGTCCGACCACTCTGACCAAAGCTGAACCCTGGTACCGCATCCCCAGGCGCCGTGTTCATTTCAGTTTTCGCGTCGGGGCCGATATAGACCCACAGACGTTTGTCGCGCAGGGCCCCGCACCACAGGCCTCGCGCAAGCTCAACGACTTTCTGCACCATTTTTTTATCAAGGAGCTCGCCGAAGATGAGCGATCTGCACCGTGAGATAAAACTGCTGATCATCGACGCCCTGGGCCTCGAAGACATCAGCGTCGACGACATCGGCGACAATCAGACGCTGTTTGGCGAGGGCCTGGGCCTGGATTCCGTCGACGCACTGGAACTCGGCCTGGCGATCCAGAAAAAGTACGGCATCAAGATCGACGCCGACGCCAAGGACACCCGCAACCATTTCACCAACGTGGCGAGCCTCGCGGCGTTCGTCACGGCAAAACAGGCAGCTTGAGACCGGACCATGCAAACTCGTGACGACATTTTCAACACCCTGCGCGATGCCCTGGTCGAGCTGTTCGAACTGGACCCGGCTCGCGTGAGCCTGGAATCGAACCTGTATCAGGACCTGGAAATCGACAGCATCGACGCCGTCGACCTGATCGACCACATCAAACGCCAGACCGGCAAGAAAATCGCCGCCGAGGAATTCAAGTCGGTGCGTACCGTCAGTGACGTGGTCGAGGCGGTCTACCGTCTGGTTCAACCGGCCGCATGAGCCGACTGATCGGCCTCGGCCTGCTGCTGGCGGGCCTGCTTTATCCCTTTGCGGTGTATTTCGGCATGGAGCACTTTGCGCCGTGGCAGTTCGGTCTGCTGCTGGGCAGCCTGTGGCTGGCCCGCGCGCTGACCGGCGAGCGCAAGCCCGGCAGCCTGTGGATGGCCTGCGTGGCCATCGTGTTCTGCCTGCTGCTGGCGCTGTTCGACAGCCCGCTGTTGCTGCGCTGGTATCCGGTGCTGATCAGCGGTTTCATGCTGGTGCTGTTCAGTCTGAGCCTGAAATACGGGCCGCCGATGGTTGAACGCCTGGCGCGGATTCGCGAGCCGCAGTTGCCGCCCGAAGCGATCCGCTACACCCGCCAGGTCACCGTGGCCTGGAGCGTGTTTTTCTTCTGCAACGGTCTGTGCGCCGCGCTGCTGACCCTTTGGGCGCCGCTGCACTGGTGGATGTTGTACACCGGCCTGATCTCCTACGGATTGATCGGCCTGATGTTTGCCATTGAATGGCTGGTACGACAACGGGTAAGAGGTCGCCCATGAACTGGATAAGACTTGAGCAACTGTTGCTCAAGGATCTGCCGGGACGCGCAGTCACTGTCGCGCCGGCACTCGATCACGGACATCTGCGCGAGCAGGCCCTGCGCCTGGCCGCCGGCCTGCAGGCCAAAGGCGTGCAACGCCTGGCCGTGCACCTGGAAGATGCCGCGGAACTGGCGATCGCCCTGCTGGGTGCCTGGCGAGCGGGCGCCAGCGTGTTGCTGCCTTCGGATCTGCAGGCCCAGACCCGCCAGCGCTGGTCGAGCGAAGTCGACCTGTGGCTGACCGATCACGCAGACGACGCGAACCTGAGCGACTTGCAGCACACCGCACTGACGGGCGCCGAACTGGATCTCGACCAGTGCCGCCTGAGTCTGTGCACCTCCGGCTCCAGCGGTGAACCCAAGCGCATCGACAAATCCCTGCGGCAACTGGCCAACGAAGTCCAAGCCCTGGAGCAACTGTGGGGAGCGGATCTCGGCGAGGCCTGCATCATCGGCAGCGTTGCCACTCAACACATTTACGGCCTGTTGTTCCGTGTGTTGTGGCCGCTGTGCGCCGGGCGCCCGTTCCTGCGCAAACAACTGGCCTTTCCCGAAGACCTGCAGCGCGCCAGCCGCGAACACCCGGCATTCGCCTGGGTCGCCAGCCCTGCACTGCTCAAGCGCATGGGCGACAACCTCGACTGGCCGGCCCTGAGCGCCGTGCGCCGGGTGTTTTCCTCCGGTGGCGCGCTGCCGGCAGATGCTGCGCAGAGTCTGCACCAGCGCTTGCAGCAGTGGCCGACGGAGATCCTCGGCAGCTCGGAGACCGGCGGCATCGCCTGGCGTCAGGGCCAACAGCTATGGCAGCCGTTTGCCGGTGTCGAGCTGAGCCAGGACGGCGACGGCGCACTGCTGATCGCGTCACCGTACCTGCCCGCCGGACACGTCGAACACACCGCCGATGCGGCACGCATTGCTGCCGATGGTCGCTTCGAACTGCTCGGGCGACTCGACCGGATCGTCAAACTCGAAGAAAAACGTATTTCCCTGCCGATGCTTGAACAGGCGCTGGTGGCCCACGACTGGGTCAGCGAAGCGCGTCTGGGCGTAGTACAGGAAAACCGTGCGTCCCTCGGCGCCTTGCTGGTGCTCAGCGAATCCGGCCTGTTTGCCCTGCGCGAACATGGCCGGCGCAGCCTCACCGAAACCCTGCGCCGTCACCTCGGCGAACATTGCGAAGCCCTCGCCCTGCCCCGGCGCTGGCGCCTGTTGCGACAACTGCCGCTGAACCCTCAGGGCAAGCTGCCCCAGGCCGAGGTCGAAGCCTTGCTGCTGGCGCCGCGTCCGAAGGCTCCGGAGGTTCTGGAACAGACCGAAACCGAGGGCGAGTGGAGCCTGCAACTGAGCGTGCCGCCAGACCTCGCTTACTTCAGCGGCCACTTCCCCAAGGCCCCGGTACTGCCCGGCGTGGTGCAGGTCGAGTGGGCGCTGAACCTGGGTCGGAAACTGCTGAACCTGTCCGGTGCATTCGCCGGGATGGAAGTGCTGAAGTTCCAGCAACTGGTGCGCCCAGGCGATGAAATCCAGTTGCACCTGCGCTTCGACCCCGAACGCGGCAAGCTGTATTTCGCCTACCGCAACGACACCGCGACCTGCTCCAGCGGGCGGATTCTGCTGGGGACTGTCAATGCATAATCCTTGCGCAGTCATCCCGGTCTACAACCACGAAACCGCGATCTCCGCGGTGGTCGACGCCCTGCTCGCCCAAGGCTTGCCGTGCATTCTGGTGGACGACGCCAGCAGCAAATCCTGCGCAGCCGTGCTGGATGTGCTGGCCGAACGCGAGCGGGTGTATCTGGTGCGCCTCACCACCAATCAGGGCAAGGGCGGCGCGGTGATGACCGGCCTGCGTGAAGCAGCGCGACTGGGCTTCAGCCACGCCTTGCAGGTCGATGCCGACGGTCAGCACGACTTGCAGGACGTCAGCCGTTTCGTCGAAGAATCCCGCGCCCATCCGCGAGCGCTGATCTGCGGTTATCCACTGTACGACGCCAGCGTGCCCAAGGGTCGCCTGTACGCCCGCTACCTGACTCACGTGATGGTGTGGATCAACACCCTGTCGCTGCAGATCCGCGACTCGATGTGCGGTTTCCGGGTGTATCCGCTGGAGCCGACCCTGGCGCTGATCGACTCGGCCCGGATCGGCAAGCGCATGGATTTCGACTCGGACATCCTCGTGCGCCTGTCCTGGCGCAACCAGCCGATGCGTTGGCTGCAAACCGGCGTGCATTACCCGCTGGACGGCGTGTCGCACTTTCGGATGATCCACGACAACGTGCTGATTTCGAGCATGCACACGCGCCTGTTCTTCGGCATGTTGCTGCGCTCGCCCGCCATCCTCTGGCGACGGTGGCGCGCATGACCGTCGAAACCGACAAGAAGCACTGGGCCGACCGCGAAGAACGCGGCAGCTTTGTGCTGATGAAATTCACCGCGTTCGCCGCCAGGGTTCTTGGCCGACGCCTGCTGAGCCCGCTGTTGTACGGCATCGTCCTGTACTTTTTCCTGTTCGGCCGCACGGCCCGGCGCAGTGCCTGGCAGTATCAGCAGCGCCTGGCCGACTGGAGCGGTCGCGGCGAATTGCGCCCAAGCCTGTGGCGCGTGTTCGGCCAGTTCATGGCGTTCGCCGATTCACTGCTCGACAAGCTCGACGTGTGGAACCGCAAGTTGCGCATCGAACAGATCGAAATCATCGACCCCGCGCTGCTGCGCAATCAGTTGCGTGGCAGTCGCGGGCAAATGCTGGTGGGCGCGCATCTGGGCAACCTCGAAGTGTGCCGGGCGCTGGCGGAGATCGGCGAAAAGGTCACCATGAATGTGTTGGTGCACACCAAGCACGCCGAACAATTCAATCGGCTGCTGGGTGAAGCCGGGGCGACCAATCTGCGGCTGATCCAGGTCAGCGAGCTGGACCCGGTGATCATGCTGCAACTGCACGAACGCCTGGAGCGCGGCGAATGGCTGGCGATTGCCGGCGACCGGGTGCCGCTGCACGGCGGGCGCAGCGTGACCGTGGACTTCCTCGGCCATCCGGCGCGGTTCCCGCAAGGCCCGTGGCTGCTGGCCGGCCTGCTGAAATGCCCGGTCAATCTGCTGATGTGCCTCAAGCAACCTGACGGACACTATCGCCTGACCCTCGAGCCGTTCACCGATGCCGTGACGTGGACGCGCCGCGATCGCGAACAGGTCATTCATCAGTGGGCGAGTCGCTACGCCGAACGCCTGAGTCACTATTGTCTTGAAGCACCGAAGCAATGGTTCAACTTTTACCCTTTCTGGAAGACCGATGACGACGCCAACCCATGAGCCGGTAACCTTCGGCGAACGCCCTTTGCGCATCGAAGACGTGCTGGCCCTGGCCAATCGTCAGGCGCCCGTGCAGTTGCAGAGCGACGCCGACTACCGTGAGCGCATCGCCAAAGGTGCGCGGTTCCTCGACTCGCTGCTGGACAAGGAAGGCGTGATTTACGGCGTGACCACCGGTTACGGCGACTCCTGCGTGGTTGCGGTGCCGCTGCATCACGTCGAAGCATTGCCACAGCATCTCTACACGTTCCATGGCTGCGGGCTGGGCAAACTGCTCGACGCCCAGGCTACCCGCGCGGTGCTGGCGGCGCGTTTGCAGTCGCTGTGCCACGGCGTGTCCGGGGTGCGCATCGAACTGCTGGAGCGCCTGCATGCGTTTCTTGAACACGACATCCTGCCGCTGATCCCCGAAGAGGGTTCGGTGGGCGCCAGCGGCGATCTGACGCCGCTGTCCTACGTCGCCGCGACCCTGTCCGGCGAGCGTGAAGTGATGTTCCAAGGTCAGCGCCGCCAGTCCGCCGATGTGCATCGTGAACTGGGCTGGACCCCGCTGGTGCTGCGCCCGAAAGAAGCGCTGGCACTGATGAACGGCACCGCCGTGATGACCGGCCTCGCTTGCCTGGCTTACGCCCGCGCCGATTACCTGCTGCAACTGGCCACCCGCATCACCGCGTTGAACGTGGTGGCGCTGCAAGGCAATCCGGAGCACTTCGACGAGCGCCTGTTCGCCGCCAAACCGCATCCGGGTCAGATGCAGGTGGCCGCGTGGCTGCGCAAGGATCTGGCGATCGACGCGCCGACCGCGCCGCTGCACCGGTTGCAGGATCGTTATTCCCTGCGCTGCGCACCGCATGTGCTTGGCGTATTGGCCGACAGCCTGAGCTGGCTGCGCTCGTTCATCGAGACCGAACTCAACAGCGCCAACGACAATCCGATCATCGACGCCGAAGCCGAGCGCGTGCTGCACGGCGGGCACTTCTATGGCGGGCATATCGCGTTCGCCATGGACAGCCTGAAAAACCTCGTGGCCAACGTCGCCGACCTGCTCGACCGACAACTCGCGCTGCTGGTGGACGAGCGTTACAACCACGGTTTGCCGAGCAACCTGTCCGGCGCCAGCGCTGATCGGGCGATGCTCAACCACGGTTTCAAGGCTGTGCAGATCGGTGCCAGCGCCTGGACCGCCGAAGCGTTGAAAAACACCATGCCCGCCAGCGTGTTCTCGCGCTCTACCGAGTGCCACAACCAGGACAAGGTAAGCATGGGCACCATCGCCGCCCGCGACGCCATTCGTGTGCTGGAGCTGACCGAACAGGTCGCCGCCGCCACCTTGCTCGCGGCCAATCAGGGCGTGTGGCTGCGCAGCCGTGATGAGGACGCGCGAGCGCTGCCATCGTCCCTGGCCGCCATGCACGAAGAGCTGGCCCAAGACTTCCCGCCAGTGATCGAAGACCGCGCTCTGGAAGGCGAACTGCGCCTGTGCCTGCAACGCATCGCCGAACAACACTGGAGGCTGCATGCGTAGCGCCGGAGTGCTTCACGCCGATACGGAAATCCTCGTGCCGTTCTTTGACGTCGACACCATGCACGTCGTCTGGCACGGCCATTACGTGAAATACCTGGAAGTGGCGCGCTGCGCGTTGCTCGACAAGATCGGCCACAACTACAACCAGATGGTCGACTCGGGCTACGCCTGGCCGGTGATCGACCTGCAATTGCGCTACGTGCGCGGCGCGGTGTTCGGTCAGCGGCTGAACGTGCGCGCCAGTCTGGTGGAATGGGAAAACCGCCTGAAGATTCACTACCTGATCACCGACGCCCGGACCGGCGAACGCCTGACCCGCGCCAGCTCCGTACAGGTCGCCGTCGAGGTGAGCAGCCGCGAGATGCAACTGGCCTCGCCGAAAGTCTTCACCGATGCCGTGGAAAGGATGCTGCGATGAATGTGTTCGTGAAATCCCTTGGGGTCCTGGCGCTGCTGACGCTGTCGTCGCTGGCCAACGCCTTCGACCTGCAACAGTTGGGCGATCAACTGGCGAAGCCGGACGTGATCCACGGCCAGTTCATCCAGGAAAAGCACCTGCGCGCCCTGCCCCAGCCGCTGATCAGCAAGGGCAGCTTCGTGCTGGCGAAAAACCACGGCCTGCTCTGGCTGCTGAAAACCCCGTTGCAGCAGGATTACCGCATCAGCGCCAAAGGCATCGCCCGTCGTGACGTAAACGGTTGGCAACTGTTGCCCGACAAGAGTGCCGGCGCCGAGCAGAACCGCTTGTTCCTCGCCGTGCTGCAAGGCGACAGCAGCGGTCTGCAACGGGATTTCGAACTGGCCCTGAGCGGTGATGCGCAGCAATGGCATCTGACACTGACCCCGCGCTCGGTGCTGCTCAAGCAGGTTTTCAATCAGATCAACATCACCGGCGGCACGCTGGTGAATACCATCGAACTGCTGGAAACCCAAGGCGACAGCACCGTGCTGCGCATGCAGGACAGCACCGCCGACCAACCGTTGAGCGACGCGGAGCAACATGACTTTGCCGAGTGAACGCAGGCTGCCCTGGCTGTTCCTGATTCTGCTGCTGGCGGTTGTCGCATTGGGCGCCTGGCAGTGGCGCGACGGCGCACCACTGTCGGCCAACCTGATGGAGCTGGTGCCCGGCACCCACCCGGACGCCGTCGAGCAGCGGGCCGAACAACGCATGCAGGATCCGCTCAACCGGGAAATGCTGGTGCTGGTCGGTCACACCGATCGCCAGCAAGCCGTTGCCATGGCCCAGACCCTGGGCGAGCAGTGGCAGGCCAGTGGACTGTTCGAAAAGGTCCAGTGGAATCTGCAAGCCGATTTGCCCGCGCTGCGCACGCAGTTGCTGCAAGGGCGGCTGGCGATGCTCTCGGCGGATGATCGGCAACTGCTGATCGAACACCCGGACGCCTTTATCCAGCAACGGGTGCAGGCGCTGTTCGATCCGTTCACCGGTTTCAGTCTGGTACCGAGTCAGGACGACTGGCTGGGCCTGACCGGACGCATCCAGAACAGCCAGCCACAACATGGCGCGGTGCAACTGGACATCGGCAGCGGTGCATTGATCGCCGATGCCGACGGCAAGAGCTGGGTGCTGCTGCGCGCACGCACCACCGGCAACGCCTTCGACATGAGCCTGCCGCTGCAAGTCGCCACGCTGCTGCAACACAGCCGCGAACAAGCAGCGAAATCCGACGTGCAACTGCTGGCCGCCAGCGGCCTGCTGTACGCCGCCAA
The DNA here is from genome assembly GCF_012974785.1 of Pseudomonas fluorescens. GTDB lineage: Bacteria > Pseudomonadota > Gammaproteobacteria > Pseudomonadales > Pseudomonadaceae > Aquipseudomonas > Aquipseudomonas fluorescens_BT. Next base: position 479,375 of record NZ_CP027561.1, on the reverse strand, counting down.
CGGTCAGCAGCAGGCGACCCGGGAAATGACCTGGGTCGGCGGCGGCGCCACGGTCGGCATTCTGCTGCTGTTGCTGCTCGCCTTCCGCCGCTGGCGGGTGCTGCTGGCGTTCATTCCGGTGCTGGTCGGCATGCTGTTCGGTGCAGTGGCCTGCGTGGCGCTGTTCGGGCACATGCACGTGATGACATTGGTGCTCGGCTCCAGCCTGATCGGCGTAGCCGTGGATTACCCGCTGCACTACCTGTCCAAGAGCTGGAGCCTCAAGCCATGGCGCAGTTGGCCGGCGCTGCGCCTGACAGTGTCAGGCCTGACCCTGAGCCTGATCACCAGCGCCATCGGCTATCTGGCGCTGGCCTGGACACCGTTCCCGGCCCTGACCCAGATCGCCGTGTTTTCCGCCGCTGGGCTGCTGGGTGCCTACCTGTCGGCGGTGTGCCTGCTGCCGGCGCTGCTGAGCGGCGTCGAGCTGCGCCCGGCGCAGTGGCCGCTGAGGCTGGCCGAACGCATGGTCAACCTTCGGGAAACCCTGCTGGAGCACGTGCGCACGCCGATTCTGTTCGCCCTGTTGATCGCCTTCTGCGCCGGCGGTCTGGTGCAACTGCAAAGCAAGAACGACATCCGCCAGTGGGTCGGCGCGCCGCAGCACCTGACCGATGAGGCGCAGGCCATCGCCCGCATCACCGGTTATCAACCGACCAGCCAGTTCTTCCTGGTGCGCGCAGAAAACCAGGAGCAACTGCTGGAACGTCAGGCAGCGCTGAGTGAGCGACTGGAGCAACTGGTCAACCTCGACAAGTTGCAGGGTTTTCTGGCGCTCAACCAATTGGTCAGTCCGCCCAGCCAGCAGCAACAGGTGCGCGAAGCCCTGAACAAGTTGCCGCAGTTCTGGCAGCCGCTGCTTGAAGTCGGCGTACCGCTGGCAGCCCTGCAAACCGAACTGACGCAATTGCAATCCCTGCCCGCCGAAGACATCGATGCCGCACTCGTCGGCCCTCTCGGCGAGCCTTACCGCACCTTGTGGCTCGGCCCGACCGAGGGCGGTGTGGCGGCGATGGTCAGCCTGCAAGGCCTGAACAACCCGGCACTGCTGCGGGTGCAGGCACTGGACTTGCCCGGCGTGGAGCTGGTGGATCGACTCGGTGACCTGAACCGGGTATTTGCCGAAACCCAGATCAGCGCCGCCGAACTGAAACTCGCCTCCTGCGTGCTGATCGTGCTGGTGCTGATCCTGCCGTTCGGCCTTGGCGGCGCGTTGCGCATCGTTTCCCTACCGCTGCTCGCGGCGCTCTGCAGTCTGGCCAGCCTCGGCTGGCTCGGTCAGCCGCTGACGCTGTTCAGTCTGTTCGGCCTGCTGCTGGTGACCGCGATCAGCGTCGATTACGCGATCCTCATGCGCGAACAGGTCGGCGGCGCGGCGGTCAGTCTGCTCGGTACTTTGCTGGCGGCGCTGACGACCTGGCTGTCGTTCGGCCTGCTGGCAGTGTCAAGTACGCCGGCGGTGAGCAATTTCGGGTTGTCGGTAAGCCTCGGGCTGGCCTTCAGTTTCATGCTGGCACCCTGGGCCGGGCGTCATGCTCATGCGGCGACAGTCGCGGAGCCGGCAGCATGATGGTCGTGGTCTTCTGGCTGATGGCGCTGGCGTTGTTCGCCGTGGCCACCCGCGTCGGCCGGCATTTCGGGTTGATTCCGATTGTCAGCCAGTTGCTGCTGGCCAGCTTCGTGCTGCCGCTGTTGATGTATTTCTGGATCGAACCGGGCTGGCAGCTCAGCGGCGCCGACCTGATTGCGCCGGCCTGGCTGAAGAATCTCTACAGCCTGAGTTTTGCGCTGTTGCTGGGGCACATTCTCAGCGACGTGATCGACCTGCGCCTGGATCGCCAGAGCGTGAAAATCGCCGTGCCGAGTTTCGCCGTGCCGTTCGCCTGCGGACTCGCAACGACGTACTGGCTGCTGCCAGCGCAACCATGGATCACCTCGTTGGCGATCGGTCTGGTGTTCGCCATCACCGCGATCCCGGTGTTGTACCTGTACCTGCGCCACATCGACTACCCGCCCGCCGCCACCCGGCGTCTGGTGCAGACCGCGATCCTGATCGACCTGACCTGCTGGACCCTGTTCGGCCTCGCCCAGGGCAGCCTGCACCTGAGCAGTCTGTTGCTGCCGCTGGGGCTGGCCTGTGTGCCATTGCTGCTACGGGTGTTCGGCATCCTCCGGCCGCTGACTTACAGCCTGGTTTTTTTTGCGCTGTTGGTGCTGGCCGAGCACTACAAGCTCAATGCACTGATTTTCGGCATCGGCTACCTGCTGTGCATGGCCGCACTGAAGGTGCCGTTGGTGTTGCCGCTGCCGGCACGCTGGATGAACCGTTTGCAGACGTCGATTGCGATCCCGCTGATCCTGACGTTCGGCATTGTGCAGATCGATGTGCACAGCGTCCTCGCCAGCCTCGGCGTTGTGCAATGGACAGCACTGCTGCTGTTGCCGATCGCCAGCAAACTGCTCGGCAACTGGCTGGGTCTTGGCTGGGCCGGCGCATCGTTCGAAGGCGCCAGTCGCTGGCGCGAAAGCGTGCTGCTGAACATTCGCGGCTTGAGCGAAATCGTTTTTCTCAACCTGCTGTTGCAACAACAGATCATCAGCCCGGCGCTGTACTTTGCGCTGATGCTGATGGGGCTGATCGCGACGCTGTTGCCGGCCTTCATCGGCCTGCACCGCAGGTCACTGAACCCTATTGCCGTACCCGGGAGCTCCCGTGCCAATCGTTGAAATGGAATCCCGTCAGGTCGTGATCATCGGCGCCGGCCCGTCGGGCGCCATCGCCGCCGCGTTGCTCAAGCGCAAGGGGCACGACGTGCTGGTCATCGAGCGCCAGCATTTTCCGCGGTTTTCCATTGGCGAAAGCCTGCTCAGTCATTGCCTGGATTTCGTCGAAGAAGCGGGAATGCTCGACGCCGTGAACGCCGCTGGGTTCCAGCGCAAGACCGGCGCGGCATTTGCCTGGGGCGAGCACTACAGCGCGTTCGATTTCGGCGATACATTCACCGGCGGCAAACCGACCACCTTCCAGGTACAACGCGCCGACTTCGACAAACTGCTGGCCGATCAGGCAGCGTTGCAAGGCGTGGAAATCCGTTATGGCGACGCCATTGTCAGCGTCGACTTCGAGCGTCCGCGTCCGCAACTCGATGTGCGTCGCGAAGACGGCAGCGAGTACCGTGTCGAGGCTGATTTCGTGCTCGATGCCAGCGGCTACGGCCGGGTGCTGTCTCGCTTGCTCGATCTGGAAGCACCGTCGAATTTCCCGGTGCGCCAGGCTGTGTTCACCCATGTCGAAGATCACATCGACCACCCGGCCTTCGACCGCGAGAAAATCCTCGTCACCACCCACCCGCAGCATCGCGACATCTGGTTCTGGACAATCCCGTTCAGCAACGGTCGCTGCTCGGTGGGCGTTGTCGCTGCCGCTGAACATTTCAACGGTCGCGACGCCGATCTCGATGCCTGCCTGCGCGGTTTCATCGCTGAAACCCCGAGTCTGGCCAAAGTGCTGAACAACGCCGTGTGGGACACCCCGGCGCGTACCCTTGGCGGTTATGCAGCCAACGTCAAAACCCTGCACGGCCCAGGTTTCGCGCTGCTGGGCAACGCGGCGGAGTTTCTCGATCCGGTGTTTTCTTCCGGCGTGACCATCGCCATGCGCTCGGCGAGTATGGCCGCCGGCGTGCTGCATCGGCAGTTGCAGGGCGAAACCGTGGATTGGCAAAGCGAGTTCGCCGAACCGCTCAAGCGCGGCGTCGATACCTTCCGCTGCTATGTCGAGGGCTGGTACGCCGGCACCTTCCAGGACGTGATTTTCCACGAGCAAGGCTCGGCGCAAATCCGTCGCATGATCTGCTCGATCCTCGCCGGTTACGCCTGGGACGAACGCAACCCGTTCGTCAGCGAAGCGCGTCGCCGGCTGAAGATGATCTCCGAACTCTGTGCAAAGGACGCCCCATGAATTACTTGAGCGACAGCTACGTCGAGGAAACCCGTTTCGGCTTCTGGTTCCTGCGCAGCCACACCTGGCAGCACCATGTGTTGCGCGTGGCGATCAACGACTTGCGCGGGTTGTTCAGCGAATCGCTGCCGGCCAGTCCGGTGCTGCTGGATGCGGGATGCGGTCAGGGCAAGTCGTTCGGCCACCTGCGCCAGACCTTCGCACCACAGCGTTTGATCGGCGTCGATGCCGACCCGCACAGCCTGGAATTGAGCGCCGCCGAAGCAGCGCGCCAGGGGTTTGCCGTCGAGCTGATCGGCAGCGACTGCGCGACACTCAATGTCCCGGATGCGAGCGTCGACCTGCTGTTCTGTCACCAGACCTTTCATCACCTCGTGGAACAGGAAAAAGCCCTGGCCGAGTTCTATCGGGTGCTCAAACCCGGAGGTTATCTGCTGTTCGCCGAGTCCACCGAGGCATACATTGATACGTGGGTCATCCGCTGGTTGTTCCGTCATCCGATGCACGTGCAGAAGAGTGCGGCGCAATATCTGGAGATGATCCGCCAGCAGGGATTCGAGTTCGCCGAGCGGAATGTTTCCTATCCGTACCTGTGGTGGAGCCGTGCAAAGGATTTTGGCCTGCTGGAACGTTTTGGCCTGCGCAAACCGAAGCCGTTTGGCCAGCGTGAAGAAACCCTGGTCAATGTCGTGGCGCGCAAACCGCTGGAAGAGGTCGTCTGATGCTGCGTGTTCTGCTGCTCGCCTGCGTCCTGCTGCTGACCGCTTGCGCCAGCCAGGCGCCGCTGCCTGTGGATAACCCTACGCTGCCCTTGCCGCTGCAACTGCACATCGAGCGCCAGCAAGCCGGGCAGCGTCAGGACTGGTTGCTGGTGATCCAGCGCGAGGGCCCGGGCATCCGCTGGTCGATGATGGATCCGCTGGGCATCCCCCAGGCCCGTCAGCAACTGATCGACGGACGCTGGCAGGCTGACGGCCTGCTGCCGCCGAATCCGGAGGCCCGGGAGTTGTTCGCCGCGCTGTTGTTCGCCCTGACACCTGCCGGCGAGCTGTCGCGCAATTACCCCGCGGCGCAACAGCACGACGGGCAACGTTCCCTGCCGGCACGCTGGAACATCCGATATTCACAACCGTCGAGCTTCGAATTGAATCTGCCACAAGGCCCGCACTATCGCGTGTCTCCCTTAGGTGAATCGACGCCATGACCGCCTACCTCAACGCCCTCGGCGTGATCTGTGCCCTGGGCCGTGACAAGCAGCAAATCGCACACCACCTGTTCGCCGGCAATTGCTCGGGCATACGCCACGAGGCTGGCTGGGTGCCGGAGCGCGAGCTGCCGGTGGCCGCCGTGCGCGGTGATCTGGCGCTCATTCCGCCGCAGATGGCCGCGCATAAAAGCCGCAACAATCAGCTGCTGCTGGAAGCCGCGTTGCAGATTCGCGACGACATCGACGCCGCCATTCAGGCCTACGGCCCGGAGCGTATCGGTGTGGTGCTCGGCACCAGCACTTCGGGCATCGACGAGGCCAGCCGGGGTCTGGCGCATTACATTCGCGACCAGCAGTTCCCGGCCGATTACGACTATCGGCAACAGGAACTCGGCGCCCCGGCGACCTTCCTCGCCGACTGGCTGCAACTGAGCGGCCCGGCCTACGTGATTTCCACCGCATGCACCTCCAGCGCCCGGGCCTTGATGAGTGCACGACGCCTGCTGGATCTGGGGCTGTGCGATGCGGTGCTGTGCGGTGGTGTCGACAGTCTTTGCAAACTGACCCTCAACGGCTTCTCGTCGCTGGAAGCGGTATCCGACCAGCGTTGCAATCCGTTCTCCGCCAACCGCAACGGCATCAACATCGGCGAGGCGGCGGTGCTGTTCGTGATGAGCAGACAGCGCGGCGAGGGCCCGGCCATTGCCCTGCTGGGCGCCGGCGCCAGTTCCGACGCGCACCACATTTCCGCGCCGGAACCGTCGGGTCGTGGCGCGTTGCAAGCCATGCAACAGGCGCTGGATCGCGCACAACTGCAAGCCGCGCAAATCAGTTACCTGAACCTGCACGGCACCGCCACCCAACACAACGACGCCATGGAAAGCCTGGCCGTTGCCACCCTGTTCCCGCAGGGCGTGGCCTGTTCCTCGACCAAACCCATGACCGGCCACACCCTCGGGGCTGCCGGAGCGCTGGAGGCCGCGTTCTGCTGGCTGAGCCTGAGTGCCGACAACCCCGACCGCGCCTTGCCGCCCCACGTCTGGGACGGCCAGGCCGACCCCGACCTGCCAGCGCTGAAGTGGGTGACCGCGAGCGAGCGCCTGGCGTCCATTGCACCCCGCTACCTGATGAGCAATTCGTTTGCCTTCGGTGGCAATAACGTCAGCCTGATTATCGGAGATGCACCATGAATGACTGGCCGCTCGCCGAATTGCTGCCCCACGCTGGCGACATGATTCTGATCGACCGGATCCTCGGCTTCGACGACGAGCAGATCCACACCACCCTCACGGTCAAGCCCGATGGCCCGTTCAACCTGCCCGACGGCAGCCTGCCGGCATGGGTCGGCGTCGAATTGATGGCGCAGAGCGTCGCTGCATTTGCTGGCTGCCATGCACGGCAGAAAGGCAATACGGTGGAGCTGGGCTTTCTGCTTGGCACCCGCAAGTTCGAATGCAATGTCGAGGCATTCCCCGTCGGCTGTGAACTGACCGTCCATGGCATCCGCTCGCTGGAAGACGACAACGGCATGGGCGTGTTCGAATGCCATATCACTGCGCCCGGCATCGAAGCCAGCGCCCGGCTGAACGTGTTCCGCCCGCCGCAGGCCGACCAATATCTTCAACAATCCAGGGAGTCGAACGATGACTGAATCCGTACTGGTCACCGGCTCCAGCCGTGGCATCGGCCGCGCCATCGCACTGCGTCTGGCCAGGGCCGGCCACGATATCGTCGTGCATTGCCGCAGTGGCTTGAGCGACGCACAAGCCGTGCAGGCCGAAATCGAAGCCTTGGGCCGCCATGCGCGCATCCTGCAATTCGACGTGGCTGAGCGCGAAACCTGCAAAGCCATCCTCGAAGCCGACGTCGAAACTCACGGCGCCTATTACGGCGTGGTGCTGAACGCCGGTCTGACCCGCGACGGCGCGTTTCCGGCCCTGAGCGATGACGACTGGGACGTGGTATTGCGTACCAACCTCGACGGCTTCTACAACGTCCTGCACCCGGTGATGATGCCGATGATCCGCCGCCGCGCCGCCGGTCGCATCGTTTGCATCACCTCGGTCTCCGGGTTGATCGGCAACCGTGGCCAGGTCAACTACAGCGCTTCGAAGGCCGGCGTGATCGGCGCCGCAAAAGCGTTGGCGATCGAACTGGCCAAGCGCAAAATTACAGTCAACTGTGTCGCGCCGGGCCTGATCGACACGGCCATGCTCGACGAAAACGTGCCAGTGGAAGAACTGATGAAAATGATCCCGGCACAACGCATGGGCACCCCTGAAGAGGTGGCCGGTGCGGTGAATTTCCTGATGTCGGCGGAAGCGTCATACATCACCCGCCAGGTCCTGGCGGTCAACGGAGGCTTGTGCTGATGAAGCGCGTTGTCGTCACCGGCATGGCCGGCATTACCTCGCTGGGCAGCGACTGGGACACCATCGCCGGCAATTTTGCGGCCAACCGCAGTGGCATCCGCCGGATGGACGAGTGGGATCGTTTCAGCGAACTCAACACCCGACTGGCCGGGCCGATCGATGATTTTCTGGTGCCGGCGCACTGGACCCGCAAGCAACTGCGCAGCATGGGTCGGGTTTCGCGGCTGGCCGTCGGCGCTGCCGAAAAGGCACTGGCCGATGCCGGCCTGCTGGGCGACGAATCGATCAAGGACGGGCGCATGGGCGTGGCCTGCGGCTCGTCCACCGGCAGCACCGACGAGATCAAGGCGTTCGGCAACATGCTGCTGAACTCGGTGGCCGAAGGCCTGAACGCCAACTCCTATGTGCGGATGATGCCGCACACCACCGCGGCGAACATCAGTATCTTCTTCGGCCTCACCGGCCGCCTGATCCCGACCTCCAGCGCCTGTACCAGCGGCAGCCAGGGCATCGGTTACGCCTACGAGGCGATCAAGTTCGGACGCCTGCCGCTGATGCTCGCCGGTGGTGCCGAAGAGCTGTGTCCGACTGAGGCCATGGTGTTCGACGCGCTGTATGCCACCAGCCTGAAAAACGATGCGCCGCAAACCTCGCCACGCCCGTACGACAAGGGCCGCGATGGTCTGGTGATCGGTGAAGGCGGCGGCATGCTGGTGCTCGAAGAGCTCGAACACGCCCTCGCGCGCGGTGCGCACATTCACGCCGAAATCGTCGGTTTCGGCAGCAATGCCGACGGCCAGCACACGACCCGGCCGGAACAGATCACCATGCGCCGCGCCATGGAGCTGGCGCTGGAAGACGCCAGTCTGGAACCCGACGCCATCGGTTACGTGAACGGTCACGGCACCGCCACCGAACAGGGCGATATCGCCGAAACCCTGGCCACCAGCAGTCTGTTCGGCGAACACATGCCGATCAGCTCGCAGAAAAGCTTCCTCGGTCACACCCTGGGTGCCTGCGGTGCGCTGGAGTCATGGTTCAGCATCGAAATGCTCAACCGTGACTTGTACGTACACACGCTCAACCTCGACGAGGTCGATCCGCACTGCGGCAAGCTCGACTACCTGCGCGGCGAATTCCGCCAGATGCACCACGACTACGTGATGAACAACAACTTCGCGTTTGGCGGGGTCAACACCTCGCTGATCTTCCGCCGCTGGACGCCACCGAATTAATCCAGGTCAAGGAGACCTCCATGCGTTTGAACAAACTCGCTGCCGCCCTGCTCATCTGCGCGCTGCCAGCCGTCAGCCAGGCCCGTGACACGGCGGTGTACCTGCCGTTCGACAAGGCGGTCGCAGAAGCAACCCGTACCGGCAAGATCGACGGCAGCGTGAAGTTCTATCTGGCAGGGAACGCCCCGGCCGGCAAAGTCAGCGTCGTCAGCCCTGGCGCGGTGACCAACAAGAAGACCAACGCCTTCAACAAGTCCGACCAGGAAGCCTGCGAGTGGGTCGTGCAATCGGCCATCATCAGCCTGCACCAGGCGGCGAAAAACGCCGGCGCCAACGCCGTGACCAACATCGTCAGCTTCTACAAGAGCAACGAGCGCAAGGATGCGAAGAACTATGAGTGCCACGCGGGCGCGATCATGGCCGGCGTTGCCTTGAAGGGTGATCTGGCGACGGTTCAGTAACTGTCGGAAACGACAAAGGGCGCCTTTCGGCGCCCTTCGTCGTTCAGCTCATGTGCTGGCGTGCAACTTCAGCCCCAGCGCTTTCATGACTTTCAGGATCGTTCCAAACTCGGGTTTTACCTCGCCTGACAGTGCGCGGTGGCGTCTACACTCGTCATACCCATGATTTGCTGCGCGTTACGTCAAGGAGATGACCATGCAAGCAAAAGCCCTGATCGCCGCCGCCCTTTTCAGCCTGCTCCCCAGTGCCAGCCACGCCACCAATCTGATGTACATGCCGTTCGAAACCGTGCTGTCGGATGCGATTCGTGCCGGGCGGCTGGATGGCAGTGTGAAGTTTTATCTGATCGGCAACGGGCCCCAGGGCACACAGCAGTTGTTGAAGCGCGGGGTGGTCAGCGACTTGAAGACCAACGGCTTCAACAAGAGCGATCACGACTCCTGCGAGTGGGTCTTGCAGTCGAACCTGATTGCGCTGCAGGCCGAGGCCAAGCGCGTCGGGGCCAATGCGGTGACCAACATCGTCAGCTATTACGACCAGCATGTGCGCAAGGATCTGAACACATACGAATGTCGGGCCGGGGTGTTTGTGACGCGGGTGGCGTTGAAGGGCGATCTGGTGCGGCTGCCCTGATCAACCGGTTTCGACCTTGCGCGTGAGCAGCTCGACAAAGGCCTTGGCCATCGGCGATTTCTGATCCTTGCGCTGCACCAGCCACACCGCCGTCACCGCCTCGGGATCGAGCAGCGGTCGGTAGACCACGCCGTCAATGCGCATCCGCTGATACGAGGCCGGCATGACCGAGACGCCCAGGCCCGCCGCCACCAGGCCGATGATCGTCATCGCCTCCCCCGCTTCTTGGGCGAAGTGCGGACTGAACCCGGCGTCACGGGCCAGGCTGATCAATTGCGAGTACAGACCGCTGCCATAGCTGCGTGGGAAGAACACGAACGGCTCCAGAGCCAACGCCGAGAGAAACAGACCTTCCTCACTGCCTTGGGCCAGAGGATGCTTGGAACTGAGCACCGCCACCAGAGGCTCGCGCGTCAACTCGACCACGCTCAGCGAATCAGGCAAACCCAGCGGGCGCATGATGCCGACCTCGATCGACTCGTCCACCAGTGCGTCGGCCACCATGGTGCTGCTCATCTCCCGCAGGTTCAGGTGCACGGCCGGGAAACGCTGGCGAAAGGAAAAGATCGCCTGGGGAATGGTCGAGTTGAACGGTGCCGACGAGGTGAAGCCGATCTTCAGTTCACCCAGCTCGCCGAGTTGCGCACGGCGGGCCACGTCGGCCGCTTTATCGACCTGGGCCAGCACCAGCCGCGCTTCCTCCAGAAACAGTCGCCCGGCTTCGCTCAGTTCAACCCGACGATTGGTACGCTCGAAAAGCCGTGCGCCGACTTCCTGTTCCAGCGCCTGAATCTGCTGGCTCAGCGGTGGCTGGGAGATGCCCAGCACCTGTGCGGCGCGGCCGAAGTGCAGTTCTTCGGCGACGGCGATGAAGTAGCGCAAGTGACGCAATTCCATGGACACCCCATTAAGTCGTTAAAGCTATCAAACAGGTCGAACAATATATTGGATAGAAACATTAGCCAGCTATATGATTTTTTCATTGCCTGCCTGCCCGCGCCCTCCGAGGTCTGATGTGAAAACCGCCGTCGCTCCACTGGCCCATGAAGTCCCGCCCGCTGCGGCGGACGATGTGCTGACCGAACTGCAAGAGATCTACATCGAGAAAGGCACGCCCGCGTTCATGCGCACGGTACTCGCGCTGTTCAGCGGCGGCTTCGCGACGTTCGCCCTGCTGTACTGCGTGCAGCCGATGATGCCGCTGCTGTCTCACGAATATTCGATCAACGCGGCGCAGAGCAGCCTGATCCTGTCGGTGGCCACCGGCATGCTGGCGTTCGGTCTGCTGATCACTGGTCCGATTTCCGATCGGGTCGGGCGTAAACCGGTGATGGTCGCCGCGCTGTTTGCTGCAGCCCTGTGCACCATCGCCAGTTCGATGATGCCGAGCTGGCACGGCGTATTGATCATGCGTGCGCTGATCGGGTTGTCGCTCAGCGGTCTGGCGGCGGTGGCGATGACGTACCTGAGCGAGGAAATCCATCCGCAACACATCGGTCTGGCGATGGGCCTGTATATCGGCGGCAACGCGATTGGCGGGATGAGCGGGCGGTTGATCACCGGCGTACTGATCGACTTCGTCAGCTGGCACACGGCGATGCTGGTGATCGGCGGTCTGGCGCTGATCGCGGCGGCGGTGTTCTGGAAAATCCTGCCGGAGTCGCGCAACTTCCGCTCCCGCTCGCTGCATCCACGCAGCCTGCTCGATGGTTTCACCATGCACTTTCGTGATGCCGGCCTGCCGCTGCTGTTCCTTGAGGCGTTCGTGCTGATGGGCGCGTTCGTCACGCTGTTCAACTACATCGGATATCGCCTGCTCGCCGAGCCGTACCACATGGATCAAGTGTTTGTGGGGCTGTTGTCGGTGGTCTACCTGTCGGGTATCTACAGCTCGGCCAAAATCGGTTCGCTGGCCGACAAACTGGGTCGCCGCAAAGTGCTGTGGGCCACCATCGCCCTGATGTTCGCCGGCCTCGCGCTGACGATGCTCACCCCGCTGCCACTGGTGATCATCGGCATGCTGATCTTCACTTTCGGTTTCTTCGCCGCACACTCGGTGGCCAGCAGCTGGATCGGCCGTCGGGCGCTCAAGGCCAAGGGCCAGGCGTCGTCGCTGTACCTGTTCAGCTATTACGCCGGGTCGAGCATCGCCGGGACGGCGGGCGGGGTGTTCTGGCACATGGCCGGGTGGAACGGGATTGGCCTGTTTATCGGCGCGCTGCTGCTGGTGGCGCTGTTGGTGGCGTTGAAGCTGGCGAAGCTGCCGCCGCTGGGTGGCGTCAAAGCTTGATTCACGCCCACAAAAAACGCCCGGCATAAGCCGGGCGTTTTTGTTTTCTAACATTAGAGCTGAGCGCCGATCACTCGTGATACTGCGCCGACAACTCGTGCACCGCGCGCAGGAACGCGCCGGCGTGTTCCGGATCGACTTCCGGCGTGATGCCGTGGCCGAGGTTGAACACGTGGCCGCTGCCTTTGCCGTAGCTGGCGAGGATGCGCCCGACTTCGGTGCGGATCGCTTCAGGCTTGGCGTACAGCACGGTCGGGTCCATGTTGCCTTGCAGGGCGACCTTGTCGCCGACGCGAGCGCGGGCGTTGCCGATGTCGCAGGTCCAGTCCAGGCCCAGTGCGTCGGCGCCGGCGTCGGCGATGCTTTCCAGCCACAGGCCGCCGTTCTTGGTGAACAGGATCACCGGTACCTTGCGACCGTCGTGCTCGCGGATCAGGCCGCTGACGATTTTCTTCATGTAGGCCAGGGAGAACTCCTGATACGCCGCCGCCGACAGGTTGCCGCCCCAGGTATCGAAGATCTGCACCGCTTGCGCGCCGGCCTTGATCTGGCCATTGAGGTACGAGGTCACCGACTGCGCCAGCTTGTCCAGCAGCAGGTGCATGGCTTGCGGGTTGTCGTAGAGCATCGCCTTGGTCTTGCGGAAGTCTTTCGACGAGCCGCCTTCGACCATGTACGTGGCGAGGGTCCAAGGGCTGCCGGAGAAACCGATCAGCGGCACACGACCGTTCAGTTCGCGGCGGATGGTGCTGACCGCGTCCATCACGTAACCGAGGTCTTTGTGCGGATCCGGGATCGGCAGGGCTTCGATGTCGGCCAGGGTGCTGACGACTTTCTTGAAGCGCGGACCTTCACCGGTCTCGAAGTACAGGCCCTGGCCCATGGCATCGGGAATGGTGAGGATGTCGGAGAACAGGATCGCCGCGTCCAGTTGCGGATAGCGGTCCAGCGGTTGCAGCGTGACTTCGCAGGCGAATTCCGGATTCATGCACAGGCTCATGAAATCACCGGCCTGGGCACGACTGGCGCGGTATTCCGGCAGGTAGCGGCCGGCCTGGCGCATCATCCACACAGGGGTGACGTCTACGGGTTGCTTGAGCAGGGCGCGGAGGAAACGGTCGTTCTTCAGGGCAGTCATGTCGGCATCCGGAAAAAAAGTGCGGGCATTTTCTCAGAGCGCGACGCAAAAGGCACGGATGCAGGTCAGCCTTTTGTCTATCGGGTCAATTTGTCGCAATAAATACGGGGCATCAGCAACAGCGAGAAACAACTGTGGGAGCGAGCCTGCTCGCGATAGCGGATTGTCAGCCAATACTTCTGGTGACTGATTTACCGCTATCGCGAGCAGGCTCGCTCCCACAGGGTTATTGCTTTTGGCTCAGGATCCGGGTTTAGACGCCCAGGTAATCCAGGATCCCTTCCGCCGCATTGCGGCCTTCGAAGATCGCCGTCACCACCAGGTCGGAACCGCGCACCATGTCGCCACCGGCGAAGATTTTCGGGTTGCTGGTCTGGTGCTTGTACTGACCTTGCTCGGGCGCAACGACGCGGCCCTGGCTGTCGGTCTGGATTTCGAACTGTTCGAACCACGGCGCCGGGCTCGGGCGGAAGCCGAAGGCGATGACCACGGCGTCGGCCGGGATGATCTCTTCGGAGCCCGGGATCGGCTCGGGGCTGCGACGGCCACGGGCGTCCGGTTCGCCGAGACGGGTCTCGACCACTTTCACGCCTTCGACCCTGTCTTCACCAACGATGGCGATCGGCTGGCGGTTATAGAGGAACTTCACGCCTTCTTCCTTGGCGTTTTTCACCTCTTTGCGCGAGCCGGGCATGTTCGCTTCGTCACGACGATAGGCGCAGGTCACCGACTTGGCGCCCTGGCGGATCGACGTGCGGTTGCAGTCCATCGCCGTGTCGCCACCGCCCAGCACCACGACCTTCTTGCCTTTCATGTCGACGAAATCTTCCGGCGACTTTTCAAAGCCCAGGTTGCGGTTGACGTTGGCGATCAGGAAATCCAGCGCGTCATAAACGCCCGGCAGGTCCTCACCGGCAAAACCGCCCTTCATGTAGGTGTAGGTGCCCATGCCCATGAACACGGCATCGTATTCGGCGAGCAGTTGCTCCATGGTCACGTCCTTGCCGACCTCGGTGTTGAGGCGGAACTCGATGCCCATGCCGGTGAAGACTTCGCGGCGATTGCTCAGCACGGTCTTCTCGAGCTTGAACTCGGGGATGCCGAAGGTCAGCAGACCGCCGATTTCCGGGTTCTTGTCGAACACCACCGGGGTCACGCCACCGCGCACCAGCACATCGGCACAACCGAGGCCCGCCGGGCCTGCGCCGATGATCGCGACACGCTTGCCGGTCGGTTTGACCTTGGACATGTCCGGGCGCCAGCCCATGGCGAATGCGGTGTCGGTGATGTACTTCTCGACCGAACCGATGGTCACCGCACCGAAGCCGTCGTTGAGGGTGCAGGCACCCTCGCACAGACGATCCTGCGGGCACACCCGGCCGCAGACTTCCGGCAGAGTGTTGGTCTGGTGCGACAGCTCGGCGGCCTGGAGGATGTTGCCCTCGGCCACCAGTTTCAGCCAGTTGGGAATGAAGTTGTGCACCGGGCACTTCCATTCGCAATACGGGTTGCCGCAACCCAGGCAGCGGTGGGCCTGGTCGGCCGACTGCTGGGGTTTGAACGGTTCGTAGATTTCCACGAACTCTTTCTTGCGTTGACGCAACAGTTTCTTCTTCGGATCTTTGCGCCCGACATCGATGAACTGGAAGTCGTTATTCAGACGTTCAGCCATTGTTAAAACCTCATCAAACTCTTCAGGCGCATATCACTGCGGGTTGGCACGGGTGCTGGAAAGCAACGACTTCAGGTTGGCAGCCTTCGGCTTGACCAGCCAGAAACGACGCAAGTAGTCATCGAGGTTCTCGGCGAGCTCACGACCCCACTCGCTGTCGGTTTCCGCGACGTACTCGTTCAGCACGTTCTGCAGGTGGCTGCGATAGGCTTCCATCGCCTCGCCGCTGATCCGCTGGATCTCCACCAGTTCGTGGTTGACCCGGTCAACGAAGGTGTTGTCCTGGTCGAGCACGTAGGCGAAACCGCCGGTCATGCCAGAGCCGAAGTTGTAACCGGTCTTGCCCAGGACGCAGACAAAACCACCGGTCATGTACTCGCAGCAGTGATCGCCGGTGCCTTCCACGACCGTGTGGGCACCGGAGTTGCGCACGGCGAAACGCTCGCCTGCGGTGCCAGCGGCGAACAGCTTGCCGCCGGTGGCGCCGTACAGGCAGGTGTTGCCGATGATGGCGCTGTTCTGAGTCTGATAAACGCTGCCCTTCGGCGGCACGATGACCAGTTTGCCGCCCGTCATGCCTTTGCCGACGTAGTCGTTGGCATCGCCTTCCAGGTACAGGTTCAGACCGCCGGCGTTCCACACGCCGAAGCTCTGACCGGCAGTGCCCTTGAAGCGGAAGGTGATCGGCGCTTTCGCCATTCCCTGGTTGCCGTGCTTGCGCGCGATTTCGCCGGAGATCCTTGCGCCGATCGAACGGTCGCAGTTGCAGATATCCAGGTCGAACTCGGCGCCGCTGAGGTCGTTGATCGCCGATGTCGCCATCTCGACCATTTTCTCGGCCAACAGGCCCTGGTCGAACGGCGGGTTGCGCTCGACGCCGCAGAACTGAGGCTTGTCCGCCGGGATGTGATCGCTGCCCAGCAGCGGGGTCAGATCCAGGTGATGCTGCTTGGCGGTCTGGCCTTCGAGGACTTCCAGCAGATCGGTGCGGCCGATCAGCTCTTCGAGGGAACGCACGCCCAGCTTGGCCAGCCACTCACGGGTTTCTTCGGCGACGTAGGTGAAGAAATTCACCACCATGTCGACGGTGCCGATGTAGTGATCCTTGCGCAGCTTCTCGTTCTGGGTCGCGACGCCGGTGGCGCAGTTGTTCAGGTGGCAGATACGCAGGTATTTGCAGCCCAGCGCGATCATCGGCGCAGTACCGAAGCCGAAGCTTTCGGCGCCGAGGATCGCGGCCTTGATCACGTCGAGGCCGGTTTTCAGGCCGCCGTCGGTCTGCACCCGGACCTTGCCGCGCAGGTCGTTGCCACGCAGGGTCTGGTGGGTTTCGGCCAGGCCGAGTTCCCACGGTGCGCCAGCGTATTTGATCGAGGTCAGCGGCGAAGCACCGGTGCCACCGTCGTAGCCGGAGATGGTGATCAAGTCCGCATAGGCCTTGGCCACACCGGCGGCGATGGTGCCGACGCCTGCTTCAGCCACGAGCTTCACCGAAACCAGCGCCTTCGGGTTGACCTGTTTCAGGTCGAAGATCAGCTGCGACAAGTCTTCGATGGAATAGATGTCGTGGTGCGGCGGTGGCGAAATCAGGGTCACGCCCGGTACTGCGTAACGCAGCTTGGCGATCAGCCCGTTCACCTTGCCGCCCGGCAGTTGCCCGCCCTCGCCCGGCTTGGCGCCTTGGGCGACCTTGATCTGCAGCACTTCGGCATTGACCAGGTATTCCGGGGTCACCCCGAAACGGCCGGTCGCGACCTGTTTGATTTTCGAACTCTTGATGGTGCCGTAGCGCGCCGGGTCTTCGCCGCCTTCGCCGGAGTTGGAACGCGCACCGAGGCGGTTCATGGCTTCGGCCAGGGCTTCGTGCGCTTCCGGCGACAGGGCGCCCAGCGAGATACCGGCGGAGTCGAAGCGCTTGAGCACCGATTCCAGCGGCTCGACTTCACTGATGTCCAGCGGCGTGTCGAGGGTCTTGACCTTGAACAGGTCGCGAATCATCGACACCGGACGGTTGTCCACCAGTGAGGTGTATTCCTTGAATTTGGCGTAGTCGCCCTGCTGCACGGCGGCTTGCAGGGTGTTGACCACGTCCGGGTTGTACGCGTGGTACTCACCACCGTGGACGAACTTCAGCAGACCGCCCTGCTGGATCGGCTTGCGCGGACTCCAGGCTTCGGTGGCCAGTGCTTTCTGTTCGGCTTCGATGTCGACAAAACGCGCCCCTTTGATGCGGCTCGGCACGCCACGGAAGCTCAGGTTGCAGACTTCTTCGGACAGACCGATGGCTTCGAACAGCTGCGCACCGCGATACGAGGCGATGGTCGAGATGCCCATCTTCGACAGGATCTTCAACAGACCTTTGGTGATGCCTTTGCGGTAGTTCTTGAACACCTCGTAGAGGTCGCCCAGTACTTCACCGGTGCGGATCAGGTCGCCCAGCACTTCGTAGGCCAGGAACGGATACACCGCCGAGGCGCCGAAACCGATCAGCACCGCAAAGTGATGCGGATCGCGCGCGGTGGCGGTTTCCACCAGGATGTTGGAGTCGCAACGCAAGCCTTTTTCGGTCAGACGGTGGTGTACCGCGCCGGTGGCCATCGAGGCGTGGATCGGCAGTTTGCCCGGCGCGATATGGCGGTCGCTCAGGACAATCTGGGTACGACCGGCACGCACGGCTTCTTCAGCCTGATCGGCCACATTGCGGATCGCCGCTTCGAGGCCGACGCTTTCGTCGTAGTTGAGGTCGATGATCTGCCGCTCGAAACCCGGGCGGTCGAGGTTCATCAGCGAGCGCCACTTGGCCGGGGAAATCACCGGCGAGCTGAGGATTACGCGCGACGCGTGTTCCGGCGATTCCTGGAAGATGTTGCGCTCGGCACCGAGACAGATTTCCAGCGACATCACGATCGCTTCACGCAGCGGGTCGATCGGCGGGTTGGTCACCTGCGCGAACTGCTGACGGAAATAGTCGTACGGCGTGCGCACGCGCTGGGACAGCACGGCCATCGGCGTGTCGTCGCCCATCGAGCCGACGGCTTCGTAGCCTTGCTCGCCGAGCGGACGCAGTACCTGATCACGCTCTTCGAACGTGACCTGATACATCTTCATGTATTGCTTGAGCTGATCGACGTCGTAGAAAGCCGAACCGTGATCGTTGTCTTCCATGGTCGCCTGGATGCGCAGGGCATTCTTGCGCAGCCATTGCTTGTACGGATGACGGGATTTCAGGCGGTTGTCGATCGCGTCGGTGTCGAGGATCTGACCGGTCTCGGTGTCCACGGCGAGGATCTGGCCAGGACCGACGCGGCCCTTGGCGATCACGTCCTGCGGCTGGTAGTTCCAGACGCCGATTTCCGAAGCGACAGTGATGAAACCGTTGGTGGTGGTAACCCAGCGCGCCGGGCGCAGACCGTTACGGTCGAGCAGGCACACCGCGTAGCGACCGTCGGTCATCACAACGCCGGCCGGGCCGTCCCACGGTTCCATGTGCATCGAGTTGTACTCGTAGAACGCACGCAGATCCGGGTCCATGGTTTCGACGTTCTGCCACGCAGGCGGAATGATCATCCGCACGCCACGGAACAGGTCGATGCCGCCGGTGACCATCAGTTCGAGCATGTTGTCCATGCTCGAAGAGTCGGAGCCAACGCGGTTCACCAGCGGGCCGAGTTCTTCCAGATCCATCAGATCGTTGGTGAACTTGGTGCGACGGGCCTGAGCCCAGTTGCGGTTGCCGGTGATGGTGTTGATCTCGCCGTTGTGGGCGAGGAAGCGGAATGGCTGGGCCAGCGGCCATTTCGGCAGGGTGTTGGTGGAAAAGCGCTGGTGGAACACACAAATTGCGGTTTGCAGGCGCTGGTCACCCAGGTCCGGATAGAAAGCGGCCAGATCGGCCGGCATCATCAGGCCTTTATAGATGATGGTCTTGTGGGAAAAGCTGCAGATGTAGTGGTCGGTGTCGGCGGCGTTGGCCACCGACGAACGACGACGGGCGCTGAACAGCTTGACCGCCATGTCCTGATCGCTCAGGCCTTCGCCACCGATGTACACCTGCTCGATCTGCGGCAGGCGCTCAAGGGCGAGGCGGCCGAGGACGCTGGTGTCGATCGGTACTTTGCGCCAGCCGATCAGTTGCAGGCCTTCGGCCAGGATCTCGCGGTTCATGTTCTCGCGAGCGGCTTCGGCCTTGGCCGGATCCTGATTGAAGAAGACCATGCCCACGGCGTATTGCTTGGGCAGCTCGACGCTGAAGGCTTCCTGGGCAATGGCACGCAGGAAGGCGTCGGGTTTTTGAATCAGCAGACCGCAACCGTCACCGGTCTTGCCGTCGGCATTAATCCCACCGCGGTGGGTCATGCAGGTCAGGGCCTCGATGGCCGTTTGCAAAAGGGTATGACTGGGTTCGCCCTGCATATGGGCTATCAGGCCGAAACCGCAGTTATCCTTGAATTCATCTGGTTGGTACAGACCTGCTTTCATAGACACTTTCTCACCAGGCTGCCTCTTTTCGAGGCAAATTTCTTTTCAATTCAACCACTTGCACCTAGCGCCGAACGTACGCCGGCTTTGCGGGGGCAAAAGGGTGGTCATTGTACACAGCGACACAGAGGCTCACAAATTTGACGACGAAATGTCGCAAATCCATGTCGCATTTGTGAAAGGTTTAAAACGATCTGCTGTGCTAGTCAAAACTTTTTTAATTTTGACCGCAACGACTCAAAGACTACTGTGACGCAGACACCACAAGGCACGCGGCCCGTAAGGGCGGCGCGCACTTGTAGAAATTTTGAGGTGCTTGGAGAGGCGGCCTGGGTAAGGCCGCCGAATCTTCAGCGAGTTGTTGCCAGTTCCTGTTGGACGCTGGCGACAGTGCGAGGCCAAGGTTTACCAGCCTGAACCTTCGCTGGCAAGGCCTTGATGGCAGAAACGGCCGCATCACGATTGGCGAAGCTGCCATAGGTGATCACGTAGAGCGGCTTGCCGTTGAGGACTTTCTTGAAATAGCGGTACTCGCCGCCCTGCTCCTTGACGAAGTTTTGCGCGGCGGCTTCAGAGCTGGTGCCGAGGATCTGCACCACGTAGTTGCCCGGTGCTTGACCTGCATACCAGCTACCGCCGGCGGCTTTGGCGACGGCAACCGGCTTCTCGGCGGCTTTCTCGGCCGGTTTGGCCGCTGCCGCAGGCTTGGCAGGCGCCGGGGCCGGCTTGGCCACCGGAGCAGGTGCTGGCTTGGCGGTAGCCACCTGGGTCGGAGCCGGTGTCGGTTTGGCCGCAGGGACAGGGACAGGAACCGGCGTCGGTGCAGGACCGGCCGGCACACCGACCGGCGGCGCAGAAGTGGTCACGGTTGGCGGCGTATTGCTGGAACCTTCCAGCGGCACACCGTCGTCACCTTCGGTGATCCCGCCGGCCGCTTCGGCCAAGGGCTTGCGCATGACCGGCTGCGAATTGCCGACCAGCGGCAAGGGCATCGGCTGGGTGTTACCGGCGAACTCCACGTTCGGCGCACCACCCTGACCCAGTGGCAGTTGTGCCTGTTCATTGGCCGGTGTGCCGGTGGTCGGCGCCTTGTTGCGACCGGGCATCAGCCAGGCGGCAGCGACCGCCACCACGACAACGGCGGAAATCGCCAATACGTGTTTCTTCGGCATGTTGAACCCCATACTTGGACGCTTCACCGCAGAGCGGCTGGCAATCATGACTTCGATCAGTGCATCGCGAGCGACCTGGTTGATGTTGCCGGGCCAACCCTCGGAGCTTTCGTGAATATCAGAGATCTGATCCGCGGTGAAAAGTTCGACGCCCCGGCCGGCGCCTTCGAGCCGCTGGTCGAGATATTCGCGGGTTTCTTCTTCGGTGTACGGCTGCAATTCGATGACGTGGAAACGCTCTTCCTCAAGGTGCAGCGCCTCAAGCTGTGCAATCAGCGACGACTCACCGAACAGGAACACGTGCGGACGGCCTTCCGGCGCGCCGGCCCCCAAAGCCATCAGGGCTTCGAGCGCGGATTCGTCGAGCTGTTCGGCGTCATCCACCAGCAGATAGACCTCCTGACCAGTCAGCGCCAGCTGTACGACCTGATCGAGGATCGCCCCGACCTCGGCCTGGGCGACATCCAGCCCCTGAGCAACCTGACGCAGCACACCGGCCGCATCGCCGGCGCCACGAGCGGAGACGACAACACTTTGAACCGACTGCTTGTTGGTGCTGGCCACCAAAGCCTGGCGCAGCAACGTCTTGCCGCTGCCCTGAGGGCCGGTGACCACCAGCAGCAACTGGCTGTAACGCGCCAGGTGGTGCAGTTGACCCAGCACCGGTTTGCGCTGGGCCGGGAAGAATTTGAAGCCCGGGACCCGTGGTGCGAAAGGGTCGTGACTTAACTGGAAATGGCCGAGGAACGCCTCGTCGGCATGCAAACTAGTCATCGGAATCTTATTAACCTTTAAGCTGAGCCAGAGCGCGGTAATCCGCTCCCAGCGTGGCCTGTAGAACCTCTTTCGGATAATCGTCGGTCACCACCGCTTCGCCCATCCGGCGCAGCAGCACCAGGCGCAAACGACCGTCGATCACTTTTTTGTCAATTGCCATGTGTTCGAGAAAATCGGCCTCGGTCATCTCTTCCGGCGGAATCACCGGCAGACCGGCCCGCTGGAACAGTCGGATGCCGCGATCACGCTCCTGCTCGCTGATCCAGCCAAGGCGCGCGGACATTTCCATCGCCATTACCGTGCCAGCAGCGACCGCTTCACCGTGCAACCAGACACCATAGCCCATGTGGGTCTCGATGGCGTGGCCAAAGGTGTGGCCAAGATTGAGCGTGGCGCGCACACCGGTTTCTTTCTCATCGGCGCCGACCACCGCCGCCTTGGCGGCGCAGGAACGCTCGATGGCATAGGTCAGGGCCTTCTGATCCAGTGCACGCAGGGCGTCGACGTTGTCTTCGAGCCAGGTCAGGAACGGCTCGTCGCAGATCAGGCCGTACTTGATGACTTCCGCCAGGCCGGCCGACAGTTCACGCGCTGGCAGGGTTTTCAGGGAGGCCGTATCGATCAGCACCACGTTCGGCTGGTAGAAGGCGCCGACCATGTTCTTGCCCAGCGGATGGTTGATGCCGGTCTTGCCGCCCACCGACGAATCGACCTGGGACAGCAGCGTGGTAGGAATCTGGATGAAATCGACGCCGCGCTGGTAGCAGGCGGCTGCAAAACCGGCCATGTCGCCGATCACACCGCCACCGAGGGCGATCACCGTGGTGCGACGGTCATGACGGGCGGTCAGCAGGCCGTCGAAGATCAGTTGCAGGGTTTCCCAGTTCTTGAAGGCTTCGCCGTCTGGCAGCACCACGGAAATTACCGAGTACTGCGCCAGGCTGCGGGTCAGACGCTCGAGATAGAGCGGCGCAACGGTCTCGTTGGAGATGATCGCCACCTGCCGCCCATGGATATGCGGAGCCAGCAGTTCAGGCTGATCCAACAGGCCTTCGCCAATATGAATCGGGTAGCTGCGCTCGCCTAGATCGACCTTGAGTGTCTGCATGTGTCCCCACAGTGAAGATGGAAGCAGGCGTCCTGCCTTGAATTATCGGATGTCCCCGGTCTTGAGTGATGTGACGCCGCTTGCGTGCGATCCGCCACAACCCTCGACAGGACGCCGAGGATAGCGCATTTCGGGCGGCGCTTTAACGGGGCGGAAGTTGCGCCAGGCGGTCAAGAATGTCGAGCACCACCATGCGTGGCGGCCGCTCGTCGGTTTCCACCACCAGATCGGCGATTTCCCGATACAGCGGATCACGAATCGCCAGCAGGTCGCGCAGGGTTTTCTCGGGATTGGCCGTGCGCAACAGCGGGCGATTGCGGTCGCGGGAGGTGCGGCCGACCTGCTGTTCGACGGAGGCGTGCAGATACACCACCCGCCCGCCCTCGTGCAGGGCCTTGCGATTGGCGTCACGCATCACCGCGCCGCCGCCCGTCGCCAGCACCACGCCGTCGAACGCGCACAGCTCGGCGATCATCGCCTGCTCACGATCACGAAAACCGGGCTCGCCTTCCTTGTCGAAGATCCACGGGATATTGGCGCCCGTACGCAGCTCAATTTCCTTGTCGGAATCCTTGAACGGCAGGCGCAGCTCTTTGGCCAGTAATCGGCCGATGGTGCTTTTTCCAGCCCCCATCGGTCCTACAAGAATCAAATTTCGCACAGAATCAACGACTCACAGCAATCGCCTGGTTATTCATGATACGCGGAGTGAGGAATACCAGCAGCTCGGATTTTTTCTCCGAAACCACATCACGCCGGAAAAGGCGGCCAAGATACGGCACATCGCCAAGAAATGGCACCTTATCTACGACCTTGCTTTGAGTATTTGAGAAAACGCCCCCGATCACGATGGTCTCGCCGTCGTTCACCAGCACCTTGGCATTGACCTCGTTTTTCTTGATCGGTGGTACATCCTGCACTTTGTTCAGGTAGTCCGGTTCGTCCTTGGTGACCTTGACCTCCATGATGATGCGGTTGTCCGGGGTGATCTGCGGCGTGACCTCCAGCGACAGCGAGGCCTCCTTGAACGACACCGACGTAGCGCCGCTGGAACTGGCTTCCTGATACGGAATCTCGGTGCCCTTGAGGATCTTCGCGGTCTCTTTGTCCGAGGTGACCACCTTGGGCTGCGAGACGATTTCGCCGTTGCCGGTCTTTTCCATCGCCGTCAGCTCAAGGTCCAGCAAGACGTTGTCGGTGATGAACGCAATGCCGATCCCGGACGTGTTGTTGACCGTGCCCATGTCGACGAACGGCGAGTTGGTGCTGGTGCTCCCCGGCGTGCCGATGGTGGTCGACGAACCGTTGCTGACCCCGGAAGTGTTCCAGTTGCCCTTGTTCTGGATCGATCCGCCCCAGCGCACGCCCAGGCTCTTGTCGTAATCGACGTTGGCCTCGACGATCCGCGCCTCGATCATCACCTGACGCACCGGAATATCCAGCTGCGCCACGATCCGCCGCAGTTCATCGAGCCGATCCTGGGTCTGGTAGGCGATGATGTTGTTGGTGCGCTCGTCGACGGTGATCGAACCCCGTTCGTCGACCTTGGCCTCAGCACTGGTGACCGACTGGAACAGCTTGGCGATGTCCGCCGCCTTGGCGTAGTTCACTTGCAGCAGTTCACGACGCAGTGGCGCCAGCTCGGCGATCTGCTTCTGCGACTCCAGCTCCTGCCGTTCGCGGGCGGCGATTTCATCCGCCGGCGCGACCAGCAACACGTTGCCGACCTTGCGCTTGTCCAGGCCTTTGGTCTTGAGCACCAGATCCAGCGCCTGATCCCACGGCACGTTTTGCAGGCGCAAGGTGATTCCGCCCTGCACTGTGTCGCTGGCCACCAGATTGAGATTGGTGAAGTCGGCGATCAGTTGCAGCACCGAACGCACGTCGATGTCCTGAAAGTTGAGGGACAGTTTCTCGCCGCTGTAGCTGTTGCGGTCGGCATTGCGTTTTTGCAGGTCGTCGATCGTCAGCGGCCGGATGCTCACGGTCAGCTTGTTGTCGGTCTGGTAGGTGGAATAGTCGAACGTGCCGCCGGGCTCAACGGTAATGGTCGCCCGATCCCCACTGACGCCGGCATTGACGAACTGCACCGGGGTGGCGAAATCCTTGACGTCGAGACGCACCCGCAATGGCTCTGGCAATTGGGTGCGGGCAAAGTTGAGGATGATTTTGCCGTCGTGTTCCTGGATGTCCGGCGCGATGGTCGGGTCGGACAGGTCGATGACCACATTGCCCTCACCCGCCGTGCCGCGCTGGAAGTCCACACCACGAATGGCCCTGGCGACGGGTGCGTAAGTCCGCGCCGGCGCTGCCACCGGCGTGGAGCGCGGTGTCTTGGCGGCAGGTCGCGGCGCGGTGGCCTTGGTGCCTTGCCCGACCACCACGAACAGCGTGTTGCCCTCCACCCGGGCGTCATACGGCGCCAGTTGCGTCAGATTGATGATCAACCGGGTGCGGTCATTGGCCTCGACCACCGTGGCAGAGCGCGCATTGCCGCTACCGAGGTCGCGGGTCTTGGTCGCGAGCTGGCTGGCTACTCCCGGCAGGTCGAGGGCGATGCGCGCCGGCGAGTCGGTGGTGTAACCCTTGGGCTGCGGCGGCGGGCCGTCGAACGACAGCTTCAGCTCGACGCGATCACCCGGCAGCGCGGCAACATCCAGCGTCTTCAGGTTGGCCGCTTGAACCATCGGTGAAAGCAGCGCTATCCATAGCGAAAAACCGAGGGTGGAGAAAATCCTGTTCATTGTTCGACTTCCACTATGAGTGCTCTTTCAAAGGAATGGTGCGCGGCCGCTCCAGCCAGGCGCCTTCGCCGTCGGGAACGATTTCGACCACATCGACCTGGGAGGCGCTGATCGCGACGATGCGCCCGTCGTTGCGCCCCAGGTAATCGCCGACCTTCAGCCGGTGCACTCCGCCCGCCCCGCGCAGCAGCGCAAAGGAACCGGAGGCATTGGAAATCGTGCCGACCATCTCGAACTGCTCGATGTTGAAACCTTCGAGGTATTGCTTGATCCGGTTCGGATCCGGTTTGACGTTGCGCGAGCCGTGCTGCTGCCCGGCCAGATCCACCCGCACCTGACGCGAGAACGGGCTGCGCAGGTTCGCGGCGCTGTAGGTGAACGTCGGGTAGGAACGAAAGGTTGGCGTCGGCTCGATCCTGCCCGGTGGTCGCAGACGCACTTCATTCATGTAGGCGTCGAGATCGCCGAAGTCGGTGCCGCCGCAACCGCTCAGCCCCAGCATCAATGCCGACAACAGAAGAAAACGGATCGGGCTCATTTTTGCAGCCCCTTGTCGTTATAGCGGTACGTCTTGGCGAGGATGCTCATGCGCAGCTTCGTCCCGCCTTCCGGGTTGGCCGGCGCCAGCTCGAAGTCGTGCAGGGTCACGATTCGCGGCAATCCGGCCACGCCGCTGACGAATGTGGCGAGGTCGTGATAGGCGCCCGTGACGGTGATCTGGATCGGCAATTCGATGTAGAACTGCTGCGTTACTTCCGGCAACAGCTTGATCTCTTCGAACTCAAGGCCACTTCCCAGTCCGGTGCGCGTGATGTCCTCCAGCAACCCGGGCACTTCGGTATCGCTGGGCAATTGCCGCAGCAACACGCCGAACGAGTTTTCCATCTCCTTCATCTGCTGGGTGTACAGCTCCAGATTGGCCGCCATGTGCGCCTTGCTGGAGAACTGCTCCTTGAGCGTGGCTTCTTCCGCACGTTTGGTTTCGAGCTCGCTTTCCATGTCGCTGACGAAAAAGTTGTAGCCCAGCGCCAGTACCAGAATCATCAGCAGCACTCCGGCCAGGCCTTTTACTGCCGGTGGCCACGAGCCGATGTTGCCGGTATCCAGCTCGTTGAAGTCGATACTGCGCAGGCTGGCCAGCCATTCGGACGGTTTCATGGCTCGTCCTCCAGGTTCTTCGGCCGGGTCTGATGCACAGTCAACTGGAACATGTTGGCCTGATCCAGCTGCCCCGCCGTGGTTGCCTTGACTTCGTTCAGGGTCGGGGCATCGAACCAGTCGGACGCTTCGAGATTGCGCATCAGGTCGGACACCCGATTGTTCGACTCCGCTGCACCACTGATCGACAGTGTCTTGCCGACCATCTTCACGCTGGTGAAATAGACGCCGTCGGGAAGGGTCCGCGCCAGTTGATCGAAGATCCGCCCGCTGACCTGCCGGTTGCCCTGCAGGTCCTGGATGATGCGCATGCGCTCCACCAGTTGCTGGCGACGTGCCTTGAGCTCACTGATCTGCTTGATGCGCTCATCAACTACAGCGATCTGCTTGCCGATGTAATCGTTACGCGCCCGTTGATGCTCGATGGCGGTGCTGAAAACCTGCGCGGCAATGAACAGCGCGCCGACGGAACCGACCACCACGCCGGTCAGGGCCAGCAGGAAGCGTTTGCGCCGTTCTTCGCGGCGCTCCTCGCGCCAGGGGAGAAGGTTGATCCGCGCCATCAGTCGAAACTCCTGAGCGCGAGCCCGCAGGCAATCATCAGGGCCGGCGCGTCACTCGCCAGGGCTCCGGCGTTGACCTTGTTGCTCAAGGACATGTCGGAAAACGGATTGGCGACCTGGGTCGGTGTGCCCAGTCGCTCTTCGATCAGCCGGTCCAGCCCCGGCACCGAGGCCGTGCCGCCGGCCAGCAGAATGTGATCGACCGCGTTGTACTGGCCGGAGGCGAAGAAGAACTGCAGTGAACGTGAAACCTGCTGTACCAGCGCCTCGCGAAACGGTTGCAGGACTTCGCTGACGTAATCGTCCGGCAGCCCGCCCTGCTTCTTGGCCAGCCCGGCCTGCTCGAGGGTCAGGCCATAGCGGCGCTGGATTTCCTCGGTCAGCTGGCGACCGCCGAACAGTTGCTCCCGGGTATAGATGATCCGCCCGTTATGCAGGACGCTGAGGGTGGTCATGGTCGCGCCGATGTCGACCACCGCGACCGTCAGGCGCTCCTGGGAGGCCGCCAGTTGCGTGGCCAGCAGGCCGAAGGAGCGTTCCAGCGCATAGGCCTCGACGTCTACCACCCGCGCAGTCAAGCCGGCAAGGGCCAGGGCCGCCTCACGGACTTCGACGTTTTCCTTGCGACAGGCGGCCAGCAGCACGTTGACGCGCTCGGGGTTGCGCGGCGAAATGCCCTGGACTTCAAAATCGATGGCGACTTCGTCCAGCGGATAGGGAATGTACTGGTCGGCTTCGATCTTGAGCTGGTTTTCCAGCTCGTCCTCGGACAAGCCGGCGTCCATCTCGATGACCTTGGTGATCACGGCAGAACCGGCTACCGCCACTGCGACGGTTTTCAGCCCGGTGCGGGCCTTGACCAGCACCCGGGACAGGGCGTGCCCGACGCCTTCGAGTTCGGCGATGTTCTTTTCGACCACGGCATTGGCCGGCAACGGCTCCACCGCGTACGCCTCGACCCGGTAGCGCTCGCCCTGACGGCTCAGCTCCAGCAGCTTCACCGAAGTGGAGCTGATATCGATCCCCAGCAACGTATTGGTCTTTTTATTGAAGAGTCCTAGCACTACCAATTCCCTATGACTTTCCGTGAGTTACGGACTCTGTAATGCGCATTGCGTTCCCTCGCCCCGTCTTGACAGAAGCGCAAATGACGCCCCCAGCGGAAAAGTGCTTATAATGCCCAGCGATTTTTTCCGCTTTTTACTGCCGGCGCGGGCCGTTCTGTGTGTTCCCGGAACCCTGTCGCCCAATTCATTCTTTGCCCTGGATGTCCAAAAGCCTTGATTCGTCTGCTGAAATTCTTCGGTTGGTCCATCGTCGCCGTTTTCTGCGGACTGCTTTTAGTTCTCAGTGGCGCGTTTCTTTACCTTAGTCCGGGTTTGCCATCTGTGGAGGCGCTGAGAAGCATTCAGTTGCAGATTCCGCTCCGGGTGTACAGCAGCGACAACAAGTTGATCGCAGAATTTGGCGAAATGCGCCGCACACCGATCCGTTTCGCCGACATTCCCCCCAATTTCATCAATGCGTTACTAAGTGCTGAAGACGACAACTTCGCCAACCACTATGGCGTCGATCCGAGCAGCCTGATGCGTGCCGCGACCCAACTGGTCAAGAGCGGGCACATCCAGTCAGGCGGCAGCACCATCACCATGCAGGTGGCGAAGAACTTCTTCCTGACCAGCGAACGCAGCTTCTCGCGCAAGACCACGGAAATCCTCCTGGCCCTGCAGATCGAACGCCAGCTGACCAAGGACGAGATCCTTGAGCTGTACGTGAACAAGATCTATCTGGGCAACCGCGCCTACGGCATCGAAGCAGCGGCGCAGGTGTATTACGGCAAGTCGATCCGCGAAGTCAGCCTGGCGCAGATGGCGATGATCGCCGGCCTGCCGAAAGCCCCGTCGCGCTTCAACCCGCTGGCCAACCCGGCGCGCAGCAAGGAGCGTCGCGACTGGATCCTCGGGCGCATGTACAAGCTCGGCAAGATCACCGAGGCCGACTACACCGCCGCGATCAACGAGCCACTGAACGCCAGCTACCACGTGCCGACCCCGGAAGTGAACGCGCCGTACATCGCCGAGATGGCCCGTGCGGAAATGGTCGGCCGCTACGGCAGCGACGCCTATACCGAAGGTTTCCGCGTCACCACCACGGTGCCGAGCAATCTGCAGGAAATGGCCAACACCGCGCTGCACGAAGGCCTGATGACCTACGATCAGCGTCATGGCTACCGTGGCCCTGAATCGCGCCTGCCGGGCAAGACCCGCGAAGCCTGGGCCACCGAGCTGACCAAGCAACGCACCATCAGCAGCCTGGAGCCGGCCATCGTCACCCAGGTCGACAAGAACGGCCTGCAGGTGCTGACCCGCACCGGTGAAGAACACGTTGCCTGGGACACCATGAAGTGGGCCCGCCCGTTCCTCAATACCAACAGCATGGGCGCAGCTCCGCGTCAGCCATCGGATGTGGCGCAGGTCGGCGATCTGGTGCGCGTGCAGCGCCAGCCGAACAATTCGCTGAAGTTCAGCCAGATTCCGCAGGCCCAGGGCGCGCTGGTATCGCTGGACCCGCAGAACGGCGCGATCCGCTCGCTGGTCGGCGGTTTCGCCTTCGAGCAGAGCAACTACAACCGTGCCATGCAGGCCAAGCGTCAGCCGGGTTCGAGCTTCAAGCCATTCGTTTACAGTGCCGCGCTGGATAACGGCTACACCGCTGCCACGCTGGTCAACGACGCGCCGATCGTGTTCGTCGACGAGTACCTGGACAAGGTCTGGCGCCCGAAGAACGACACCAACACCTTCCTCGGCCCGATCCGCCTGCGTGAAGCGCTGTACAAGTCGCGCAACCTGGTTTCGATCCGCCTGCTGCAAGCCATGGGCGTGGGCAAGACCATCGACTACATCACCCGCTTCGGCTTCAACAAGCAGGACCTGCCGCCAAACCTGTCCCTGGCACTGGGCACCGCGACCCTGACACCGATGGAAATCGCCACCGGCTGGAGCACCTTTGCCAACGGCGGTTACAAGATCACCCCGTACATCATCGACAAAATCGAAAGCCGCAATGGCGACACGCTGTTCGTCGCCAATCCGCCGACCGTGCCACAAGGCGCCTCGGCCACTGACGGCATCGCGGCGCCGGCCAGCCAGTCGTTCACCGTCAACGCCGCACCGGTGCCGGGCGAAGCGCCGGGCGCTGCAGCGGTGCCACAAGCGCCGGCAGTCGCCGAGCGCATCGTCGATGGCCGCACCACTTACATCCTCAACAGCATGTTGCAGGACGTGATCAAGCTCGGCACCGGTCGTCGCGCACTGGCCATGGGCCGCAGCGACATCGCCGGCAAGACCGGTACGACCAACGAATCCAAGGATGCATGGTTCTCCGGTTACAACGCCGATTACGTGACCACGGTCTGGACCGGTTTCGACCAGCCGGAAAGCCTCGGTCGCCGGGAGTTCGGCGGCACCGTGGCGCTGCCGATCTGGATGAACTACATGAGCGCAGCGCTCAAGGACAAGCCGCCGCATGTCCAGCCGGAACCGGAAGGCATCCTCAGTCTGCGGGTGGACCCGGTCAGCGGCCGCGCAGCGTCGCCGAGCACGCCAGGCGCCTACTTCGAGCTGTTCAAGGCTGAGGACACTCCACCGTCGGTCAACGAGATCGGCAACGGCACGGCACCGGGCAGCCCGCTGCCGGCGGATGAACAGGCGCCGATCGACCTGTTCTGATCCTGATCCGCAAAAAGCCCCGCCTTCGTGAGAAGTGCGGGGCTTTTTTATGCCTGCCAGATTTGTATTGCATGGACTGACCCCTTCGCGAGCAAGCCCGCTCCCACATTGGAATGCATTTCACCTGTGGGAGCGGGTCTGCTCGCGAAGAGGCCCTCGCCGACAACACAGAATTCATAGGCACAAAAAAGCCCCGACTCTCGCGAGCCGGGGCTTTCGGTTGAAGCACTACAACGACTTAGCCGTTGAACACATCATCCACGCTTTTCAGCGGGTAGTTCTTCGGATACGGCAGGGTTGCTACGCCGGTCTCGATCGCAGCCTTGGCCACGGCGTCGGAGATCACGGTGATCAGGCGCTTGTCCATTGGCTTCGGAATGATGTACTCACGACCGAATTCCAGGGAGATGCCGCCGTAGGCGTCGCACACTTCCTGAGGGACCGGCAGCTTGGCCAGTTCGCGCAGGGCGTTGGCGGCAGCGATCTTCATTTCTTCGTTGATGCGCTTGGCGCGAACGTCCAGGGCACCGCGGAAGATGAACGGGAAGCCCAGCACGTTGTTGACCTGGTTCGGGTAGTCCGAACGGCCGGTGGCCATGATCACATCGTTGCGGGTGGCGTGAGCCAGTTCCGGGGAGATTTCCGGATCCGGGTTGGAGCAGGCGAAGACGATCGGGTTGGCCGCCATGCGCTTGAGTTGCTCGGCGCTCAGCAGGTTCGGGCCCGACAGGCCGACGAATACGTCAGCGCCTTCGATGGCGTCGTCCAGGGTGCGCTTCTCGGTAGGATGAGCGAACACGGCCTTGTACTGGTTCAGGTCGTCACGGCCAGCGTGGATCACGCCGGTACGGTCAACCATGAAGATGTTCTCGACCTTGGCGCCCATGCTCACCAGCAACTTCATGCAGGAGATGGCGGCTGCGCCAGCGCCCAGGCAGACGATCTTGGCGTCGGCCAGGGTTTTGCCAGCGATTTCCAGGGCGTTGATCATGCCCGCAGCGGTCACGATCGCGGTGCCGTGCTGGTCATCGTGGAACACCGGAATGTCGCACTGCTCGATCAGGGCGCGTTCGATCTCGAAGCACTCCGGAGCCTTGATGTCTTCCAGGTTGATGCCGCCGAACGTGATGGAAATGCGTTTTACGGTGTCGATGAAGGCTTGCGGGCTTTCGGAATCGACTTCGATGTCGAATACGTCGATACCGGCGAAGCGCTTGAACAGTACACCTTTACCCTCCATCACTGGCTTGGAAGCCAGTGGGCCGAGGTTACCCAGGCCCAGAATCGCGGTGCCATCGGAAATGACTGCAACCAGGTTGCCCTTGCCGGTGTACTTGTAGGCCAGTTCAGGATCGCGGGCGATCTCGCGCACTGGTTCAGCTACGCCGGGGCTGTAGGCCAGCGACAGGTCGCGGGCGGTAGCAGTGGCCTTGGTGAGCTCGACACTCAGCTTCCCTGGACGAGGATGGGCATGATATTCGAGAGCGGCAGTTTTCAGATCAGACATTTTGGCATTCCGCTTTTTACTGTTGGACAGACTGGTCAGCGAGGATACGCGCCTCGCAAAGTCCCCACAAGACTGCCCGGTCACCCCTGTCAAGCGCCCTGCCCTACGACTTTGGGCCAAGAGCCACGGCGCACAAGGGCTAGACTGTTCACAATCGACTGAAAAAATGTCTACAATTTTTTCTTCAGCGGGACGGCTGGAGCATCGAAGGATCGGTCAGCGGCAACAGCCAGCGCGCCTGGCCAGATTTCAATCCACCGCGCCGAGAACGGTCGACCACCCAGCCACGGGCCTCGATCTGCTTGCCCTTCAACGCTTGCAGAGAGGCACCATCGAAACGATCCAGCAGATTGGGTGCAACGCGCAGTACAAGCTTGTCCTGCAACTCGATCCAGATTCCGCCGCGATTGCGCTGAACCTTGCTCACACGCCCGCTGACCAGCGCGAACCCCGAACGCTCGATCTGCTCCGCTTTCAGTACAGGTGAGCGCTTCCACAGGCCAAGCCCGCCCTCTCGCGCGCGGCGTTCGGCGGCTTGCTGGCAATCGACCAGATCGACATTCGGCGCCACCGCGACCTGGAAACCGAGGCCATCGGCGAGCATCTGCGCTTCGAGGTTCTCACCCCTGGCGCTGAAAACATGGGCCAGGGTGCGGCCGTAATGGTCTTTGGGCTGGGCGCCGAGTCGCAGGCCAACCCGCCCGTCGCTCTCGGCGACCAGGGCTTCGAGACGCTTGCGCGCGGCAACCGCAAACGGCTCGTCGCTGCGGCCCTGCTTGCCGAGTTCGGGCGTATTGAGACCGATCATCCGCACATTGCGCCCGTCGCTCAGGCGCAGGGTGTCGCCGTCGACCACTCGCTGCACGGTGGCGCTGTCCAGCCCGGACGGCGCCGGGCAGAAGGCCTGGGCGGCGGAGAGCCAAATCGCGGACACAAAAAAGGCGCCCGCAAGGGACGCCTTTTTCATCAGACCGGAAAAGCCGCTGAGGTTTTCCAGAATGAAGGGCCTTAGGCCTTTTTCGCGCCGAAAGCACCGAAACGGTCGGCGAACTTCTGAACGCGACCACCGGTGTCCAGAGTCTTCTGCTTACCGGTGTAGAACGGGTGGCACTCGTTGCAAACGTCGATCGCCAGGGCTTTGCCGAAGGTCGAACGGGTTTCGAACTTGTTGCCGCAGCTGCAAGTTACTGCAACTTCTGGGTAATTCGGGTGGATATCGGCTTTCATGGTGTTTTCCTCAGCTGGCGTGCCGCCATCCAACACGATTGTTGAATACCGCACGTAATTAGGCCGCGGATTCTACCAGACAATCCCGATCACGCAAGCTGTCACTGAGACCGACCGTCTGCTAGGCTCGCGCCCCAAATGCTGATCATCTGCGCGCAAACCTGTGGGAGCGGGCTTGCCCGCGAAGAGTCGCATAAAGTCGGCATCTTCATCGACTGTCAGGACGCTTTCGCGGGCAAGCCCGCTCCCACAGGGTTCGCGCTCAGCCTTTCTTACTGCCCGCTCACAGAGAATCCCCCGCGTGCCCGACGCCATTCTGCGCCTCGCCCTGCCTTCGCCCCTGCGCCGCCTGTTCGACTACCGGGCCCCGGCCGGCGTGCTGCGTTCGCAGTTGCAACCGGGCATGCGCCTGCGGGTGCCGTTTGGCCGGAGGGAGATGATCGGGATTCTGGTGGAAGTCACTGACACCAGCGAAGTGCCGGTGGAAAAACTCAAACCGGCGCTGGCCCTGCTCGATGCCACCGCACCGCTGCCGCCGGCGCTGTTCAAGCTGTGCCTGTGGACGGCTCAGTATTATCAGCACAGCCTCGGCGACACTCTGAGCTGGGCGTTGCCGGTGCTGTTGCGTCAGGGCGAACTGGCCGAGGCCCGCCAGGAACGCTTCTGGTCCGCCGCCCCCGGCGCCAGCCTCGATGACCCGCGCATCGCCCGCGCCCCGCGCCAGCGTGAAGCCTTGGCAACTTTGGCCCAGCACCCTCACGGCGTCGCCCATCAGTTGCTGAGCAAACTGATGCTGAGCAAGGACAGCCTCGACCTGCTGCTGGCCAAGAATCTGGTGCAGGTCGAAGTGCGCCGCCACGCTCCCGGCGCGCGCCATGAACACTGGCTGGCCCAGCCCGAGCTGCCGCTCAACAGCGAACAGCGCGCCGCGTACGAGGCGATTCGCGCCGGTTTCGACAGTTATCACGCGTTCCTGCTCGCCGGGGTCACTGGCAGCGGCAAGACCGAAGTCTATTTGCAGTTGATCCGCGAAACCCTCGAGGCCGGCAAGCAGGCGCTGGTGCTGATTCCGGAGATCAACCTCGGCCCGCAGACCCTCGCCCGTTTCGAACAACGTTTCAATGCGCGCATCGCCCTGCTGCACTCGGCGGTCAACGATCGTGATCGTCTGGATGCCTGGCTCGCCGCCCGTGACGGTGAGGCCGACATTATTATCGGCACTCGTTCAGCGCTGTTCACCCCGATGAAAAATCCGGGGCTGATCATCATCGACGAAGAACACGACGGCTCTTATAAACAGCAGGAGGGCCTGCGTTACCACGCGCGGGATCTGGCGCTGGTGCGGGCGCGGCAGGAAAACATCCCGATCGTGCTCGGCTCAGCGACGCCATCGCTGGAAAGCCTGCACAACGCCTACACCGGTCGTTACGGGCTCCTGCGCCTGAACGAACGGGCCGGCGGTGCCAAGCAACCACGATTCCTGCGCCTGGATGTGAAAAGCCGTCCGCTGGACAGCGGCATTTCCGGGCCGATGCAGCAAGCCATCGGCCAGACCCTCGCCGCCGGCCAGCAGGTGCTGGTATTCCTCAACCGCCGGGGGTTTGCCCCGACCCTGCTGTGTCACGATTGCGGCTGGATGTCCGAGTGCCAGCGTTGCGATGCGCGGATGACCGTGCACCAGCGTTACGGCGAACTGCGCTGCCACCACTGCGGTTACGTCGAGCGCGTGCCGCGCCAGTGCCCGAAGTGCAACAAGGTCGATCTGCGGCCGGTGGGCGCCGGCACCGAGCGGGCCGAGGAACGGCTGGCGATTCTGTTCCCGGACTATCCGGTGCTACGCGTCGACCGTGACAGCACCTCGCGCAAGGACGCGATGAACCAGTTGTTCGCCACGATCCAGAAAGGCCAGCCATGCATTCTGGTCGGCACCCAGATGTTGGCCAAGGGTCACCACTTCCCCCGGGTCACCCTGGTGTCGATCCTCGACGCCGACGGCGGGCTGTTTTCCGGCGACTTCCGCGCCAGCGAGCGCATGGCGCAATTGATCGTGCAGGTCGCCGGCCGTGCCGGGCGGGCGGAAGAACCGGGCAAGGTGATCATCCAGACGCATCTGGCCGACCATCCTTTATTGGTGCAGTTGACCGAGCAGGGTTACTTCGCCTTCGCCGAGCAGGCCCTTAGCGAACGCCGCGCCGCCGGCCTGCCGCCGTTCGCCCACCTCGCCCTGCTGCGCGCCGAAGCGCACAAGCCGGGACAGGCCGAAGGCTTTCTCGATGAAGCCTGCAGCGAGGCCGAGCGTTTGCTGGCCGAACAGAACCTGAGCGGAATCGAATTGCTGGGCCCCGTGCCGGCGCCGATGGAACGCCGGGCCGGACGCTTCCGCGCGCAGCTGCTGTTGCAGGCCACGGCCCGGGCGCCGCTGCACCGATTGCTGGCGAGCTGGCTGCTGGCGCTGGAACAGATGCCGAGCGGCCGGGCGGTGCGCTGGTCGCTGGATGTCGACCCGGTGGATCTGTACTGACCGGGCAAAACCGGCCGAATTGTCACCACACATCCACATCCTGCCTGCTAAGGTTGGCAAGCCCGTCTTCGCAACGGATAATGCCCAGTTTTTCCACCCGCGCATCGATGCGCCGCCGCGCTTGCGGTCGAAAGAGAAGACCATGAAAGACACCATTCGCCAGCTGATCCAACAAGCCCTCACCCAACTCGTCAACGAAGGTGTGTTGCCTGAAGGCCTGACGCCGGCGATCCAGGTGGAAAACGCCCGGGACAAGACCCACGGCGACTTCGCCAGCAACATCGCGATGATGCTGGCCAAGCCTGCCGGCATGAAACCGCGTGATCTGGCGGAAAAAATCATCGCCGCCCTGCCGGCTGACGAAAACGTCACCAAGGCCGAAATCGCCGGTCCCGGTTTCATCAACTTCTTCCAGAACACTCAAGCACTGGCCTCGCGCCTCGACGCCGCCCTGGCCGACGATCACGTTGGCGTGCGCAAGGCCGGTCCGGCGCAACGCACCGTGGTCGACCTGTCGGCACCGAACCTGGCCAAAGAGATGCACGTCGGCCACTTGCGCTCGACCATCATTGGCGACGGCGTGGCGCGGGTACTCGAATTCCTCGGCGACACCGTCATCCGTCAGAACCACGTCGGCGACTGGGGCACCCAGTTCGGCATGCTGATGGCTTATCTGCAGGAAAACCCGATCACCAGCGACGAGCTGTCGGACCTGGAAAACTTCTACCGCGCCGCCAAGCAACGCTTCGACGAGTCAGCGGAATTCGCCGACCGCGCCCGTGGCCTGGTGGTCAAGCTGCAGGCCGGCGATGCCGAGTGTCTGGCACTGTGGACCAAGTTCAAGGACATCTCGCTGTCGCACTGCCAGAAGATCTACGAACTGCTCAACGTCAAACTGACCATGGCCGACGTGATGGGCGAAAGCGCCTACAACGACGACCTGATCAACGTGGTCAACGACCTGAAAGCCGCCGGCATGCTGGTCGAAAGCAACGGCGCCCAGTGCGTGTTCCTCGACGAATTCAAGAACGCCGAAGGCGAGCCGCTGCCGGTGATCATCGTCAAGGCTGACGGCGGCTACCTGTACGCCACCACCGACCTGGCGGCCGTGCGCTACCGCAGCGGCAAGCTGAAGGCCGACCGTGCGCTGTACTTCGTCGACCAGCGTCAGGCCCTGCACTTCCAGCAAGTGTTCGCCGTGGCGCGCAAGGCCGGCTTCGTGACCCATCCGATGGAAATGGAACACATGGGCTTCGGCACCATGAACGGCGCCGACGGCCGTCCGTTCAAGACCCGTGACGGAGGCACCGTGAAGCTGATCGATCTGCTGACTGAAGCTCAGGAACGCGCTTACACCCTGGTGAAAGACAAGAATCCGGAACTGGCGGAAGACGAACTGCGCAACATCGCCAAAGTCGTGGGCATCGGCGCGGTGAAATACGCCGACCTGTCGAAGCACCGCACCAGCGACTACAGCTTCAACTTCGACCTGATGCTCAACTTCGAAGGCAACACCGCGCCGTACCTGCTGTACGCCTACACTCGTGTGGCTGGTGTGTTCCGCAAACTGGGCAAGGATTTCAGCGAAGTTGACGGCCAGATCGTCCTCGAAGCGGCGCACGAACAGGAACTGGCGGCCAAACTGGCGCAGTTCGGTGAAGTGCTGAACAACGTTGCGGAAAAGGGCACGCCACACACCCTGTGCACCTACCTGTACGACGTGGCCGGCCTGTTCTCCAGCTTCTACGAGAACTGCCCGATCCTCGCCGCCGAGACCCCGGCACAAATGCAAAGCCGTCTGCGCCTTGCCGCGCTGACCGGCCGTACCCTCAAGCAAGGCCTGGAACTGCTCGGCCTGGAAACCCTGGAGCGTATGTAAGTTGGCTGCCAAGAAAAAACCTGCACCCAAGCGTGGCGCCAGCCGTTACCAAGCTCCTGCGAAGCAACCGATTCCGGGTTGGCTGTGGATGGCCATCGGCCTGACGGTCGGCGCGTTCATCGTGTTCCTGATGAAACTGGAGCCGGGCAAGGGCAGCGACACGGTCAAGCGCGAGAAGGTCGAACAACAGCAACAACAGAAGGCCACCAAGATAGCCGAGGCCAACAAGACCCCGCCGAGCCCGACGCAACCGGTGAAGCCGAAGTACGACTTCTACACCCTGCTGCCGGAATCGGAAGTGATCGTGCCGCCTGATGCGGTGCCGGAGAAAACCCTGCCGACGCCACAGGTGCCGGCGATCCCGACCACGCCGGTGACCCCGGCGGAAGCGGCGAAGATCGACACGGCGCGGGCGCAGGCTGCACTGGCCGGGATCACCCCGCCGCCAGCGCCACCGGTGACCAAGGCTGCGCCGGTGACCAAGTTCTTCCTCCAGGCCGGCTCGTTCCGCAAAGAGGCCGATGCCGACAAGGTGCGCGCGCAGATCATTCTGCTCGGCCAGGCGGTAGCGGTTGAATCCGGGACGGTGAAGGATGAAACCTGGTATCGCGTACTGGTCGGCCCGTTCAGCAACCGCGAACAACTGACCACCGCCCAGAAACAACTGGCGGGCGCAGGTTTCAGCAACCTGTTGTTACAACAACGCCAGAGCCGCTAACAACTCCCCACCGATCGTTCCCACGCTCTGCGTGGGGAATGCAGCCCGGGACGCTCCGCGTCCCTTGCCGCAGGGACGCGGAGCGTCCATTGAGGCATTCCCGCGCGGAGCGTGGGAGCGATCACGTTGCTTTGCGTGAGAACGACCCCGCGCAAACCACCGCTCGTCCCCTCTCCCTCCCCGCAGTTGAAATCCTCTCCACCACCCCCATATGAATGGGCATAAGGCATTTTCGCCCCGCAGTGTGGAGACTCTTCCCTTGACCACCATCGTTTCAGTCCGCCGCCACGGCAAAGTCGTCATGGGCGGCGACGGCCAGGTTTCTCTCGGCAACACCGTGATGAAAGGCAACGCGAAGAAAGTTCGTCGCCTGTACCACGGTCAGGTCATCGCCGGTTTCGCCGGTGCCACCGCCGACGCCTTCACCCTGTTCGAACGTTTCGAAGGCCAGCTCGAGAAACATCAGGGCCATCTGATCCGCGCCGCCGTCGAACTCGCCAAAGAATGGCGCACCGACCGCTCCCTGAGCCGCCTCGAAGCGATGCTCGCGGTCGCCAACAAGGACGCTTCACTGATCATCACCGGCAATGGTGACGTGGTCGAACCCGAGAATGGCCTGATCGCCATGGGTTCCGGTGGCGGTTACGCCCAGGCTGCAGCCAGCGCGCTATTGAAAAAGACCGACCTGTCGGCCCGTGAAATCGTCGAAACCGCACTGGGCATCGCTGCCGACATCTGCGTATTCACCAACCACACTCAGACCATTGAGGAGCAGGATCTCGCTGAAGAAGCCTGATACGGCCCCTGTGCCACGGCTTGTTTCTGCTTGAGGACCGTCAATTATTATGTCCATGACTCCCCGCGAAATCGTCCACGAACTCAACCGCCATATCATCGGCCAGGACGATGCCAAGCGCGCCGTCGCGATTGCCCTGCGCAACCGCTGGCGTCGCATGCAGCTGCCTGAAGAGCTGCGCGTTGAAGTGACCCCGAAGAACATCCTGATGATCGGTCCGACCGGTGTCGGTAAAACCGAGATCGCCCGTCGCCTGGCCAAGCTGGCCAATGCGCCGTTCATCAAGGTCGAAGCGACCAAGTTCACCGAAGTCGGCTACGTCGGCCGCGACGTCGAATCGATCATCCGTGATCTGGCCGATGCCGCGATCAAGATGCTGCGCGAGCAGGAAATGACCCGCGTTCGCCACCGTGCCGAAGACGCCGCCGAGGACCGCATCCTCGACGCCCTGCTGCCACCGGCACGCATGGGTTTCAGCAACGAAGAAGCGCCGACCCAGGATTCCAATACCCGCCAGCTGTTCCGCAAGCGCCTGCGCGAAGGTCAGCTGGACGACAAGGAAATCGAGATCGAAGTCGCCGAAATGGCCGGCATCGAGATCGCCACGCCGCCGGGCATGGAAGAGATGACCAACCAGCTTCAGTCCCTGTTCGCCAACATGGGCAAGGGCAAGAAGAAGTCCCGCAAGCTCAAGGTCAAGGAAGCGCTGAAGCTGGTGCGCGATGAAGAAGCCGGTCGCCTGGTCAACGAAGAAGAGTTGAAGGCCAAGGCCCTGGAAGCGGTCGAGCAGCACGGCATCGTGTTCATCGACGAAATCGACAAGGTCGCCAAACGCGGCAATGTCGGCGGCGCCGATGTGTCCCGTGAAGGCGTGCAACGCGACCTGCTGCCGCTGATCGAGGGCTGCACCGTCAACACCAAGCTGGGCATGGTCAAGACCGACCACATCCTGTTCATCGCCTCCGGCGCGTTCCATCTGAGCAAGCCGAGCGATCTGGTGCCGGAGCTGCAAGGCCGTCTGCCGATCCGCGTCGAACTCAAGGCCCTGAGCCCGGAAGACTTCGAGCGCATCCTCAGCGAACCGCATGCCTCGCTCACCGAGCAATACTGCGCGCTGCTGAAGACCGAAGGCCTGAACATCCAGTTCCAGCCTGAAGGCATCAAGCGTCTGGCGGAGATCGCCTGGCAGGTCAACGAGAAGACCGAGAACATCGGTGCCCGTCGCCTGCACACGTTGCTCGAGCGCCTGCTGGAAGAGGTGTCGTTCAGTGCCGGCGATCTGGCCAGCGCCCACGACGACAAGGCGATCCTGATCGACGCCGAGTACGTCAACAGCCACCTGGGCGAATTGGCGCAGAACGAAGACCTGTCCCGTTATATCCTGTAAGCCATACTTACAGTGGTCGTGAAACTGTGGGAGCCATCGGCTCCCACAATTTTTTCCACCTGACGGAACGCCGGCGATGACCCAACTCCCTACCGACATCAAACTGCACAAAGCCTCGAAAACCCTGTCGCTCAAATACGCGTCCGGCGAGGAATACACCCTGCCCGCCGAATTCCTGCGTGTGCATTCCCCCTCCGCCGAGGTCCAGGGCCACGGCAAACCGATCCTGCAATTCGGCAAGCTGCACGTCGGCCTGACCAAGGTAGAACCGGCCGGTCAGTACGCACTGAAACTGACCTTCGACGACGGTCACGACAGCGGCCTGTTCACCTGGGATTACCTCTACGAACTGGGGCGACGTTATGACGCACTCTGGGCGGATTATCTGGCCGAGCTCAAAGCCGCCGGCAAAACCCGCGACCCGGACGAGTCTGTCGTCAAGCTGATGCTCTAGTCCGCGCCTCGTACTGTTTAGAGGGCATTTTCTAGATTCATCTGTTTGAATGCTCCGCTAAAGCGGCCCGGGATCGGCTGCTTGCGAAAAAAATCAATCTCGGGTAACCAATGGAACTGGCAAGTTCCCTGCAGTGCTCTACGACTGTAAAGCAGCTATGCAGAATCAACGGTCACCCGAGCAGTAGTACCTGGCATTGGCTGTGGAACTGCACAGCAGAAACCGGGTACTCGTCTCAGGACAATGGAGCGTCGTAGATGAGTAACAAGAATAACGATGATTTGAAGTACCAGGCCTCGGAAAACACCCTGGGGCTGAATCCTGTCGTTGGGCTTCGCGGAAAGGATCTGCTGGCCTCTGCTCGAATGGTGCTGACCCAGGCCATCAAACAACCGATCCATAGCGTCAAGCACGTCACCCATTTCGGTCTCGAATTGAAGAACGTGTTGTTCGGCAAATCAGAACTGCAACCGGCCAGCGATGACCGTCGCTTCGTCGATCCGGCGTGGAGTCAGAACCCGCTGTACAAACGTTACCTGCAAACCTACCTGGCATGGCGCAAGGAACTCCATGCCTGGATCGACGACAGCAGCCTCTCGCCCAAGGACATTGCGCGCGGCCACTTCGTGATCAACCTGATGACCGAAGCCATGGCGCCGACCAACACGGCGGCCAACCCCGCGGCGGTCAAACGCTTCTTCGAGACCGGCGGCAAGAGCCTGCTCGACGGCCTCTCGCATCTGGCCAAGGATCTGGTGCACAACGGCGGCATGCCGAGCCAGGTCAACATGGGCGCGTTCGAGGTCGGCAAGAGCCTGGGCGTGACCGAAGGCGCGGTGGTGTTTCGCAACGACGTGCTGGAGCTGATCCAGTACAAGCCGATCACCGAGCAAGTGCACGAGCGCCCGCTGCTGGTGGTGCCGCCGCAGATCAACAAGTTCTATGTATTCGACCTGAGCCCGGACAAGAGCCTGGCGCGCTTCTGCCTGCGCAACAATGTGCAGACCTTCATCGTCAGCTGGCGCAACCCGACCAAGGAACAGCGCGAGTGGGGCCTCTCGACCTACATCGAAGCCCTGAAGGAAGCGGTCGACGTGGTCACCGCGATCACCGGCAGCAAGGACGTCAACATGCTCGGCGCCTGCTCCGGCGGCATCACCTGCACCGCCCTGCTCGGCCACTACGCCGCCACCGGTGAAAACAAGGTCAATGCCCTGACCCTGCTGGTCAGCGTGCTCGATACAACGCTGGACAGCGACGTCGCGCTGTTCGTCGACGAGCAGACCCTGGAGATGGCCAAGCGTCATTCGTATCAGGCCGGCGTGCTGGAAGGCAAAGACATGGCCAAGGTCTTCGCCTGGATGCGCCCCAACGACCTGATCTGGAACTACTGGGTCAACAACTACCTGCTCGGCAACGAGCCGCCAGTGTTCGACATCCTGTTCTGGAACAACGATACGACTCGACTGCCGGCCGCGTTCCACGGCGACCTGATCGAGATGTTCAAAAACAACCCACTGATTCGCCCCAATGCACTGGAAGTGTGCGGCACGCCGATCGACCTCAAGCAGGTGACCGCCGACATCTTCTCGCTGGCCGGCACCAACGACCACATCACCCCGTGGAAGTCCTGCTACAAGTCGGCGCAGCTGTTTGGCGGCAAGGTGGAATTCGTGCTGTCCAGCAGCGGGCATATCCAGAGCATCCTGAACCCGCCGGGCAACCCGAAATCACGCTACATGACCAGCGATGAAATGACCGCCAATGCCGATGACTGGCAGGAAAACTCGACCAAGCACGCCGACTCCTGGTGGCTGTACTGGCAGGCGTGGCAGGCCGCGCGTTCGGGCGAGCTGAAAAAGGCGCCGACCAAACTGGGCAACAAGGCGTATCCGGCAGGTGAAGCCTCGCCGGGCACTTACGTACACGAGCGGTAACCGACACACCTCACCCCACAATGTGGGAGCGAGCCTGCTCGCGATGGCGTCGGCAGCCGTAACAATGTGCTGACTGACACACCGCTATCGCGAGCAGGCTCGCTCCCACAGGGGATCGAGGCTGATACTGAGATCGACCCATAGGGCCTTGAAGCATGCCGCACCCGTTCATCTTTCGAACTGTCGAGCTGGATGGCCAGACCATCCGCACGGCGGTCCGCCCCGGCAAGCCACACTTGACGCCCTTGCTGATTTTCAACGGCATCGGCGCCAACCTGGAGCTGGTGTTTCCTTTTGTCGCGGCGCTGGATCCGGACCTGGAAGTGATCGCCTTCGATGTGCCCGGTGTCGGGGGTTCTTCGACGCCGAGCCGGCCGTATCGCTTTCCGGGGCTGGCGAAGCTGACGGCACGGATGCTCGATTACCTCGACTACGGCCAGGTCAATGTGATCGGCGTGTCCTGGGGTGGCGCGCTGGCGCAGCAGTTCGCCCATGACTATCCCGAGCGCTGCAAGAAGCTGGTACTGGCCGCCACGGCGGCGGGTGCGGTGATGGTGCCGGGCAAGCCTAAGGTGCTATGGATGATGGCCAGCCCACGCCGCTACATCCAGCCGTCCCATGTGATCCGCATCGCCCCGATGATTTACGGTGGCTCGTTCCGACGCGACCCGACGCTCGCCGCCAGTCACGCGGCCAAGGTGCGTTCGGCGGGCAAGCTCGGATACTACTGGCAACTGTTCGCGGGCCTGGGCTGGACCAGCATTCACTGGCTGCACAAGATCCATCAGCCGACCCTGGTGCTGGCCGGTGATGACGATCCGCTGATCCCGCTGATCAACATGCGCCTGCTCGCCTGGCGAATTCCCAACGCGCAATTGCACATCATCGATGACGGGCATCTGTTCCTGATCACCCGGGCCGAAGCCGTGGCGCCGATCATCATGAAATTCCTGCAGGAGGAACGTCTTCGTGCCGTGATGCACCCCCACCCGACACCGCTGGGCGGATAACCGGCCCGATCCGGTTTTCTGGACAGCTCCTTGCAGAGCGCTTTGCAAGTGCGTGGCAGGACGCCGCGCAGGCAACAACCCACAACAGCGTCTATGGTGTTCTGGTTCGGTGTGTTTGTTTTTGACCTGAAGACGAAGGAGTGTTGAGTCATGCGCGACAAACCAGCGACGGGCGGAGTGCCCAGTCCTGCCGTGTTCATCAATGCACAGAGTGCAATGACCGGCCTGCGTGGCCGCGATCTGATTTCGACGTTGCGCAGCGTCGCCGCCCATGGCCTGCGCAACCCGATCCACAGTGCGAAACACGCATTGAAACTCGGCGGTGCGCTCGGACGCGTGCTGCTGGGTGAAACCCT
Source organism: Pseudomonas fluorescens (assembly GCF_012974785.1). Lineage (GTDB taxonomy): Bacteria > Pseudomonadota > Gammaproteobacteria > Pseudomonadales > Pseudomonadaceae > Aquipseudomonas > Aquipseudomonas fluorescens_BT. The sequence continues at coordinate 434,845 of NZ_CP027561.1, read as the reverse complement.
GCACCCGACCAACCCCAATGACAGCCGTTTCGCCGACCCGGCCTGGAGCCTCAATCCGTTCTACCGCCGGGGCCTGCAGGCCTATCTGAGCTGGCAGAAACAGGTCAGGAGCTGGATCGACGAAAGCAGCATGAGCGACGACGATCGCGCCCGTGCGCACTTCGCTTTTTCCCTGATCAACGACGCCGTGGCGCCCTCCAACACGCTGCTCAATCCGCTGGCGATCAAGGAGCTGTTCAACTCCGGCGGCCACAGCCTGGTGCGCGGCCTGAGCCATCTGCTCGATGACCTGCTGCACAACGACGGCCTGCCGCGCCAGGTGACCAAACAGGCCTTCGAGATCGGCAAGACCGTTGCCACCACCACCGGCTCGGTGGTGTTTCGCAACGAACTGCTCGAGCTGATCCAGTACAAGCCAATGAGCGAAAAGCAGTATTCGAAACCGCTGCTGGTGGTGCCGCCGCAAATCAACAAGTACTACATTTTCGATCTGAGCCCGAACAACAGTTTCGTCCAGTACGCCCTGAAGAACAGCTTGCAGACCTTCATGATCAGTTGGCGCAACCCGGACGTGCGCCATCGCGAATGGGGCCTTTCGACCTACGTCGAGGCCGTGGAGGAAGCGATGAACGTCTGCCGGGCGATTACCGGCGCTCGGGAGGTCAACCTGATGGGAGCCTGCGCCGGCGGGCTGACCATCGCCGCACTGCAAGGGCACTTGCAGGCCAAGCGGCAGTTGCGGCGGGTCTCCAGCGCGACCTATCTGGTGAGCCTGCTCGACAGTCAGATCGACTCCCCGGCGACGCTGTTCGCCGACGAACAGACCCTCGAAGCGGCCAAGCGCCGTTCCTATCAGAAAGGCGTGCTGGACGGTCGCGACATGGCCAGGGTGTTCGCCTGGATGCGGCCCAACGATCTGATCTGGAGCTACTTCGTCAACAACTACCTGCTGGGCAAGGAGCCGCCGGCGTTCGACATCCTCTACTGGAACAACGACAGCACCCGCCTGCCAGCCGCGTTTCATGGCGACCTGCTGGACTTCTTCAAGCACAACCCGCTGATTCATTCGGGAGGCCTGGAAGTCTGCGGCACACCGATCGACCTGCAGAAAGTCACGGTCGACAGTTTCAGCGTGGCCGGCATGAACGACCACATCACGCCATGGGACGCGGTGTATCGCTCGACCCTGCTGCTGGGCGGCGAGCGACGCTTCGTACTGTCCAACAGCGGCCACGTACAGAGCATTCTCAACCCGCCGAGCAACCCCAAAGCCACTTACGTCGAGAACGGCAAGCTGAGCAGCGACCCGCGCGCCTGGTACTACGACGCGAAAAAGGTCGACGGCAGTTGGTGGCCGCAATGGCTGGAATGGGTCCAGCAGCGTTCCGGCACCCTGCGCGAAACCCAGATGTCTCTGGGCAACGCCAATTATCCACCGATGGAGGCAGCACCCGGCACCTACGTGCGCGTGCGCTGACCGGCCTCAATCCCTTTAAGAAGACTGGATGAAAACAAGCGAACGGATCCTCGAATGTGCCCTGCAGTTGTTCAATGAAAAGGGCGAGCCGAACGTCTCCACCATGGAAGTTGCCAATGAAATGGGGATCAGCCCCGGCAACCTCTACTATCACTTTCACGGCAAGGAACCGCTGATCCTCGGGCTGTTCGAGCGCTTCCAGAACGAACTGGCGCCACTGCTCGACCCACCCGCCGATGTCGAACTGGCACCGGAGGATTACTGGCTGTTCCTGCATTTGATCGTCGAGCGGCTGGCGCAGTACCGGTTCCTGTTCCAGGACCTGTCGAACCTGGCCGGACGCCTGCCGAAACTGGCCAAGGGCATTCGCCAGTTCCTCAACGTGCTCAAGCGTACGCTGGCGTCACTGCTGGCACGGTTGAAGGCCTCGGGGCAGTTGGTCAGCGATACCCAGGCGCTGGGGCAGCTGGTGGAACAGATCACCATGACCTTGCTGTTCTCGCTGGACTATCAGCGGATTCTCGATCGCGAAGGGGAAGTGCGGCTGGTGGTGTACCAGATCATGATGCTGGTGGCGCCGCATTTGTTGCCGCCGGTGAAGGTGGCGACGGAGCGGATGGCTTTGCAGTATCTCGAAGATCACGAGTAACCCGACGGCTTTTACCCAAACAAAAACGCCCGACCTTCACAGGCCGGGCGTTTTCTTGAGCCCTGAAAAATCAGGACTGACTGGTCGGCGTCGACGGCGTCGGTGCAACAGTCGAAGCTGGCGCCGGGGTTGGAGCCGAGGCGGAGTTCGACGTGCTGGCCAGTGCTTGCGGTGTGGTCACCGGTTTTGGAGCAGCAGCTTTCGGCGCAGCGGCTTTCGGTGCGGCCGGTTTTTTCACTGCTGGTTTTTTCGCCGCAGCCGGTTTGGCGGCAGGCTTGGCAGCGGGTTTGGCGGCAGCGGTTTTCGCTGCTGGCTTGGCCGCAGGTTTGGCAGCTGATTTTGTTGCCGGCTTGGCGGCGGCCTTGGCGGCAACCGGTTTGGCCGCGGCCTTCGCTGCAGGCTTGGCGGCTGCGGTTTTGGCTGCTGGTTTTGCTGCCGGTTTGGCGGCGGCTTTAGCCAGTGGCTTGGCAGCGGTTTTGGCCGCAGGCTTGGCTGCTGCGGTTTTCGCCGCGACAGGCTGAGCTTTCAGGCCGGTGAGTTTTTCGATCTGCTTGGTCAGGGTATCGACCTTCTTGTGCAGATCCTTCACCTCGTTGCGGCTCGGTACGCCCAGGCGCGAAATCGCACTGTTCAGGCGCTTGTCGAAAGCCCCTTCCAGCTGATCCCAGGTGCCCAGTGCGCGATCTTTCACGCCGCTGATGCGCGATTTTGCCGAGCTTGCAGAATCCTTGGCAGCATCGACTTTCTTGCCGACTGCAGCCTTGGTGAGCTTCTCGGCTTTCTCGCCGTCTTTGACCAATGTATCGAAGAGCTTGCTGCCGTCAGTGTCGATCTTCGAGTACACGCCTAAACCAGCCAGCCAGATCTTGCGGGAATAGTCTTCGACTTTTCCGATCCACGAGCTGCCTTCTTTATCGGTGTTCTTTTTACCAGCCATCCCGTTCTCCTTAAGATTTACGCGCGACGCGTTCGAGCAATGCCGTCAGCTCATCGAGCTTAGCAGAGAGTGTCTCAACGTCATGTTTAGACGGAATGCCGATACGATTCAAGGCACTGGCGACACGCGTGTCGAACGCCTTCTCGACCTTGTCGAGCTGAACTTCGACCCGGCCTTTGAAAGAGCTGACTTCGCTCTTGGCTTCATCGATCTCGGCGTTGGCCGCTTCGAGTTTTTCGGTGACGGCTTTTTTGCCTTTCTTTTCAACAGTTTGACCAGCCTTGATCAACTCCTGAAAGTACTCGCTGCCCTCCTGACCGACCTTGGTGTAGGCACCCAGGCCTGCCAGCCAGATCTTGCGGGCATAGGATTTGACGTCGCTCAGAGCGGAAGTCGAAGCGTCGATTTTTTTCTTCAAAATGACTTTGGCCATGGTGCACCTCACGCGCAGAAGGTTTGAGGAACTGCCCTGACGAGTGTCGGGCTCAGGCACAAAGTAGGGAGAAAAATTAGAAACGGCACCCTAACAACTGACATAAACAGCTGGGCACACCACAAAACAAATGTGGGAGCGGGCTTGCTCCCACAGGGGGATTTCATTTCAGGCAGAAATCAGACCAGCGCTTTATCCAGCGCCTTTTCGATCTCGGCTTTGATCATGCCGCTCATGGCCGACATCATCAGGCCCAGTTCCACGTCAACCCGGATCGAATCCTCGGCCACATGTACTGCGCCCTTCACACCCGAACGCTTGAGGTTCAGGGTGTCACCCGCCCATTGCGGCTCCAGGCCATATTGATCGGAGAGTTTCTGCGCCAGTTTGTCGGCTTTCTCGCGGGCCGCTTCCTTGCCCAGGCTGTGGGCACGCTCAACACTGATATGGGCCATTGAATGACTCCTGCTTTTTGAATGGGGCTATGAATGCCTGCAACGAATCTTGACCGCCACTGCGGCAAATCGTCCTGAAGGTTGCCCATCTTACCTTTAGCCATTCCAAGACAAAGCATGGCTTGGGGATTAGAATGTCGCGCATTCTCTTTTGGTGACAGCGATATGACTGATCAGCGCAAAGGCAGCGATGCCGAACCCACCACTCACTTCGGCTTCAAAAACGTTCCGGAAAGCCAGAAAGCGGAAAAAGTCGCTGAGGTGTTCCACTCCGTGGCCGCCAAGTATGACCTGATGAACGACCTTCTGTCGGGCGGCATGCACCGTCTGTGGAAGCGTTTCGCGATCGAACTGTCGGGCGTGCGCGCCGGCAACCGCGTGCTGGACATCGCCGGCGGTACGGGTGACCTGACCAAGAAATTCTCGCACCTGGTCGGCCCGACCGGTCAGGTGGTGCTGGCGGACATCAACGAATCCATGCTCAAGGTCGGTCGCGACCGCCTGCTGGACCTGGGTGTGTCGGGCAACGTCGAGTTCGTTCAGGCGGACGCCGAAAAGCTGCCGTTCCCGGACAATCACTTCGACTGCGTGACCATCGCCTTCGGCCTGCGCAACGTGACGCACAAGGAAGACGCCCTGCGCTCGATGCTGCGCGTACTCAAGCCGGGCGGCCGTCTGCTGGTGCTGGAATTCTCCAAGCCGACCAACGCCCTGATGTCCAAGGCCTACGACGCCTACTCGTTCGCCTTCATGCCGCTGATGGGCAAGCTGATCACCAATGACTCGGAAAGCTATCGCTACCTGGCCGAATCGATCCGCATGCACCCGAATCAGGAAACCCTGAAGTCGATGATGGTCGACGCCGGTTTCGATCGCGTGACCTATCACAACATGACCGCAGGCATCGTTGCCCTGCACCGTGGCATCAAGCCCTGATGCTGCTGACCGGGCTGCTGGCCAGCGTCGAACTCGGCCTTAACCGCGTGCTGCGTCTCGACAGCACGGCGCTGCCGCGACTGGCGCATTTGACCGGCAAAGTGATTGCCGTGGATTGCCGCAGCCCGGCGCTGCAATTGTTTATCCTGCCGAGCGATGAAGGCCTGATGCTGGCGTCCCACTGGGAAACCGGCGTCGACTGCACCCTGCGTGCGCCGGCCTCGAGCCTGATCAAACTGGCCGTGAGCAAAGACAAGACGGCGGTGCTGCACGCCCCGGAGGTCGAGCTCGACGGCGACAGCGGCGTGCTGCTGGAACTGGCGGGTGTGCTGCAGGATCTTGAGCTGGACTGGGAGTACGAACTCTCACGCTGGATCGGCCCGGTCGCCACGCAACTGGTCGGCGGTCACCTGCGCAGCCGCGCCCGCTGGTATCAACAAGGATTTGCCAGCCTCAACCAGAACCTCGCCGAATACCTGGCCGAAGAATCGCGCACCCTCGTCGGGCAGCGCGAAGCCGAAGCCCGTTTCAGCGAACTGGACCGGATCAAACTCGATCTGGAACGTCTCGAGGCGCGCTTCGAGCGCCTTTCCCGATCCCTCGACCCAAGCGATAACGCATGAAGCTGCTCGCCGTCCGCCGTCTGTTGCGCATCCAGCGCGTCGTGATCCGCTACCGCCTCGATGACCTGCTGTTCGATCTGCCTTTGCCGTGGTTCCTGCTGGCGCTGCGCTACGTCCTGCCGTGGCGCTGGTTCCCGCGCAAGCCGCTGGACCTGAGCCGTGGCGCACGCCTGCGCCTGGCCTTGCAGGACCTGGGGCCGATCTTCATCAAGTTCGGGCAGATCCTCTCGACCCGCCGCGACTTGCTGCCGGAAGACATCGCCGATGAGCTGATGCTGTTGCAGGACCGCGTGCCGCCGTTCGATTCGCAGCTGTCGGTCAAATTGATCGAAGAACAGCTGGGCAAGAAGATCAGCGAAGTGTTCAGCCGCTTCGACGTCGAACCGCTGGCCTCGGCCTCGGTGGCGCAAGTGCATGCCGCGCAACTGAAGACCGGCGAAGAAGTGGTGGTCAAGGTGATCCGCCCGGGCCTGAAACCGATCATCGCGCAGGATCTGGCGTGGCTGTTCATTCTCGCCCGCGCTGCCGAAAAGGTCTCCGCCGACGCCCGACTGCTGCACCCGGTGGACGTGGTCAGCGACTACGAAAAGACCATCTACGACGAACTCGACCTGTTGCGCGAAGCGGCCAACGCCAGCCAGTTGAAGCGCAACTTCGAAGGCTCGCCACTGCTCTACGTACCGCAAGTCTATTGGGACTGGTGCCGGCCGAAAGTGCTGGTGATGGAGCGCATCTACGGGATTCAGGTGACGGATCTGGCGACCCTCGCCGACCAGCGCACCGACATGAAGATGCTCGCCGAACGCGGCGTGGAGATCTTCTTCACCCAGGTGTTCCGCGACAGTTTCTTTCACGCCGACATGCACCCGGGCAACATCTTCGTCAGCACCGTCAATCCGTGGAGCCCTCAGTACATCGCGATCGACTGCGGCATCGTCGGCAGCCTGACCCCGGAAGACCAGGACTATCTGGCGCGCAACCTGTTCGCTTTCTTCAAGCGCGACTACCGCCGTGTGGCGCAATTGCACATCGACTCGGGCTGGGTGCCGGCGGAAACCAAGCTCAACGAATTCGAAGCAGCGATCCGTACCGTGTGCGAACCGATCTTCGAAAAACCGTTAAAAGATATTTCATTTGGCCAGGTGCTGATGCGCCTGTTCCAGACTGCGCGTCGCTTCAACATGGAAGTGCAGCCGCAACTCGTCCTGCTGCAAAAGACCCTGCTGAACATCGAAGGCCTGGGCCGTCAGCTGTACCCGGACCTGGATCTGTGGAACACCGCGCAGCCGTTCCTCGAGCGCTGGATGCGCGAACGCGTCAGCCCGAAAGCCTTGATCGGCAACGTGCAGAGCCAGTTCGAACAACTGCCGCACCTGGCCAACATGGCCCGCGATTTGCTCGAACGCATGTCCCAACCGCACGCCAACGACCCGCCGCCCCCGTGGCAGAAACGCAAGGACGACTGGTTCCTGCGCCTGCTTGGCAGCGCGCATCTGGCGGGCGGCACGATCCTCGCCGCCGGTGGCCCGCTGCATGAGCTGGGGCATTGGCCCGCCGGGATAATGGTAGCAGTCGGCTTGTATCTGGTCGTTCGCCGATAGCCAGTTGCGTGATCGACTGGCACACTGTTTCAACGCCTGAACCCGACTATTGAAGTGTGGGTTCGCTGTCGGAGTCGAAGATGAAAAACTGGCTGGACGAGATCAAGTGGGACGCCGATGGCCTGGTGCCGGCGATTGCCCAGGATCACAAGACCGGACGCGTGCTGATGATGGCCTGGATGAACCGCGAAGCCCTGGAGCTGACCGCGGCGGAAAACCGTGCCATCTATTGGTCACGTTCCCGTGGCAAGCTGTGGCGCAAGGGCGAAGAGTCCGGCCACGTACAGACGCTGCATGAAATGCGTCTGGACTGCGACGCCGACGTCATCATCCTGATGGTCGAACAGATCGGCGACATCGCTTGCCATACCGGCCGTCAAAGTTGCTTCTACCGCGTCTTCGAAAACGGCGACTGGAAAACGGTCGACCCGGTCCTGAAAGACCCGCACGCTATTTATTCCGCAGGACACAAACATGAGTGACACCCTGACTCGTCTGGCCCAGGTGCTCGAAGAGCGCAAAGGCGCAGCGGCCGACAGCTCATATGTAGCCAGTCTGTATCACAAGGGCCTGAACAAGATTCTGGAAAAGGTCGGCGAAGAGTCGGTCGAAACGATCATTGCCGCCAAGGACGCCGCCATCAGCGGTGACTGCAGCGACGTGATCTACGAGACCGCCGACTTGTGGTTCCACAGCATGGTCATGCTCGCCCAGCTGGGGCAGCATCCGCAGGCTGTACTCGACGAGCTGGATCGTCGCTTCGGCCTGTCCGGACACGTCGAGAAAGCCTCGCGCCCGTCCGCCTGAACAACTTCAAGAGAGGAACAGCAACATGGGCATTTTTGACTGGAAACACTGGATCGTCATTCTGGTTGTCGTGGTGCTGGTGTTCGGCACCAAGAAACTGAAAAACCTCGGCACCGACGTCGGCGAGTCGATCAAGGGCTTTCGCAAGGCCATGAACGACGACGAGAAACCGGCCGATCCGACCGTCACGCCTGCGCAGCCGGTGCCACCGGTTCAGCCGCAAGCCACCGCTCAGGCCAACCCGCCGCACACCATCGACGTGCAGGCGCAGAAAGTCGAAGAGCCGATCCGCAAAGACGTGTGAGCACTGACTAATGTTTGGTATCAGCTTCTCTGAACTGCTGCTCGTCGGCCTCGTTGCCCTGCTGGTGCTGGGCCCCGAGCGTCTGCCGGGCGCTGCACGCACGGCCGGCCTGTGGGTCGGACGGCTGAAGCGCAGCTTCAACGCGATCAAACAGGAAGTTGAACGTGAAATCGGTGCCGACGAAATCCGTCGACAACTGCACAACGAGCACATCCTGTCGCTGGAACAGGAGGCGCGGAAGATTTTCACGCCGGTTCAGCAGGAGCCGACGCCCGTGCAGCCGGCGGCAGACCAGACGCCAACACCGCCTGTCGCTGAACAAACGATTCATGCACCGGCGAGCGTCGAACACGTCTCTGCCGCAAGCGCTGAAGCTGCTCCGGTCATGAAACCGATCGAACCCGTTGCTCCAGCCGCCGCGCCAACCACGCCGGCCCCTCACGACCCAACATTGCCGCCGCGAGCCCCATGAGCGATCTCCCCGAAAACGACCAGCACATGCCGCTGGTTTCGCACCTCACCGAGTTGCGCACCCGCCTGCTGCGTTGCGTGGCGGCGATCTTCATCATCTTCGCCGGGCTGTTTGCCTTCACCCAGCAGATCTACACCTTCGTCTCGACACCGCTGCGTCAGTACCTGCCGGCCGGCGCGACGATGATTGCCACCGACGTGTCGTCGCCCTTCCTGACGCCGCTGAAGCTGACGATGATGGTGTCGCTGTTCCTCGCGATCCCGGTGATCCTGCACCAGATCTGGGGCTTCATCGCGCCAGGCCTGTACAAGCATGAAAAGCGCGTTGCAGTCCCGTTGCTGATCTCCAGCATCCTGCTGTTCTACACCGGCATGGCGTTCGCCTACTTCTTCGTGTTCCCGCTGATCTTCAAATTCTTCGCCTCCGCCACCCCGGCCGGCGTGGAAATGATGACCGACATTACCAGTTACCTCGATTTCGTCATGACGCTGTTCTTCGCCTTCGGCGTGGCGTTCGAAATCCCGGTGGCCGTGGTGCTGCTGGTGTGGATCGGCGTGGTCGACGTCAAATACCTGAAGAAGATCCGGCCATACGTGATCATCGGTTGCTTCGTGGTCGGCATGATCCTGACCCCGCCGGACATCTTCTCCCAGACCCTGCTGGCCGTGCCGATGTGGATGCTGTTTGAAGTCGGCATCCTGTTCGGCAGCCTGGTCAGCAAGCGCGAGCGCCCGGACGAAACCGTCGACGACCACAACGACCAGCCGCCAGCGACCCAGCCATGAACCTGCTGCTGCTCGAAGAAGCCGATTTCATTGCGGCCGACCGCGTCGTGCTGCGTGATCGGCGCCTGACCCACATGCAGGAAGTCCACCGCTCGGAAGTCGGCGACAGCTTGCGGGTCGGGCGCATCAACGGCTTGATGGGCTCGGCCGAGCTGCTGCGTCTGGACGCGGGCGAAGCCGAGCTGCGAGTCACCCTCGATCAACCGCCGCCGGCCAAACTGCCGCTGACCCTGGTGCTCGCCCTGCCCCGCCCGAAGATGCTGCGCCGGGTGTTCCAGACCGTAGCGACCATGGGTGTGTCGAAGGTGATTCTGGTCAACAGCTATCGCGTCGAGAAGAGCTTCTGGCAGACACCCTTTCTCGAGCCGGAAGCGATCCGCGAGAATTTGATCCTCGGCCTCGAACAGGCCCGCGATACCGTGCTGCCGGAAATCATCATCGAGAAGCGCTTCAAGCCGTTCGTCGAAGATCGGCTGCCGGCCATCACCGACGGCACTCTCGGTCTGGTCGGTCATCCCGGCAATTTCCCGCCCTGCCCTCGCGCCCTGAGCGAACCGGTGACCCTGGCCATCGGCCCGGAAGGTGGCTGGATTCCCTACGAAATCGATCTGCTGGCCAAATCCGGCCTGCAACCGGTGCAACTGGGCGATCGCATCCTTCGGGTCGAAACCGCCGTCACCGCCCTGCTCGCACGCCTGTTTTGAACCTGCCGGCGCCATTGAGCGCCGGACAAATCGCGTTACAGATTGCGATCATCCAGCCGATACAGTCTCCATAAGTCCAATTAGTGGTCCGAGGGGAGTCGTCGCATGTACCGTTGGTTAGCCGAGAGTCTTGGAAATGTCAGTGTCAAACGCAAGCTGGGCATCGGTTTCGGCCTGGTGCTGCTACTGACGCTGTTGATCACCTTTACCGGCTGGACCGGCATGAGCGGCATCATCAGCCGCGGTGACAAACTCGGCTTCATCTCCAGCCTCAACGAGCTGACCAAGGACCTGCGTCTGGCGCGCCTGGACTACGAAATGCGTCGTGGCGAACAAGGCCCGGGCGCGGTCAATGACCTGCTCGGCAAGCTCGACAGCGGCCTGCAGACCGCTCGCAACCTGATCGAACAACCCGCCGACGCGGCGAAAGTCGACCAACAACTGGCGGCCATCGCCGAGTACAAGCGCGCCTTCGCCGACATGGTGCAGGCCGGCGCCAACCGCGAAGATGCCCGCAGCAAACTCGGCGCCACTGCCGACAACGCCGTGGCCAAGGTTGCCGAAGTCGAGAAATCCATGCTGCAGGGTGACAGCGTTGCCCAGTTCAACGCGGTGATCGATCTGAGCAAGTTGATCCAGCAGGCCCGCTTCCAGGTGCGCGGCTACACCTACAGCGGCAAGACCGAAGCCGAGCAACCGGCCCTCGACGCCATCGACAACGCCCTGAAAAACCTCGAGACCCTGCCGGCCAAACTGCCTGAGCAACACATCGCCAACCTGCAACAGGCCACCGATTCGCTGAAAGCCTATCGGGCCGCCGTCAGCCAGTTCCGCGACTCGCAAGTTGCCAGCGCCAAGGCCCTGGCCCGCATGGCGGCTCAGGGTGACATTCTGTTCGACGTCAGCCGCCAGCTCACCGAGTCCCAGACCATCGTCCGCGATACCGATGCCGCCAGCGCCAAGAACCTGTTGCTGATCGCCACCCTGCTGGCCGTGGCGTTCGGCCTGCTCGCCGCCTGGGCAATCACCCGACAGATCATCATCCCGCTGGAGCAGACCCTGAAAGTCGCCGAGCGCGTGGCTGCCGGCGACCTGACTCACAACCTGGTATCGCTGCGTCGCGACGAACTCGGCCAGTTGCAGCGGTCGATGCAGAGCATGACCCAGGGGCTGCGCGAACTGATCGTCGGCATCAGCGACGGCGTCACCCAGATCGCCAGTGCCGCCGAAGAACTGTCAGCCGTGACCGAGCAAACCAGCGCCGGCGTGAACAATCAGAAAATCGAGACCGACCAGGTCGCGACCGCCATGAACGAAATGGCCGCCACCGTGCAGGAAGTCGCGCGCAACGCCGAGGAAGCTTCGGAAGCCGCCGTCGCCGCCGACCAGCAAGCCCGTGAAGGCGACAAGGTGGTTGGCGAGGCCATCGCCCAGATTGAACGTCTGGCCGCTGAAGTCGGCCATTCCACCGAGGCCATGGGCGAGCTCAAGCGCGAAAGCGACAAGATCGGCAGCGTGCTCGACGTGATCAAGTCCGTGGCCCAGCAAACCAACCTGCTGGCCCTCAACGCCGCCATCGAAGCGGCCCGTGCCGGTGAAGCGGGCCGTGGTTTTGCGGTGGTCGCCGATGAAGTGCGCAGCCTTGCCCAGCGCACCCAGAAGTCCACCGAAGAGATCGAAGAGCTGATCGTCGGCCTGCAGAACGGCACCCAGCAAGTGTCGACGATCATGGACAACAGCCGCACCCTGACCGACAGCAGCGTCGAGCTGACCCGTCGCGCCGGTGGCTCGCTGGAAAGCATCACCCGCACCGTTTCGGCGATTCAGGCGATGAACCAGCAGATCGCCGCAGCGGCCGAGCAGCAGAGCGCCGTGGCCGAAGAGATCAATCGCAGCGTGCTGAACGTGCGGGATGTGTCGGACCAGACGTCGGCAGCGAGTGAAGAGACGGCGGCCTCCAGCGTCGAGCTGGCGCGCCTGGGCACTCACCTGCAAACGCTGGTGGGCCGGTTCAAGGTTTAAACCGCGCAAACAAAAAAATCGCAGCCATTGGCTGCGATTTTTTTTGTCCTGCGTTTAGAGGACTTGGCGCAGGAACGCCTGGGCTCGCGGATCCTTCGGCGCATCGAAGAATTCGGCCGGTGAGGCATCTTCCAGCAGTTTGCCGTGATCGAAGAACAGCACCCGATCCGCCACTTCCCGGGCAAAGCCCATTTCGTGGGTCACGCAGACCATGGTCATGCCTTCCACAGCCAGGTTCTTCATCACGTCCAGCACTTCACCGACCATTTCCGGATCGAGGGCCGAGGTCGGTTCATCGAACAGCATGACCTTCGGATCCATCGCCAGCGCCCGGGCGATCGCCACGCGCTGCTGCTGCCCGCCGGACAGACGCGAAGGGTATTCGCGGGCCTTCTGCGCAATACCGACTTTCTCCAGCAGCGCCAGGGCCTTGGCTTCGCTTTCTTTCTGGCCGCGCTTGCGCACGACTTTCTGCGCCAGACAGAGATTTTCCAGCACGGTCATGTGCGGGAACAGGTTGAAGTGCTGGAACACCATGCCGACTTCGCGGCGGTAGGCGTTGACGTCGGTTTTCGGGTCGGCCAGCTGCAGGCCGTCGATGCTCACCGAACCGGAATCGAATTCTTCCAGACCATTGAGACAACGCAGGAAGGTCGACTTGCCGGAACCGGACGGGCCGAGCACCACCAGCACTTCGCCCTTGGCCACGTTCGTACTGACGTGATCCACCGCGCGCACTACCTGGCCGCGGGTGTCGAAGACTTTTACCAGATCGCGGACTTCAATCACTTTGCGCGAGCCTCCGCTCGAGCCGGCTGGCGATTTTCGACAGCGGCAGGTTGATCAACAGGTACAGGCCGGCAACGCAGAACAGGATTTCGAATGGCGAAAACGACGTGGTGATGACTTCACGGCCGCTTTTCAGCAGCTCAGTGATGGCGATCACCGACACCAGCGAGGTGTCCTTCACCAGGCTGATGAACTGCCCGGCCAGCGGCGGCAGCACGCGCTTGAACGCTTGCGGCAGCACCACGTGGCGCATCGACTGGCCAGCGCTCAAACCCAGCGAGCGGGCCGCTTCATTCTGCCCACGGGCAATCGACTGCACACCGGAACGGATGATTTCTGCCACGTAGGCGCCGGTGAACAGCGACAGCGCGGCGATCCCGGCGAACTCCCGGGACAGGTTCATCACCGTGCCGATGAAGAAATAGAAAATGAAGATCTGCACCAGCAGCGGCGTACCGCGCACCAGCTCGACATAGATCGTCGACAGGTCGCGCAGGGTCGGGTTGCTCGACAACCGGCACAATCCGGTCGCCAGACCGATCAGCAGTCCCAGCACGCCGGACACCGCCGACAGCCAAAGCGTTGTCCACAGGCCCCACAGCAGCGGACCCGCCGCCCAATGCCGGGTCACGCCCACGACGTCGCCTTCGGCCACATCGTCGCCCTGAGCGAATTGCAGGCTGTTTTCGTCGACGGTCAGATGCTGCTCGTCACCGGCATCGTTGCGCAGGGTGACCTGCGCGCTGCCGCCCTTGCGCACCAGTTCGCTGACGGTGGAAATGTCGGTCGCGCGCTGGGTTTCCTCGGCCTGGTAGGCGAAGTACTGCGGCACGCGGTTCCAGCGCCATTCGTAGGACATCAGCGACGTGGCGTAATACAGCGCGCCAGCCAGGCCGACCAGCACCAGCACAGTCAGCACGTGCCAGGGCCATTGGGCTTTTTTCTGTTTCATGGGTTTAGCGAAATCCGAAAGTTGTGTCGCCGGGGAGGCCGCCTTCGCGGGCAAGTCGAATCGTCGTACCGCCGCTCCCACAGGGAACGCATTCCAATGTGGGAGCGGGCTTGCTCGCGAATGGGGCGACTCGGTCTATATGACCGAGTTATTCCATGTCCTTGAGCCACTCGGTGCTCTTGAACCACTTGTCATGGATGCGATCGTAGGTGCCGTCTTCGTGGATCTGGTGCAGGAAGTTGTTGATGAAGTTGAGGCTGTCGTAGTCACCCTTCTTCAGGCCGAAGGCCAGTGGCTCGTAGGTGAACGGCTTGTCGAGGAACACCAGTTTGCCGGCACCGACCTTGTTCACGGCAACGACGTTGTACGGGGCGTCGTAGATGAAGGCGTCAGCCTTGCCGTTGACCACGTCGAGCACGGCTTCCTGCTCGTTGTCGTAGCCGTGGTACTTGGCCTTGGCGATCAACTTCTTGGCGACCATCTCGCCGGTGGTGCCGAGCTTGGAGGTGATGCGGTAGTCGGCGGTGTTCAGGTCTTTATAAGACTTGATGGTGCCTTCCAGCTCCTTGCGGATCAGCAGGGTCTGGCCGACCACGATGAACGGTTCGCTGAAGTTCAGGCGCAGGTTGCGTTCCTGGGTCAGGGTCATGCCGCTGCCGATCATGTCGAACTTGTCGGTCATCAGCGCCGGGATAATGCCGTCGTAACCGGTCGAAACCAGCTCCAGCTTGACGCCCATGGCCTTGGTCATGGCTTTGAGGATGTCGACTTCGAAGCCGATGATTTCGCCGCGCTTGTTGGTCATCTCGAACGGCATGTAGGTCGGGTCCATGCCGACTTTCAAGGTGCCGCGCTTGACCGCGTCATCGATTGCGCCGGCCTGCGCCGCATTGACTGCAACCAGTGCCGTGACGCCGACCAGCAGCATCGACAGATACTTCTTCATCTTCAAGTCCCCAAAACCATTGCGTTTGCGGCGCGAAAACCGACAGAGATGGACAAAATTGTCCGGGGGCGCCAATTCGGGGACGGATGCTAACGCACTCGATTTTTTGCACAAGGTTTAATGGACGATTTGTTTAACAATCAAGGGCCGGGCCGAGAGGCTCCTTTATCGAGATCAAAAAAAACCCCGCTTTCGCGGGGTTTCTTCATCAGGCCGGTTGCGCCTGCAAGCTCACAGGCTTGAGCGGCAGCAGCGGCGCATGGGGGTCGGCTTTCACCGAAGCCCGCCAGGCGTCCAGCCACTCGGCGTGACCTTCGGCCCACACCTGCTCGTGCAAACGGGCCAGGGCGACCGGATCGCTCAGCAGTTGCAGGCGATCATGGTTGTTCAGCCCGGCCGGGCCAACCTTGATCGCGTGACGCACACGCTCCTGACGCAGCCATTCGATCGGCTCGGCCTCACCGTGACGCGAAGTCGCCAGCGAGCACGCCAGGGCGTTCTGCTGCGGATCGACCACGGCGCGGACGAAGCCGTCGTTCAGCGCGTGCCAGCGGTTTTCGTGGGTGTACTGATCAGTGGCCAGCAGCGCCTGTGGCGGATTGTATTCCTCGGGGATGAGGAACAGGCTCTCGTCACGGGATTTGAGGCCCAGCCCCACACGGCTGGAAATCACCGACACCGGAATCGACAGCATCAGCGAACCGACGATCGGCACCAGCCACCACAGGAAGCTCGGGTTCAGCCAGATCACCAGCAGCGCCCAGAAGAAGCCCAGTAGCGTCTGCGGACCGTGGCGCTTGACCGCCTCGCTCCATGGCGTGGAGTCGTCGTCACGCTGCGGCGAGTTCCAGGTCGCAGCCCAGCCGAGGAACGCGGCCAGGACAAAACGGGTGTGGAAAATCATCCGCACCGGCGCCAGCAGCATGGAGAACAGCATCTCCAGCAGCATCGACAGGGTCACCTTGAACTTGCCGCCGAACTCTTTCGCACCCTTGGCCCAGATCAGGATGATGCTCAACAGTTTCGGCAGGAACAGCAGCACGATGGTCGTCGAGAACAGCGCGATCGCCTTGTCCGGGTGCCATTGCGGCCACAGCGGATAGAGCTGACGCGGTTCGAGGAAGTACTGCGGCTCCATCAGCGTGTTCACCGCCAGCAGCGCGGTGGACAGCACGAGGAAGAAGAACCACAGCGGCGCCGACAGGTAAGACATCACGCCGGTCAGGAACACCGCGCGGTGCACCGGGTGCATGCCTTTGACCAGGAACAGACGGAAGTTCATCAGGTTGCCGTGGCACCAGCGACGGTCACGCTTGAGTTCGTCGAGCAGGTTCGGTGGCAGTTCTTCGTAGCTGCCCGGCAGATCGTAGGCAATCCACACGCCCCAGCCGGCACGGCGCATCAGCGCGGCTTCAACGAAGTCGTGAGAGAGGATCGCACCGGAGAACGCCCCCTTGCCTGGCAACGGCGCCAGGGCGCAGTGGTCGATGAACGGCTTCATGCGGATGATCGCGTTGTGACCCCAGTAGTGGGATTCACCCAGTTGCCAGAAGTGCAGGCCGGCGGTGAATAGCGGACCGTACACACGAGTGGCGAACTGCTGCATGCGTGCATACAGCGTGTCCATGCCCGAAGCACGCGGCGCGGTCTGAATAATGCCGGCGTCCGGAGTGGCCTCCATCAGGCGCACCAGACTGGTCAGGCACTCGCCGCTCATCACCGAGTCGGCGTCGAGCACGACCATGTACTTGTAATCACCGCCCCAGCGACGGCAGAAGTCGTCGAGGTTGCCGCTCTTGCGTTTGACGCGGCGACGGCGGCGGCGATAGAAGATCTTGCCGAAGCCCTTGGCTTCACGGCAGACGTCCAGCCAGGCCTGCTGCTCAGCAACACAGATGTCGGTGTCGTTACTGTCGCTGAGGACGAAGAAGTCGAAACGATCCAGGTCACCGGTAGCGGCGACCGACTCGAAGGTCGCACGCAGACCGGCGAACACTCGCGGCACGTCTTCGTTGCAGATCGGCATCACCAGTGCGGTGCGCGCATCTTTCGGAATCGGTTCGTTGCCAGCGCTTTTACCGGAGATCCGGTATTTATCGTGACCGGTGAGCAATTCGAGGAAGCCCATCAGCGCGGTCCAGAAACCGGCCGACACCCAGCAGAACAGAATCCCGAACATGATCAGGATGCTGGTCTGCAGCGCATACGGCAGCACTTGTGTGGCGGTCTGCAGCAGCGGTTGATGCAGGACTTCTTCCAGATCGACGAACGACCAGCCCTGGTACGGCATGATGCCTTTCATGTACCAGCCGGCGACGATGGTCTGGCCGAGCATCAGGATCAGCAGGATGTAGCGACGGATCGAACCGACGGTGCGCCAGCGTGCGGCCGGCAGCACGTTCTGGTCCTTCGGCGGCTGCGGCGGGTTGGTCCGGCCGGTCATACGACGCCAGCCACGCACCAGGATATTGGTGCGCCACGGCTCCGGCACGACCTTGGTCCGACGGATCGGCGGCGTAGCCTTGAGGCTGACCCGGCCACTGGCATCGAGCACCAGCATTTCCGCGTCTTCCAGCTCTTCGGCGGTGCTCAGGGTCAGGCGCTTGCCGACCGAAGCCTGGGCGGCTTCGGTCGGCGCGTCGAACGTCGAGGACGACAGGCGTTGATGCAATTCGCTGAAGGACTGGCAGCCCGCGAGTTCCGCGCGCTGTTCGTCGGTCATCGGCAGATGCGCCAGATACTCGGACAGAGTCTCTGGCTGTACTTGAGAATTACTCATCGGCAGGCAACTGATAGCTCCAGGTCTCGGTCAGGACTTCTTCAGTCGAGGCCGGTTCCGGTGTGGCTGGGGCCGCGTCCGCAGCCGCTGGCTGCTTGGCGTCTTTGTTGGCCTTGTCCTTGGCGTCTGTCGCTGGCTTGGCGTCGGCCTGTTTGGCTTCGGCGGCCTTGGCTTCCTTGTCGGCTTTCTCTTGCTGCTTGGCGGCGATCTTGTCGGCCTTCGCAACCGAGGAATTGGAAGCCGGCAGCGAGGTCTTGGCCAGATCGGCCGGGACGATGTTCTGCACCAGTGCGGCACGCATCTCGGTCGACTTGCTCGCGTCCTTGATCTTCATCCGCAGGGTCAGGCGCCAGCCCTTGGTTTCAGGGTTGTAGCGCACGCTGTTTTCGACCAGTTCGGCGTT
Source organism: Pseudomonas fluorescens (assembly GCF_012974785.1). Lineage (GTDB taxonomy): Bacteria > Pseudomonadota > Gammaproteobacteria > Pseudomonadales > Pseudomonadaceae > Aquipseudomonas > Aquipseudomonas fluorescens_BT. The sequence continues at coordinate 416,771 of NZ_CP027561.1, read as the reverse complement.
GTCGCCGACGCTGACCTGGCTGCGAACGTCCGCATCCGGGGCCAGGGCCGCCAGAGACGGGCCTTCGAAGTCGACCAGATAGGCAACGCTGCCATCCGGCTGACGGATCAGGTTCGATTGCTTGACGTCACCGGTCGAACGCAGGGTCTGCTTGACCCAGGCGCTGTCCGGCGCGTGAATCGCCGGTTCGTCCATGGTCCAGTGCATGCGATAGGCGAAGTCCAGCGGCTTGCCTGGCTCCGGCAGTTTTTCCGGGTTCCAGAACGCAACGATGTTGTCGTTGGTTTCGTCGGCGGTCGGGATCTCGACCAGATCGACGGTACCTTTGCCCCAGTCACCCTTCGGCTCGATCCAGGCGCTTGGACGCTTGTCGTAGCGGTCATCGAGATCTTCGTAGTGGCTGAAGTCACGGCCACGTTGCAGCAGACCGAAACCACGCGGGTTTTCGACGCTGAACTGGCTCACGGCCAGATGTTTAGGGTTGTTCAGAGGGCGCCAGATCCATTCGCCGTTGCCGGCATGGATCGACAGACCGCTGGAGTCGTGCAGTTCACGACGGTAGTTGAGCACTTTCGACGGCTGGTTGGCGCCGAACAGGAACATGCTGGTCAGCGGCGCGATGCCGAGCTTGCCGACCTTGTCACGCAGGTACATCTGGCCCTTGACGTCAACGATGGTGTCGCTGCCCGGACGCAGGATCAGGCGGTAGGCGCCGGTCGCACGTGGCGAATCCAGCAGGGCGAAGATCACCAGATGCTTGTCACCCGGCTTCGGCTGTTGAATCCAGAACTCGCGAAAACGCGGGAATTCTTCGCCGGACGGCAAAGCGGTATCGATCGCCAGGCCACGGGCCGACAGACCGTAGGTGTGACCCTTGCCGACAACGCGGAAGTAGCTCGCGCCCAGCATGGTCATGATTTCGTCTTGCTTGTCAGCCTTGTTGATCGGGTACAGCACACGGAAACCGGCGTAGCCCAGCTGTTCGGTGGCCTTGGGATCGAACTGCAGATCGCCGAAATCGAAACGGCTCGGATCGTATTTGATCTCTTCGACGGTGTTCGCGGTGATTTCGTTGATTTTCACCGGCGTATCGAAGTGCATGCCCTGATGGTAGAAGGACAGCTTGAACGGGGTCTTCTGGTCGGCCCATTCGGCTTTTTCGGTGCGGAAACGAATCTTCTGATAGTCCGCGAACTTCATCTCACGGAATTCGTTCGGCAGGTTGCTGCGCGGGGCTTCGAACTTCTGCCCGGCCAGCTCTTTGGCCTTGGCCGACACATCGTCAAGATTGAATGCCCAAAGCTGGCCGGCGCTGAGCAGGCAGAGAACTGCCGAGCCCGCTACCAGAGCGCTGCGCAAGCGTTTGGCAGACAATTTTGCTGCATAACAGGGACTAACAATCACGAGCAACCCTCGCCGAAAACAGATCAATAAACCAACGGCCAGATGAAGCGCCTGTGAGGTATTCGGTACAAAAATAACCGACCTTGCAGGACACCCTTGCCAAGTTGGCGAGCATTGTTCCGACTCCGCTGGGTCGAAATGATTCCCCAATCGGATCCGGACAAGTCTCTACCTAAGTCAAAATGGACCAACGAACGCTGATCCCCGTAGCGCGCGATTATCTAGTAGCCCGCGTGACAACGCATCAGGGGTAACAAAGTATTTATCGCGAAAATTCCCTGTTTTCAGTCGAAAAGCCCTTAAAAACGTGTTTCAAGCACTTTCATGTCTGTAACAGGAAGGTTACCGGGCCGTCATTGACCAGGTGAACCTGCATATCCGCGCCGAATCTACCTGATGCCACAGTGCCATGCATCTGTTTCGCTTTGCTGAATAGATAGTCGAACAATTCCTCGCCCAGCGCCGGAGGGGCGGCGGTCGAGAAACTCGGACGCAACCCGCTTCTGGTGTCGGCAGCCAGGGTGAACTGAGAGACCAGCAGCAGCCCGCCGCCCACATCCGCCAAAGACAGATTCATCTTGCCTACGGCGTCACCGAATACTCGATAGTTAAGCAGTTTATGCAGAAGTTTGTCGGCGCTGGCCTGCGTGTCGTCGGGTTCGACCGCCACCAGCACCAGCAATCCCTGATCGACGCTGCCGACCACCTCCCCCGCCACTTCGACTCGCGCGCCTTTCACGCGCTGCAATAGCCCCTTCATGCTTCTTCGGGCGGCAGGTCGAGCAGGCGCCGGGCCATGTTGCTGGCGGCGCGTACCAGCGCATCGGTGATACCCGGTTCCGAGGCCGCGTGACCGGCATCGCGGATCACCTGCAGCTCGCTGTTCGGCCAGGCCTGATGCAGTTCCCAGGCATTGTCGAGCGGGCAGATCACGTCGTAGCGGCCGTGGATGATCACGCCGGGCAGATGGGCGATCTTGCCCATGTCGCGGATCAACTGGTTCGGTTCCAGGAAAGCGTTATTGGTGAAGTAGTGGCATTCGATCCGCGCGATCGACAAGGCACGCTGCGGCTCGGAGAACCGGTCGACCACCAGCGGGTTCGGGCGCAGGGTCGCGGTGCGCCCTTCCCAGGTCGACCAGGCCTTGGCCGCGTGCATCTGGGCGATCTGATCGTTGCCGGTCAGGCGTTTGTGGAAAGCGCTGAGCAGGTCGTCGCGCTCATCCAGCGGGATCGGCGCGAGGTAGTCCTGCCAGTAATCGGGGAACAGACGGCTGGCCCCGGCCTGGTAGAACCATTCGATTTCCTGCGGGCGGCAGAGAAAGATCCCACGCAGGATCAGACCATGCACGCGCTCCGGGTGAGTTTGCGCGTAGGCCAGCGCCAGGGTCGAACCCCAGGAACCGCCGAACAGCACCCATTTGTCGATGCCCAGGTGTTTGCGGATACGCTCGAGGTCTTCGACCAGATCCCAGGTGGTGTTGTTTTCCAGGCTGGCGTGGGGGGTGGAACGTCCGCAGCCACGCTGGTCGAAGGTGACGATGCGATACAGATTCGGATCGAAGTAGCGGCGACTCTGGGCATCACACCCCGCGCCCGGGCCACCATGGATGAAGACCACCGGCAAACCTTCCGGTGAACCGCTTTCGTCGACGTACAGCGTATGGGTGTCATCGACGGCCAGATCGTGCCGTGCGTGAGGTTTGATCTGCGGAAACAAAGTCTGCATTGCGCGCTCCGTAAGGGGTAGAGGTCATCCCTGGGGGGACTTCTATTATTCTGCCGTCCGGCATCATAAACCCGATTTACGTCAATGAGCATGCCCGCGCGCTGTCACATTTTGTCAGTCATGAACCCCAGCAGGTTCTCAAAGAGACGATCGACCTCGGCGACCTGATGCCGCGCCCGCAGGCAACCGTGAACCAGCCCTTCGCCGTAGTACAGCGCCGCGTCGACGCCCGCCGCGTTAAGCCGTTCGGCGTAGCACACGCCGTCGTCACGCAGCGGATCGAACTGCGCCACGGCAATCCAGGCCGGGGGCAAACCACTGAAGTCATCGGCCAGCAACGGCATCGCATAAGCATTCGGATTCGCGGTGCCGCGCAGGTACAAGGCGTGATAACAATCGACATCGCTGCTGGCGAGCAGCGGCGCATCGGCGCATTCGCTGCGCGACGGTAACTCTGTGTCGCCTCCCAGCCCCGGATAGATCAAGACCTGCGCGCCCGGCAGCGGCTGGCCGGCATCGCGCAAGGCCAGGCACAACGCCGCCGCCAGATTGCCGCCTGCGCTGTCGCCGGCTACCAGCATCCGCTCGGCGTCGAACCAGAACGGCCCGCTGCGCAACGCGCGCCACACGGTCAGGCAATCCTCGAAACCGGCCGGGAACGGATGCTCCGGCGCCAGCCGGTAATCCACCGCCACCACCATTGCCCCGAGCGAGATGGACAGTTCACAGCAGATGAAGTCATGGGAATCCAGCCCGCCGACCACCCAACCGCCGCCGTGCAGATACAACACGCACGGCCAGCCACTGACCGATGGCCGGACGGGCGGGCGATACGAACGCACCGCCACCCCGCTCAACTGGAAATCCACCACCTCCAGACCCGCCGGTCGCTCGGGCGCGAAGGCCCGGCACATGTCGTCATAGGATTTGCGCAAACCCGCGAGGCTGCCGTCATCACTGGCGAAGCTTTCGGTTCTGGCGACAAACGCCGCCATCGCCGGTGAAAGTGGATAAGTGCTCATCAGTTTTTCAGGCTGGCCTGGACTGTGGCCACGCCGTCCTTGCCGTCAAAACTGCTGACACCCGCCAGCCAGCGTTGCAAGTCTTCGGGATGCTCACGCAGCCAGGTTTTCGCCACTTCCTGAGGTGTCTTGCGCTCCATGATCGGCACCATCAACTGGCTTTCCTGGGCGGCGGTGAAGGTCAGGTTTTCCAGCAGTCGATGGACGTTCGGGCAGCGCTCGGCGTAGTCCGGCGCGGTGACGGTGGAAACGGTGGCGGCGCCTTCGTTGGGGCCGTAAACGTCTTCGCTGCCGGTCAGGTAGGTGATTTTCATGTTGATGTTCATCGGATGCGGGGTCCAGCCGACGAACACCACGAATTCCTTGCGGTTCACCGCCCGCTGCACGGCGGCGAGCATGCCGGCCTCACCGGATTCGATGATCTTGAAGTCCTTCAGGCCGAAATGGTTGGTCTCGATCATGGTCTTGATCGTGGTGTTGGCGCCGCTGCCGGGCTCGATACCGTAGATCTTGCCGCCGAGCTGATCCTTGAATTTCGCGATGTCGCCGAAGGTTTTCAGCCCCGCCGCCGCAACATAGTCCGGCACTGCCAGCGTGGCCTGGGCATCGGCCAGGCTTGGCTTGTCCATCACCTTGACCTGATTGGCGGCGAGGAACGGCGCGATGTTCTTGTCCATCGCCGGTTTCCAATAGCCGAGGAAAATATCCAGACGCTTGTCGCGGATGCCGGCAAAGATGATTTGCTGCACGGCGCTGGTCTGCTTGCTCTCGTAGCCCAGGCCGTTGAGCAGCACGTCGGCCATGCCGCTGGTGGCGATCACGTCGGTCCAGTTGACCACGCCCATGCGCACGGTTTTGCAGGATGCATCGTCGGAAGCCATGGCGCCGGCGCTGAGCAGCGCACTGCCGGTCAGGATTAACGCACAACGAGTGAACAGTTTTTTCATGTGGGATCGTCTCGTGCGGCAGCGGTTTATTGTTCGGATCGGTGTCTTCTTGCACCGTGGCCAAAACATTACGCAGTAGGCGAGACGGAAAAGCGAACTGTGGCGACCGGGATTTGCACGGTGGCGACTGTCGGCCCCTTACTTGTGATCACCAAAAACTGTGGGAGCGAGCCTGCTCGCTCCCACAGGGGGAACCTTATGCGCTGTAGTGGGATTTGCCCCAGGCGAGCAGCCCTTGCAGCAACTCCTTGAGCACCACCCGCGTCGGCTCCGCCAGATCGGCGCGGTAGCGGAACGGTTCGAACTCTTCCATGTAGGTGCACTGGCCCAGTTCCAGCTGCACGGCGTGGATGTTCTCGGCCGGGTTGCCGTAGTGACGGGTGATGTGGCCGCCCTTGAAGCGTCCGTTCAGCACATGGCTGTAATCGCCATGGCGGGCACAGATCGCCTCCAGTTGCGTGGCCAGTTGTGGATCGCAACTGGCGCCGTTGAAGGTGCCGAGATTGAAGTCCGGCAGCTTGCCGTCGAACAAGTGCGGGATCACCGAACGGATCGAGTGCGCATCGAACAGCAGCGCGTAACCGAACTCGGCCTTCAGCCGCGCCAGCTCTTCCTGCAAGGTGCGGTGGTACGGCGTCCAGATCTGCTCCAGATAGGTCGCACGCTCTTGTTTCGACGGCTCCTGGCCTTCCTTGAACAACGGAATGCCATCGAACAGCGTCGCCGGGTACAGGCCGGTGGTGGCGCCGGCGTACAGCGGTTTGTCGTCTGACGGCCGGTTCAGGTCGATGACGAACCGCGAGTACTCGGCCGCCAGGGTGCTGGCGCCCAGTTCGGCGGCAAAGTCGTAGAGCTGCGGAATATGCCAGTCGGTGTCCGGCAGGCTTTTCGCGTCCGGGATCAATCCGGCCTCGACCGCCGGAGTCAGGCGCACACCGGCGTGAGGCATGCTGATCAGCAGCGGCACGCGACCTTGTTTGAAGTTCAGAACCTTATCCACAACCACTCTCCTACAGACTTGATTCAACGCCGTGACGCACGACGCGTTTGTCCAGTTCACCACCCAGCCAGTACGCCAGATCCGCCGGCCGGTCGATCTGCCAGGCGACAAAATCCGCGACCTTGCCGGCTTCCAGCGAACCGTGGGTCTCGGCCATGCCCAGGGCTTGCGCCGCGTGAATCGTGGCGCCGGCCAGCGCCTCTTCCGGGGTCATGCGGAAACAGGTGCAGGCCATATTCAGCATCAGGCGCAACGACAGCGCCGGCGAAGTGCCGGGGTTGAGGTCGCTGGCGATGGCGATTTTCACCTTGTGTTTGCGCAGGGCTTCCATCGGCGGCAACTGGGTTTCGCGCAGGAAGTAGAACGCGCCCGGCAACAACACCGCGACGGTGTCGGATTCGGCCATGGCGATGGCGTCGGCTTCGTCCATGAACTCCAGGTGATCGGCGGACAATGCGTGATAACGCGCGGCCAGGCTGGAGCCGTGCAGCGACGACAATTGCTCGGCATGCAGCTTCACCGGCAGACCGAGTTTTTGCGCGGCGATGAACACCCGCTCGACTTGCTCCGGGGAGAACGCCAGGTATTCGCAAAACGCATCCACCGCGTCCACCAGACCTTCGGCGGCCAGGGCGGGGAGCATCTCGGCGCAGATGTGATCGATGTAGTCGTCGGCGCGATCCTTGTATTCCGGCGGCAAGGCATGGGCGGCCAGGCAGGTGCTGCGCACGCTGATCGGCAACTCGGCGGCGAGACGACGGATGACCCGCAGGATCTTGCGCTCGCTGGCCAGATCGAGGCCGTAGCCGGATTTCATTTCGACCGTGGTCACGCCATCACGCATCAGGCTTTTCAGGCGTTTGGCGGCGCTGGCGAACAGTTCGTCTTCCGACGCTTCACGCGTGGCGCGCACGGTGCTGGCGATGCCGCCGCCGGCGGCTGCGATCTCGGCGTAGCTGACGCCTTGCAGGCGTTTCTCGAACTCACCGCTGCGGTTGCCACCGAACACGGTGTGGGTGTGGCAGTCGATCAGGCCGGGGGTGACCCACGCGCCTTGCAGATCATTGACCGCCGGATATTCGCCGGACGGCAATTGGCTGCGCGGGCCGATCCACTCGATAAGTGCGCCGGACGTCACGATGGCCGCATCCTCGATGATCGAGTAGACGCCTTGCGCCATGGTTGCGACGTGGCAGTGTTGCCAGAGGGTTTTCATCCCTAGTCTCCACAGTATTCGTAATCGAATCGCCAGCAGGCTGGCTCCCACAGGTTGCGCGGTGCTCTTGTGGGAGCCAGCCTGCTGGCGATGAGTGCATCACAGGCTCGGCAGCAACTTAGCCGGAACCAGCTCAGTCAGAACCCGCGAAGCCAGCAATTCGGTCGCCGCATTGATGTCCGGTGCGAAGAAACGGTCCTTCTCGTAGAACGGCACTTCGCGACGCAGAATGCCCCGGGCTTTTTCCAGTTTGCTCGAGGTCTTCAGGCCGTTGCGCAGGTCCAGCCCCTGCACCGCCGCCAGCCATTCCACCGCGAGAATCCCGCGCGTGTTCTCGGCCATCTCCCACAGGCGCTTGCCGGCGGCCGGGGCCATCGACACGTGGTCTTCCTGGTTGGCGGAGGTCGGCAGGCTGTCCACCGAATGCGGATGGGACAGCGCCTTGTTCTCGCTGGCCAGGGCCGCAGCGGTCACCTGGGCGATCATGAAGCCGGAGTTCACGCCACCGTTGGCGACGAGGAACGGCGGCAGTTGCGACATGTGCTTGTCCATCATCAGCGAGATGCGGCGCTCGCTGAGGGAGCCGATTTCGGCGATGGCCAAAGCCATGTTGTCAGCCGCCATGGCCACCGGTTCGGCGTGGAAGTTGCCACCGGAAATCACGTCGCCTTCGGCCGCGAACACCAACGGGTTGTCGGACACGGCGTTGGCCTCGATGACCAGCACCTCGGCGGCCTGACGGAACTGGGTCAGGCACGCGCCCATGACTTGTGGCTGGCAACGCAGCGAGTACGGGTCCTGGACCTTTTCGCAGTTCTGGTGCGAGTCGGAGACTTCGCTGCGCTCGCCCAGCAGATCGCGATAAGCGGCGGCGGTGTCGATCTGCCCTTTCTGGCCACGGGCGGCGTGGATACGGGCATCGAACGGCGAGCGCGAGCCCAATACCGCTTCAACTGTAAGCCCGCCCAGCGCCAGCGCGCCGGCGAACAGGTCTTCACCTTCGAACAGACCGCGCAAAGCGAATGCGGTAGAAACCTGCGTGCCGTTGAGCAGCGCCAGACCTTCTTTGGCCGCCAGCGTCAGCGGGGCCAGACCGGCGACTTTCAGCGCCTCGGTCGCTTCCATCCACTCGCCCTTGTAGCGCGCCTTGCCTTCGCCCAGCAGCACCAGCGACATGTGCGCCAGCGGTGCCAGGTCGCCGGAAGCACCGACCGAACCTTTCAACGGAATGTGCGGATAAACCTCGGCGTTGATCAGCGCAATCAGCGCGTCGATCACCACGCGACGGATCCCGGAGAAACCACGGCTGAGGCTGTTGACCTTGAGCACCATGATCAGGCGCACCAGCTCATCGCTGATCGGCTGGCCGACGCCGGCGGCGTGGGACAACACCAGCGAACGCTGCAGGTTTTCCAGGTCTTCGCTGGCGATGCGGGTCGAGGCCAGCAGGCCGAAACCGGTGTTGATGCCGTAGGCGGTGCGGTTCTCGGCGAGGATCTGCTCGACGCAGGCGACGCTGGCTTCGATCTGGGCGCTGGCGCTGTTGTCGAGGGTCAGTTTGACCGAGTTCTGATAGATGTCACGCAGTTGGGACAGGCTCAGTTGGCCCGGGATCAGGTTCAGCGCAGTCATTTTGTGCTCCTTTTGAGAGTTTATTGTTAACTCGCCAGACGCTCCGGAGATGTCCGTTGTCCGTCGCGTCTGCCCTTTTGGGGAGCCGCGCCTTGGCACGCTGGCGTGGGTAGTTTTCAGTGCAAATTCGGTAAGGCGTTGTGCAACAGGTTCGAGTCTTTCAGAACACTTGCAGCAGCGGCGATATCCGGCGCCAGCCAACGGTCCTGATCGTAGGCCGGGACCTTCTCGCGCAGCAGTCGCCACGCCACATCGGTGCCCGCGCCGAAGCGCTGGTCCTTGAGAAATTCAAAAGCCTGGGCCGCCAGCAGGTACTCGATGGCGAGGATCTGCGTGCAGTTTTCCAGCGCACGGTGCAGCTTCAGCGCGGCGTTGGTGCCCATGCTCAAATGGTCTTCCTGCAGGCCCGAAGTGACGTAGTTGTCGAGCACCGCCGGTTGCGCCAACTGGCGGTTTTCCGCACACAGCGACGCGGCGACGTATTGCACGATCATCATCCCGGAGTTCACCCCCGGGTTGGCAACCAGAAACGCTGGCAGACCACTGACGTGCGGGTTGATCAGACGATCCAGACGTCGCTCGGCAATCGAGCCGATTTCGGCCATCGCAATCGCCAGCAAGTCCGCCGCGAGCGCCACCGATTGCCCGTGCGGGTTGGCCTGGGACATCACCCGGAAGTCGTCCGGCGTGCCCAGCAGCAACGGGTTGTCGGTGCAGCCGTTGAGTTCGGTTTCGATCTGTTTGATCGCGTGCTCCAGTTGATCGCGTGCGGCGCCATGCACCTGCGGGATCGAGCGGATGCTCAAGGCATCCTGAGTGCGAATGCCTTTGCTCTTCGCGATCACTTCACTGCCATCGAGCAGCGCCCGTAGATTGACGCCGACCTGTTGCATGCCCGGGTGCGGCTTGAGCGCGATGATCTCGGCATCGAATGCGGCGATCTGGCCGCGCTGGGCTTCGAAGCTCATGGCGCCGATCACGTCCGCCCATTGCAGCAGACGCGTGGCGTCGGCAATCGCCAGGCAACCGAGGCCGGTCATGCACGGCGTGCCATTGACCAGACACAAACCGTCCTTCGCCCCGAGCTGCACCGGTTGCAGGCCCTCTTCGGTCAGCGCCTGCTGTGCGGACACCACTTGCCCGCGATAGCTGACATTGCCCACGCCCAGCAGCGCGATGCCGACGTGGGCCATGTGGGTCAGATAACCCACCGAACCCTGGGACGGCACCTGCGGGGTGATACCGCGATTGAGCAGCGCCAGCAGCGCTTCGACCACCCGGCGATGAATGCCGGACTTGCCGTGGCTGTAGTTGCGGATCGCGGCGCACATGATGGCGCGGGTCTGCTCGTCAGCCAGTACCGGGCCGACGCCGCAGGCATGGCTGAGCAAGGTGTTACGCGACAACTGGCTGAGCTGTTCGCCCTGCAGCGAAACGTTGGACAGACCGCCCAACCCGGTGTTGACGCCATAGGCGCGTTCGCCGCTGGCGACGATGCGCTGGACGATGCCCTGGGCGTTTTCAATGCGCGCCCAGGTCTGGGCCGACAGCTCGAGCGGCGCGCCGTGACGGGCGACTGCGACCACATCCTGCCAACGCATCGGGGCGTCGGCGATAACGATTTTTTCAGCCTGGGACATCTAAAACCTCATCCGAACATTGATGCAGCTTTGCCGACGCTTTCGGGGCCGGCCCAGCCAACACAACTTAAACCACCGCCGCCCGCCGCTGCACGAAGCGGTCGACATACTCGTCCGCCGGCGAGTGCAGGATCTCTTTCGGCGTACCGACCTGGATCAGGCGACCGTCCTTGAGGATCGCGATGCGGTTGCCGATGCGCACGGCCTCGTCGAGGTCGTGGGTGATGAAGACGATGGTCTTGTGCAGGGTCTTTTGCAGCTCCAGCAACTGGTCCTGCATCTCGGCGCGGATCAGAGGGTCGAGGGCGCTGAACGCTTCGTCCATCAGGATGATGTCGGTGTCCGCCGCCAGGGCGCGGGCCAGGCCGACACGCTGGCGCATGCCGCCGGAGAGCTGGTGCGGGTATTTGTTTTCGTAGCCCTTGAGGCCCACGGTGTTGATCCAGTGCAGCGCGCGTTCGGCGCACAGCTGCTTGCTCTCGCCGCGCACTTTCAGGCCGTAGGCGACGTTGTCGAGCACGGTCTTGTGCGGCAGCAGGCCGAAGCTCTGGAACACCATGCTGATCTTGTGCCGACGAAATTCGCGCAAGGCGTCCATGTCGTATTGCAGGATGTCCACGCCGTCCACCAGGATCGCGCCGCTGGTCGGGTCGATCAGGCGGTTGAAGTGGCGTACCAGTGTCGATTTGCCGGATCCGGACAGGCCCATGATCACGAAGATCTCGCCGGTGCCGATGCTCAGGGACAAGTCGTTGACCCCGACCACACAACCGGTTTCGTTCAGCACCTGCTCCTTGGTCTTGCCCTGGCCGACCATGGCCAGCGCATCCTTGGAACGGTTACCGAAAATCTTGAAGACGTTTTTGACTTCGATCTTGCTCACGGTTGCGTTGTTCATTTGCTCACCTCATGCCGTGGCCGACCATACGCCTGGGTAATGCGGTCGATGACCACTGCGAGAATCACGATCGCCAGACCGGCTTCCAGGCCGCGTCCGACGTTGAGGGTCTGAATGCCGACCAGTACATCTTCACCCAGGCCACGGGCGCCGATCATCGAGGCGATCACCACCATCGACAGAGCCATCATGGTGGTCTGGTTGATCCCGGCCATGATGCTCGGCAGGGCCAGCGGCAATTGCACGCCGAACAGTTGCTGCCAGCGGTTGGCACCAAAGGCGTTGATCGCTTCCATCACTTCGCCGTCGACCTGGCGGATGCCCAGATCGGTCAGGCGGATCAGCGGCGGCGCGGCGTAGATCACGGTGGCGAAAATCGCCGGCACCTTGCCCAGGCCGAACAGCATCAGCACCGGAATCAGGTACACGAAGCTGGGCATCGTCTGCATGATGTCGAGCAGCGGCATCAGGAACGAACGCAGGCGATTGCTGCGCGCCGAGAGAATCCCCAGCGGCACCCCGATCAGCACCGAAATGACCGTGGCGACCATCATCAGCGCCAGTGTCTGCATCAATTTGTCCCACAGGCCGACGGCGCCGACCAGGAACAGCAGACCGACGATCACGGCGGTGGTCACGACTTTGCGGGTGGCGTGCCAGGCAACGCCTGCAACGATGGCCAGCATCAGCCACCACGGTGCAGCGCGTAACAGGCCTTCAAGGTTGACGATGGCCCACAGCAGGGTGTCGGAGATGTGGCGGAACACGTCACCGTAGTTGGTGACCAGTGCATCGACCCAACCGTTGACCCAGTCGGCGATGGAAAACGTAAAGCGTTCGGGAAACATAAGAGACTCTCAATCAAGGGGTTGCGATCAAGCGTCCGACTGCCGTTGCCGGCAGCCGGTGAAGCTCGACCTACAAGGCCGCGTCGATTTTCTTGGCTGCGTCGTCGCTCACCCATTTGTGCCAGACTTCAGGATGTTCCTTGAGGAAGATTTTCGCCAGTTTCGGCGACTCGATCCGCTCCTTGGTCATGCGACCCAGGTTCTGGTTCAGCAGATCGATCGGCAGGTTGACCTTTTCCAGCACGGCCACCAGCTCCGGGGCTTGCTCGTGGAAGGCCTTGGACAGGCCGACCTTGATGGTCACGCGCTTGTCGACGCCCGGTTTCTCTTCCAGTTTGACGGCGTCGATCTGGCCCATCAGCGGGGTTGGCGACCAGTAGTAGAACAGGATCGGCTCGCCACGCTTGTAGCTCGACAGCACCGCAGCATCCAGCGCCGGGCCGGTGCCCGGGCGGAAGTTGGTGTAGCTGTTTTCCAGGCCGTAGCTTTTCAGCATTTCGCTGTTGTCCAGCTCGCAGGTCCAGCCGGCCGGACAGTTGTAGAAGCGGCCCTTGGACGGTTCTTCGGCATCCTTGAAGATCGCCGAGTATTTGCCCAGGTCAGCGATGTTTTTCAGGTCTGGCGCCTTGGCTTCGATCTTGCGCTTGGCGTCGCCTTCGATCACGTAGCGCGGCACATACCAGCCTTCAACCGCACCGACGACCGGCGCGCCGACACCGACGACCTTGCCGGCCTTCTCGGCCTTGTTCCAGACCTCGCTGCGGCCGACCCACTCTTCGGCGAACACTTGAATATCGTTGCTGCTCAGCGCGTTTTCCATGGTGATGGAGTTGCCTGGCAGGCTGTCGGTCTTGCAGTCGTAACCTTTCTCCAGCACGACCTGCAGTACGTCGGTGAGCAACATCGCGCTTTCCCAGTTCAAACCGGCGAATTTCACTGGTTTGCCGGACTCGCACCAACCGGCGGCCTGGGTGGCACCGGCACTGGCCAGCAGGCCCATGGACAGCAATGTGGTCAGCAGGGTCTTGTTCGATTTCATTGTTGTGACGCTCCTAATCATGAATTGGCTTACGGCAGTTCAAGAGGCATCCAGCCCTGTCCACGTCCAGATCAGGCCTGTGCCGCAGCGCGGCCGGTCCCGTTTGCTTCAGGTTGTACAACGCTGTTCTGCTCGACCGGCAGAATCAGGTGATCGGGCACGCTGCCGTGCCATTTCATTGCGCACAGGTAGTAAAGCGCAGCGGGCAGCACCAGACCGATGATCCACGAGATATCCACATCCCCCAGCGCGGCAACCAGCGGACCGGTATAGAACTTGGTGGAGATGAACGGCAGCTGCACCAGCACACCGAACACGTAGACGCTGATCCCGAGAATGTTCCAGCGACCGTAGCGACCGTTCGGATCCGCCAGCGCCGGTACGTCATAGCGCTCGCGAGTGATGCAGTAGTAGTCCACCAGGTTGATCGCGCTCCACGGCGTGAAGAACGCCAGCAGGAACAGGATGAAAGACTTGAACGCCCCGAGGAACGAGTGCTGGCCGAGCAGCGCCATCAGAGTCGCCGCTCCAACGATGACCAGCACGAACACCAGACGCTGCATGCGCGTTACTTTCAGGTCACCACGGAAACCGCTGATGATGGTCGCGATGCACATGAAGCTGCCGTAGGAGTTCAGCGTCGAGATGGTCACCTTGCCGAACGCGATGCTGAAATACAGCAGCGCAGCGGTGGCACCGGTGCCGCCCAGACCGACGATGTAAGCCACTTCATGGCCGGCAAACTGGCCGTTGGCCGAAGCCGCCGCGAACACACCGAGAATCATCGCTACCTGCGCGCCGATTACCGAACCGGCACCGGCGGCGAAAAAGGTTTTCACCGAGGAAACCTTGCTCGGCAGGTAACGCGAGTAGTCCGCCACGTAAGGGCCGAAGGCGATCTGCCAGGACGCTGCGAGCGACACCGCCAGCAGGAAACTGCTCCAGCTGAAGTGGCGAATTTGCAGGAGTGCGCCGACGTCCACCTGACTCATCAGACGGCTGAACAGATAAACAAAAGCAATCACGCCAATGACACTGGCGATACGACCGATCCAGTGGATCACCCGATAGCCGAGCACCGTGACCACCACGATGACGCTGGCGAAAAGCAGGATGCCGACGGTGTCACTGACACCAAACAGCTGGCCCAGCGCCTGACCGGACAGCACAGTCCCGGTGGCGGTGAAGCCCAGGTACATCAGGCACACCAGCACGATCGGGATGGCTGCGCCGTAAACCCCGAACTGCACACGGCTTGAGATCATCTGCGGCAGGCCCAGCTTCGGACCCTGCGCCGCGTGCAACGCCATGACGCCGCCGCCTAGCAGTTGACCGATCAACAGACCGATCAGCGACCAGAACACATCGCCGCCCAGCACCACGGCCAGGGCCCCGGTGACAATCGCAGTGATTTGCAGGTTGGCACCCATCCACAGGGTGAACTGACTGAATAGACGACCGTGTCTTTCCGCTTCCGGGATGTAGTCGATCGAACGCCTTTCGATCAACGGTTTACTGCCTGCACGATCGGTGTTGCCCGCCATGATTCAACCTCTGTGGATTGTTCTGGGTTGTGTTGCTGTATTGGCTTGAGCGGGAGCGAGCGCGCTCGCTCCCGCCGTTTTTTATTTGCCGGTGATCATCGGCAGGTTCAGCCCCTGCTCCTTGGCGCAGTCGATGGCGATCTGGTAACCGGCGTCGGCGTGACGCATCACACCGGTACCCGGGTCGTTGTGCAGCACGCGAGCGATACGCTCGGCCGCCTCGTCCGTACCGTCGCAGACGATCACCATGCCCGAGTGTTGCGAGAAGCCCATGCCGACGCCGCCACCGTGGTGCAGCGACACCCAGGTCGCGCCGCTGGCGGTGTTGAGCAAAGCGTTGAGCAGTGGCCAGTCGGAGACGGCATCCGAGCCGTCCTGCATCGATTCGGTTTCGCGGTTCGGGCTGGACACCGAGCCCGAATCGAGGTGGTCGCGACCGATCACGATCGGTGCCGACAGCTCGCCGCGACGGACCATTTCGTTGAACGCCAGACCCAGCTTGGCGCGCTGGCCCAGGCCGACCCAGCAGATCCGCGCCGGCAGACCCTGGAAGCTGATGCGCTCGCGAGCCATGTCCAGCCAGTTGTGCAGGTGGGCGTCGTCCGGGATCAGTTCTTTGACTTTGGCGTCGGTCTTGTAGATATCCTGCGGATCACCCGACAGCGCCGCCCAGCGGAACGGGCCGATGCCACGGCAGAACAGCGGACGGATATAAGCCGGCACGAAACCCGGGAAATCGAAGGCGTTTTCCACGCCCTCTTCCTGGGCCATCTGACGGATGTTGTTGCCGTAGTCGAAGGTCGGGATGCCTTGCTTCTGGAAATCCAGCATGGCTTTGACGTGCACGGCCATCGACTGCTTGGCAGCCTTGATCACCGCCGCCGGTTCGGTCTTGGCGCGGGCGCGGTATTCTTCCCAGGTCCAGCCGGCCGGCAGGTAGCCATTGAGCGGGTCGTGGGCGCTGGTCTGGTCGGTGACCATGTCCGGGCGCACGCCACGACGGACCAGCTCCGGAAGGATTTCGGCGGCGTTGCCGAGCAGCGCGATGGAGATCGCCTTGCCTTCTTTTGTGTACTTTTCAATGCGCGCCAGGGCGTCGTCGAGGTCTTTGGCCTGTTCGTCGACGTAACGGCTTTTCAGGCGGAAATCGATGCTCACCTGCTGGCATTCGATGTTCAGCGAGCAGGCTCCGGCCAATGTGGCAGCCAGCGGCTGGGCGCCGCCCATGCCGCCGAGGCCGGCGGTCAGAACCCAGCGGCCCTTCAGGTTGGAATCGTAATGCTGGCGACCGGCCTCAACGAAAGTTTCGTAAGTGCCCTGGACGATGCCCTGGCTGCCGATGTAGATCCAGCTGCCGGCGGTCATCTGGCCGTACATCGCCAAACCTTTCGCGTCGAGTTCGTTGAAGTGTTCCCAGGTCGCCCAGTGCGGTACCAGGTTGGAGTTGGCGATCAGCACGCGCGGCGCATTGCTGTGGGTCTTGAACACGCCGACCGGTTTGCCGGACTGCACCAGCAGGGTCTCGTCGTCGTTCAGGTTGGTCAGGCTCTCGACGATCTTGTCGTAGCACTCCCAGTTGCGCGCGGCGCGGCCGATGCCACCGTAAACCACCAGCTCTTTCGGGTTCTCGGCCACTTCCGGGTCGAGGTTGTTCATCAGCATGCGCAGCGGCGCTTCGGTCAGCCAGCTCTTGGCGGTCAGCTTGTTGCCGCGGGCGGCGCGGATCTCAACATCACGTCTCTTTGTATAAACGGCAGTTGTAGGCTTATTGTCAGTCACGAAAAAGACTCCTCAGCGATCAATTCAAACCAACCCTGGCGGTGGGCAAGCGGCTTGTGCGCTTCAATGCGCGACAAGCGAATCAGTGGACGCTGCGGAGAACCTCTAACGACTCATACGCATACGTCTTTACTTGTACATACAAGCATATGCAATCGAGCGGCCAACTTGTTGGAGGGCTGTTCAACAAAAATGCCGGACACGACTGGAGGACGCCTATATCAAGGGCTGTGGCGTGTATGAATTTTTTCGCGAGGTGGGTCTGCGCGAGCAGTGAGCTGTTACAGAAGCGTGGTTTTGCGCCACGCTGGGGCGTTCGGTAACAAGTTGGTGCGCGTTCGGGAACGTCGGGATGAAAAAAACCGCCGCTTTCAACAGCCCTGCCGGGACTGTTCGAAGCGGCGGTTTTTCAAGGGTCGATCAGCGTGCAGTCAGTTCGATCACACAGCAGCCGGCATTCACGGCAACTTCCACCAGACCGATGTTGCCGTCCAGTTGCAGGCAATCATGCCGCCCAAGTTGCGCAGCACTGTCACCGACCTGCACTTGCAGCAACTCGCTGACGCTGAAAACCAGAACGGTGCCGGCGGAGCTGAAAAACCGTTGCTCGCCGTCCAGCCACTGCAAGCGCGCGCTGTAACGCTGCGGCGCATAAATCAAATTGAAGTCGCGGATCGCCCCGCCGAGCAAGGTGCAAGACACCTGGCTTTCACCGCTGAAGGCAAACGGGTCGAGAGGTAACAGCGGTCGGGTGTCGTCACCGTCGACGCACAAGGTCATGCCGTCGCCCTGCAACACCGTGATCACCCGTTGATAACCGGTGAATGTCGAGAAACCGCCGGATTCTGCAATGTCGGCAATCGACAGGCGCCAGCCGAAACCGTCGAGGCCGGCACCGGCGTCACGGGTGATTTCTTCGGTGCTGCCACCGCCGTTTTTCCACGGCATGCGCGGGTAGCCTTCGGCGCGTAAAACCTTCACTTCACTCATTTATGAAAGCGTCCTTCCAGACGATGACGGGAACCGGGATGGATCAGGCGCGCCGCCGTCACCGGCTGACGGCCAGACCAGGTACGGCGACGGATCAGCAGGCACGGCTCGCCCTTTTCAATCTGCAGCAATTTGCATTCGGACGGCTCGGCCAGGATCGCTTCGACCACGTGTTCGCCTTCGGTCAACGGCGCAACCTGGTTCAGATAGGCGTATGGCGTTTGCAGGGTGAAGTCCTGCTTGAGGTATTCCGGGGCGACGAGCGCGTTGACGAAACGGTCTTCGATTTGCACCGGAATGTCGTTTTCGTAATGCACGATCAGCGAGTGGAACACCTTCTGCCCTTCGCGCATGTCCAGCGCCAGGGCGCGCTCGGAACCGGCGGCCTCTTCTTCCAGGGTGATCACCTGGCAGGTGTGGCGATGGCCACGGGAGGCGATTTCGTCGGCGATGTTGTGCACTTCGAACAGCGCGGATTGGCTCTTCGGCTCGGCGACGAAGGTGCCGACGCCCTGCATGCGTACCAAAAGACCGTCGGCGGTCATCTCGCGCAGCGCGCGGTTGATGGTCATGCGGCTGAAGCCCAGCTGGCTGACCAGCTCGCTTTCCGACGGTACGCGGTAATGCGGCGGCCAGTTACCACTGTCGATCTGCTGGGTGATCATCTGTTTGACGCGGGCGTACAAGGGCGCCGGACTGTCGCCCATGTTCGCGGCCAACGGAGAAACTGGAGGCGGAGTCGGCACGATGGATCCCTGTTCATTGGATAAGGTTGCTAGCTTGCCGGAGTTTACCGGGCAGGCAAACGTCTGTATATGTATATACAAATAACACACGATGGGGTGCTGAACCATGTCCGCCTTCTTTGCCGAACGCGCGCTGCTGCCTAACGGATGGGCCAACAATGTACGTCTCGAGGTCAGCGCCGACGGCGTATTGACCCGAATCCAGGCCAACTCCACCGCAGATGGCGCCGAACGGCTGAGCGGTCCGCTGCTGCCGGGCATGCCGAATCTGCACTCCCACGCGTTCCAGCGAGCGATGGCCGGGCTGGCGGAAGTGGCCGGCAACCCCAACGACAGTTTCTGGACCTGGCGCGATCTGATGTACCGGCTCGTCGGAAAAATCAGCCCCGACCAGCTCGGCGTGATCGCCCGTCAGCTGTACATCGAGATGCTCAAGGCCGGCTACACCTCGGTCGCCGAATTCCATTACGTTCACCACGATCACAACGGTCAGCCGTACGCCGATCCGGCCGAGCTGGCGTTGCGCATCAGCCAGGCCGCCAGCTCCGCCGGCATCGGCCTGACGTTGTTGCCGGTGCTCTACAGCCACAGCGGATTTGGCGGCCAGTCGCCGAACGAAGGTCAGCGCCGCTTCATCAACAGCACCGAAAACTACCTGAAGCTGCAATCGCGCCTGCAACCGCTGCTGGCTCAGCAGAAGGCTCAGTCGCTGGGCCTGTGCTTCCACTCGTTGCGCGCAGTCACGCCGCAACAGATCAGCGAAGTGCTGGCGGCCAGCGACACGCAATGCCCGGTGCACATCCACATCGCCGAACAACAGAAGGAAGTCGACGACTGCCTGAGCTGGAGCGGTCGCCGCCCGCTGCAATGGCTGTACGAAAACACCGAAGTCGATCAGCGCTGGTGCCTGGTGCACGCGACCCACGCCAATCCGGAAGAAGTCACGCTGATGGCCAAGAGTCGCGCCATCGCCGGCTTGTGCCTGACCACCGAGGCCAACCTCGGCGACGGGATTTTCCCGGCGGTGGATTTCCTCGCTCAGGGCGGACGCATGGGCATCGGTTCCGACAGCCATGTGTCGCTGAGCGTGGTGGAAGAGTTGCGCTGGCTGGAATACGGCCAGCGTCTGCGCGACCAGCGACGCAATCGCTTGTATGGCGCGGATCAGCCGATGGTTGGCCGCACGTTGTATGACGCCGCACTGGACGGTGGCGCTCAGGCACTGGGCCAGCCGATCGGCGCGCTGGAGGTCGGCAAGCGTGCAGACTGGATTGTGCTCGATGGCAACGATCCGTACCTGGCCACGGCCAGCGGTGACGGGATCCTGAATCGCTGGCTGTTTGCCGGTGGCGACCGTCAGGTGCGCGATGTGCTGGTCAACGGTCAGTGGGTCGTCCGTGATGGCCGGCATGCCGGGGAAGAGGACAGCAATCGCGCCTTCACCCAGGTCTTGCGAGACCTTTTGGGCTGACACAAAAAAACCTGTGGAGGGCAACCTCCACAGGTTTTTTGTTGCGCGTCAGTTGGACGTCTTGGCCATCTGCTGATCCGACGTTCGCCAGATCAACCGCGTGGTGTCGTAACCCTGCTGGCGCGCCTTGCTCAGCAGTTCTTCGCGCACCACACCGTTGACGGTCGGTGTACGCGACAACAGCCACAGGTAGCGGCGGCTCGGATCGCCAACGATGGCGGTCTTGTAGTCGTCGCTGACGTACAGCACCCAGTATTGGCCCTTCGCCGATCCCGGAATCAGTCGCGAAAACCAGGTATCGAACTCGACCCACAATTTGTCGGTCTTGCCCGGCACCTGGGGATAAGCCGTGCCCTTGACCTCTTCCCATTGCCAGTCCTTGGTCAGGCAACGGTTGAACACGCCCAGGTTGCCGTCCGATTCGAGCGTGTAACGGGCTTCGGATTGCGCGCAGTTGCGCTGGAAAT
Source organism: Pseudomonas fluorescens (assembly GCF_012974785.1). Lineage (GTDB taxonomy): Bacteria > Pseudomonadota > Gammaproteobacteria > Pseudomonadales > Pseudomonadaceae > Aquipseudomonas > Aquipseudomonas fluorescens_BT. The sequence goes on along the minus strand of NZ_CP027561.1, from coordinate 396,400 downwards.
ACATTGGCAACCGCGCCAGCTCGTACCAGGTGCCCTGGTAACGTTTGAGGTTGACGCTGTTGACTGTCTTGGGCGCCAGCGGATCTTCACCGGTCGTGGCGCAGCCGGCCAGTACCAGGCCGGCGAAAAGGATAAGCAATAACCGCTTCATTGTTTTTCTCCCGTGGGCGCGTAGCCCCGGTTTACTTCAGGCCTTGGCCGGAAAACATCAACACTTTGTCACCGGCGTACTGCACGCTGATAAAGCTGTTCTTGTCGCCCCAGGTGCAACTGGACATGCCGAGCGCACCCGAGCAGTCGGTAGGCTTGCCGAGCAGCGTCTCCACTTCAGCCTTGGCCATGCCGGCCGAGAGCTTCGAGTAGTTTTCCTGATTGACCTTGCTGCATGCGGCCAACAGCACACAAAACGACAGAAGGGCGATAGATCGCAGCGACATGGTGTAACTCCTGGAACGGAAGGGGGATGGCCTGGCGCCAACCAGAAGCTTAGAAGAGAAAACCCCTGTCTGGTTCCCTCGGCGGGCGGCTATTTATTGACCCGCTCGTCCGGCTTTCATCGGTAAATCAGTCACTTTGTAGGGCTATTGAGCATTTCGTCGCCTTTAACAAAAGCGTTCTCATCTTTGTCGCGCGGCGGTCGAAATAAGAGCAGCGCAAAGCCCGAGAGTGTGGCAAATTGCCGCCCTTTCTTGACCAGCCCCTTCGCGGTAGCTTCCTTAATGACCAGAAACATGAAATTCAGCCACAAAATCTTGTTGGCTGCCGCCCTCGTGGTGGCCGTTGCGTTCGCCTGTTTCATTTTGTTCAACGACTATCGCCAGCGCGAAGCCCTGCAAAGCAGCACCGAAGCGTCGATGCAGGAACTGGGCAGCCTGACCACCAGCAACATCCAGACCTGGCTGGAAAGTCGCATTCAGTTGCTGCAATCGATGGCCCAGCAGGTTGTCGCCGACGGCAACGCCCCGGCCAGCCTGAAGCGCATCATTGATCTGCCCGCCTACACCGGCAATTTCCAGCTCAGCTATTTCGGCGGCGCCGACGGCGTGATGTTCTCGGTCCCTGCCGGCAACCGCGCACCGGATTACGATCCCCGCGCCCGTGGCTGGTACAAAGCGGCGAACAGCGCCCAGCAGACCATCGTCACCGAACCGTACATCGCCGCTTCGTCCGGCAAACTGGTGATCACCGTCGCCACCCCGGTGCAGCGTCAGGGCCAGATGATCGGTGTGGCCGGCGCCGACATCGATCTCACCAGCGTCAGCGCGATCATCAACTCGCTGAACTTCGGCGGCCACGGCCACGCGTTCATCGTCAGTGCCGACGGCAAGATCCTGATCCACCCGGACAGCAAGCTGGTGCTCAAGACTCTGGCCGAGGCCTATCCCACCGGTGCGCCGAAAGTCACCCCGGGCCTGAAAGAGGTCGAGTTCGACGGCAAGACCCAACTGATCTCCTTCACTCGCGTCAACGGCGTGCCGTCGGCCGACTGGTACGTGGCGCTGGTGCTGGACAAGGACACCGCGTTCTCAATGCTCAGCGAGTTCCGCACCTCGGCGCTGATCGCCATGGTCATCGCCGTCGTCATCATCATCGCCCTGCTCGGCATGCTCATTCGCGTGCTGATGCAACCGCTGCTGACAATGGGCCGCGCCATGCATGACATCGCCGAAGGCGAAGGCGACCTGACCAAACGGCTGACCATTCATGGCCACGACGAATTCGGCGCGCTGGGGCTGTCGTTCAATCGTTTTGTCGAGCGTATCCATACCTCGATCCGCGAAGTGTCCTCGGCCACCGGGCAGGTCAACGAAGTCGCCCTGCGCGTGGTCGCGGCATCGAACTCGTCGATGTTCAACTCCGACCAGCAAGCCTCGCGCACCAACAGCGTGGCCGCTGCAATCAACCAGCTCGGCGCCGCCGCCCAGGAAATCGCCCAGAACGCCGCGCTCGCCTCGCAACACTCCAGCGACGCGCGCAGCCTGGCAGTCGACGGCCAGCAGGTTGTGGATAAAACCATCCACGCGATGCAGCAACTGTCGGCGAAGATCAGCGACTCCTGCGGCAACATCGAAACCCTGAACAGCAACACCGTGAATATCGGGCAGATTCTGGAAGTGATCACCAGCATCTCCCAGCAGACCAACCTGCTGGCGCTCAACGCAGCCATTGAAGCAGCCCGCGCCGGGGAGGCCGGTCGCGGTTTCGCCGTGGTGGCCGACGAAGTCCGCAACCTGGCACACCGCACCCAGGATTCGGCGCAGCAAGTGCAGAGCATGATCGAAGAGCTGCAGGTTGGCGCGCGTCAGGCGGTCGGCATCATGACCGAGAGCCAGCGCGAGAGCGAAAGCAGCGTCGGCATCGCCAACCAGGCCGGCGAACGCCTGGAAAGCGTGACCCAGCGCATCGGCGAGATCGACGGCATGAACCAGTCGGTGGCAACCGCGACGGAAGAGCAGACGGCGGTGGTTGAATCGATCAACGTTGATATCAATGAGATCAACACGCTGAACCAGGAAGGGGTGGAGAACTTGCAGGCTACTTTGCGGGCTTGTGCGGATCTTGAGCAGCAGGCTGCGCGGTTGAAGCAGTTGGTGGGTAGCTTCAGAATCTGAAGATCAAGAGCTTACCCCCTCATCGGAACGCCGCCCGCCCAACCCTCTCCCCCAAGGGGGCGAGGGGAAAGGGAGCCGATCTCTGTCGCTTTCCAGACCTGAGTTCAACTCGGTATTTCAAGTCAGCGTAACTCGAACATCCAACTCGGTCAGTCCCCTCTCCCTCCGGGAGAGGGTTAGGGTGAGGGCTGGTTTTTGAGATTGCCGAAAATCGCCCTAAAAACGCGAACCCGGCTCTCTCAAAAACGCCAACTCCTCAGCCGTAGACTCCCTCCCCAACACCGCATTGCGATGCGGAAACCGTCCAAACCGCGCAATCACCTTCTGATGCCGCTCGGCATAATCCAGGTTGTCGGCAAACACCCCGCGCTCCGCCTCCGGCTGTTCAGCCACCAGTTCGATGAATCGCGAGACCGCTTCATTCTGCACCGCGAGGTTTTCGCAGTGTTCGAAGACGAGGTAGATGAAAACCCGCTGGATCGGTTTCAACTGCCGATCGAAGTCTGCAGCAATCCCCTGAGCAACCAGCTTCTGCGCTCGCAGATCACCGGAAAAAGCCTTGGGCGTATCGCGAAAAATCATGCGCGGAAGCTGATCGAGTAGCAGCACCACTGCCAGCCAGCCTTCGGGACATTGCGTCCATTCGGTCAATTCGCCAGCGAGGGCCTGATCGACAAAGACCCCGAAACGCTCTCGCGCCTCGAGGTCCTGGCTGTCTTGCTTGCCAAACCAAAACTTGCCCTGTCGCGCCGAAACTTCACTGGCTGATTCGGCATGACCGAACCACCAATCGAGCAACGGCTGCCAGGGCGCGGTCATGGTTTATTCCTTGTGGTAGGCCGTGGCGCGGGCGACTTCTTCTTTCGAGCCGAGGAACACCGCTACGCGCTGGTGCAGGCCTTCAGGCTGGATGTCGAGGATGCGCTGGTGACCGTCGGTGGAAGCGCCGCCCGCCTGTTCCACCAGGAACGACATCGGGTTGGCTTCGTACATCAGGCGCAGTTTGCCTGGCTTGGAAGGCTCGCGGCTGTCGCGCGGGTACATGAACAGACCGCCACGGGTCAGGATGCGGTGCACGTCGGCAACCATAGCCGCGACCCAACGCATGTTGTAGTTCTTTTTCAGCGGGCCTTCTTCACCGGCCAGCAGTTCCGAAACGTAGCGCTGTACCGGGGCTTCCCAGTGACGCTGGTTGGACATGTTGATGGCGAATTCCTGGGTGCTCTCAGGAATGGTGATGTCTTCGTGGGTCAGGACGAAGCTGCCCATTTCGCGATCCAGGGTGAAACCCTTCACGCCGTTGCCCAAGGTCAGGATCAGCATGGTCTGCGGACCGTAGATCGCGTAACCGGCAGCCACCTGCTGGGTGCCTGGCTGCAGGAAGGCCTTTTCGTTCAGGGCTTCGTTCTGGCTCAGGTATTCGTTCGGGCAGCGCAGCACGGAGAAGATGGTGCCGACCGGGGCGTTGATGTCGATGTTCGACGAACCGTCCAGCGGGTCGAATACCAGCAGGTAGGCGCCTTTCGGGTATTTGCCCGGGATCTGGTAGGCGTTGTCCATTTCTTCGGACGCCATGCCGGCCAGGTGACCGCCCCACTCGTTGGCTTCGAGCAGGATTTCGTTCGACAGCACGTCGAGCTTCTTCTGCACTTCGCCTTGCACGTTTTCCGTACCCATGCTGCCCAGAACGCCGCCCAGGGCGCCTTTGGATACGGCGTGGCTGATTTCCTTACAGGCGCGCGCCACCACTTCGATCAGGAAACGCAGATCGGCAGGAGTGTTGTTGCTGCGGGTCTGCTCAATCAAATAGCGACTCAGGGTAACGCGGGACATGGACGGCTCCGGTGGAATGGGGGGCTAAAAACCCGCGCAGTTTACAGGGAGTCTGAAACCGTAGCGAGCAATGACGCCCGGTAACGTGCGTCGGGTGCAATTCCTGCTATCAGACGTGATGAATCCGGGAGAGTTCAGGCACCGGATTCAGCGTAGTTGGAAACCCGACGGGTGTAGAGGCCACACCCGTCATATTCAGGACTTGGCCGGCGGTTTGCGCAGCAGACTGAAGGCCATCGCCGCCAGAAACAGCACACTGAGCAGCAACACCGCCCACAGGCCGAACTTCTTCCAGTTGGTATCGGTGGTCGCCGCTGTGGTGGCCGTCGAAGTCTGGGGCGCGACTGCTTCACCCTGCACCGCGGCCTTGCCCAGCGTGGCCAGTTTCTCCGGTTTGAAGTCGGGGATCAGCGTACTCAGTGGCAGGTTTGCCGTTCTCACCGTCGGATTGCCCAGCGCCAGGCTGTAGGGGCCTTCGCCACGGGCAAGGAAGATGACTTGTGTGGCGCGCACCGCGTATTTCACGCTCGGCGCCTGTTCGCCGAGACCGCCACCGCGTTCGTCGACCGTCAGCTTCAACTGCTGCACGGTCTGCCCGTAGAGCTGCAATTCGTTCTGCACCACGTCCTGGCCGTTCTGGGTCAGTCGGTAGAGCAAGCCGCTGCTCAACGGCTGCCACGGCAGACTGGTTTCCCGGCGTCCCGAGAGCGTCACTGGCGCCAGGCTGTTGGGCTGTTTCAACTCGACCTGGACCCGCTCGACATTCAGCCCCATCGGCAACTGCCAGGTGTATTCCCCGGCCTTGGTGCTGCTGCCGGCCAGCGCCGGCGACCAGACCAGCGGTAACGGCAGGTTTTGCGGGTCACTGCTTTTCAATTGCGCCGACGTCAGATTGGGTGCCGCGTTGGGCGAATCCCACAACAGCCGCAGGTAACGCGCCGATTGCCCCGGCAGCGCGACTTCATGCTGTTCGATGCGCTCATCGGAAAAAGTCAGGCGCGCAACCTGCCCTTCGCCCCAGGCCTGCCAGTGCTGCAAGTCGTCACTGGCCTCGATGCTGAAACGCTGGAAGCCGTCGCGCTCGCTGGTCCAGTCGAGGATCAGTTGCTGCAACGGCGCCTTGATCGCACTGGCATCGAGCAGCCAGCCGCGCAGCACTTCTTCACCGGCTTCGAGCTGACTGGACGGCTGCACCTCCACCAGCGTGCCGGTGGTGGTGGATTGCACGCGAACGCTCGGCGCGCGCTCGGTGGCATCCGCCGAGTTGTACAGCGGGAACCACTTCACCTCATGCAACTGGCCGTCGTCGCGGGTCTGCGCCGACTCCCGGGCCAGCGCATAGGCCTGCGGTTGTCCGGCGGCGTTGAACACCCGCAGATCGCTGAGATCAGTCTGGCGCGCCTGCAACTGCACGCTCAGCGGCAGTTCGAGGCGATACCACGGGCCGGAACCACTGACCGACAACGGCACCTGCGCGGCGAAGTCCGCCGGTTTTTCCTGAGCGCCGGCCGTCATGGCCACGCCCAGCAACAGCCACCCGAGATTAAGCTTGCGACTCAAGACGACACTCCTTCGGTTTCCGGGGCCGGCTTGTCCGCCTCCGGTGCAGCTTCGACGCGTTTGGGCGGCAGCGGCGCAAAGTAGCCCACCACCAGCAGCAACACACCGACGCCGATAAACGAGACGATCCGCGCCAGCCCGCCACGGTTGCTCAATTCGACAAAAATCAGTTTGGCCACCACCAGCGCAATCAGCGCCGCGCCGATCAACCACACTTCGCGGCGATGGCGCAGGTGCCCGCCGATCATCAGGCCGAGCGCCATCAGCGTCCAGACGATGGACAACCCGGCCTGCACCAGCATCGATTCGAGCAACAGGTCCAGCTCGAACGGAATCCCCGCCCAATGGTGCGCGGCGCGGGTCACCAACGCGGTGCAGAACGCGAACAGCGAAACGCCGGCGATCAGTTGCGAGGCGTGAGCGGCGTAGTCCTTGCGGATCGACAGCTCGGTTACCGCGTTGCGCGACCAGGCATAAACGCTGAACAACGCGATCAGCAGGCCCAGCTCCAGCGGGTTGATCAGCGGCACGTAAGGCAGCGGTTCGGCGTTGCCGTCGCTCACCCCGTTCGCCAGCCAGAACCAGACCAGCATCAACACCGCCAGCGGCAACGCCGCGTACAAACGGTACTCACGGGGGAACGCCGCCACCGGCCACGGCCAGGTGCGCGGTGCGGCCATCAGCAACAGATACACGCTCGGCAGAAGCGCCCAGCCCAGCCAGCGCCAGGCATTGTATTGCTCGGACAACAGCAGCAGGCCGTAGCGCAGTTCCAGCGCCAGCACGCCGATCAGCAGCCAGCAACCGAGCACATGCGCCGTGCTCAAGGCCCGCGCCGGCAGCATTGGCACCAGACGCCGCAGGCTGATGAAGTGCACGACGAACACCGCCGTCCAGGCCAGCCAGCCGAAGTTGGCCGCCGGGTGATAACGCGAGTGCCACGCGGCCAGCAACACCAATCCGGCCGCCGGAATCAGTAAAGTGCAGAGCAACCCGAGCGACGGCCATTTCAGACGCAAGGCCAACAGCGTCCACAACGCGACGCTCAGCGCGGCGACCAGCAGCAACAACGTCGCCTGCAGATTCAGCGGCGCAAACCGCAGCACTTCGCTGACCCACGCCAGCGACCACCAACCGGCGCCCCACACCAGCAACACTTCGGACAGCCGCTGCAGACTCAGTACATCGAACGCCGAAGCGTGATTGCCCAGTTGCAGGCGCCACGCCCCGATCATCGCCGCCAGGCCCAGCACCAGCGGCGTCCAGAATCCGCCATGGGACAGCGGTCGCAGACCTTCGCTGGACAGCGGCCCGAGCAACTCGGGGCCGGCCAGCAAAAACGCCGCGCCACCGATCAACTGCAACAACAGACCAAAGACAAAACTCACGCGCTGCCTGAGGTACAGGCTGAGCCAGATGATCAGCAAGCCACTGGCCGCCCACACCGCACTCGCGGTTTGCCACGGCAGTACGAACAACACCGCCAGATTGATCAGCACCAGCCCCGCCAGCAGCACCACCGACAAGCCGCGCAGCAACCGAACATCGCTGCGCACCATCTCGTCACGCGCCGCCAGGAGCATGCCGGCGATCAGCGCCAGACCGATCAGGGAGGCGCTGAGCAGACCGCTCCAGCCGGCGCTGAACACGGCTGCCGAATCCTCGCCCGCCCCTTGCAGGCGCAACAGGAACAGCGCCCCGCCGAGCAGTTGCACGGCAAACGCAGTGAACAGGAAGGTGCGCGATTGCAGGGGCAAGCCGACGAACAAGGTCACCAGCCCGGCCAATGCCCAACTGATCGCCGTGCCCTGAGTGAAGAAGAACAATGGCGCCAGCAGATAGAGAAAGGTCAGACCGAGACTCGCCAACACCGGCAGGCCTTGGCGCTCCCATGGTGAAACCTGTTCCGGCAACGCCTTGCGCAATTGATAGAAGCTGAACAACAACGCCGCGCCGAGCATCAGTGCGCCCAGCGGCGCTCCGTCGAGCAGGCTGCTTTCGCCAATGCGCAACTCGCTGAGAAACGCCAGCGCCGAGCCCAGTTGCAACAGCAATGCGAAGGCCCGGGCCAACGGCCGTTGCTGACGCAAGCCCAGCCAGAAAATCCCCGCCCCCTCCACCGCCCAGGCCGCGGACGTCCAGCGCGCATCCAGGCCCAATGGAATCGCCAGGCTGGCGAAAATCACCCCGAGCGCCAGACAGGTCTCGCCCAGCAGCAGCGCCCGGCCGCCCATCAGCACTTTGGCGAGAGCCATGTAAATCATGCCCAGCGCCAGCGCACTGAACGCGGCGGCAAATTCCAGAGGCTGCACCAGCGCCAATTGCAGGCCGAAACCCACCAGCGGCGGGCCGAACAGCATCGTGCCGTCAACGTAGTCGCCCTTGCGCGCCGACCAGTGCAGCAGCGCTTCGCGATCGCTCTCTGCCGGTGCATCCGGCATGTCCAGCAACTTGCGTCGGGCGAACAGCAGGCCGATGGCGAGGTACATCAGGAAGAACAGAATCAGGAACGGCTCGGTGCTCCACAACAGTTCCGGCGCATACGAACGCACGCCCCAGGCGAAACCGATGCCGAAAGTGCCGGCGAAACCGATCAGGTTGAGCAGACGCCAGGCCTTGAACCACGCAATGGCGAGAATGCCGGCGTTGAGCAACGCGAAATAGCTGAACAGCGCGACATGGTTGCCGCTGCCGGTGGAGGTCAGGATCGGCGCGGCGAAACCGCCCAATGCGGCGACGCAGGCCAGGGCCAGGGAATCCTGGGTGATGGCCAGAATCGCCGAAAACACCGTCACCGCCACCAGCAAACCCAGCGCGGCGGACGGATCCAGCAGCGGGTGCAGGCGCATCGCCGCAAACACCGTCAGGTACAGCACCGCGATCCCGGTGCCTTGCAGCATCAAGGCGTAGCTTGTGTTGCGATGGCGCAACCACCAGCCCAGCGCCAGCAATCCCAGCGCTGCCGCCGCGACCCCGGCGTAACGCAACTCGATCGGCACCACCATGCCTTCGGTGGCGTAACGCAACAGAAAGGCCAGGCCGAAGAACAAAAGCACCACGCCCACCCGCAGCACGGTGTTGCCACCGAACAGCCAGTTTCGCGCCGCGCTGATGCCGCGCTCGATGAAGTTCGGGCCACGGGGTTCGGCGGGCTGTCGGGGTTCCGGGGTTTCAGGGGTAACGGCGTCGAGACGCCAGACATCGGCCGGCAACGGCTGACTGGTTTCGCTGACGACGACTGAGAGAGGTTCGAGTTCGGGCGGCAGCTCCCAGACCAGTTCGGGGGGCGCAGCATCTTCGGCGACCTCGGCGGGCTCGACCAAAGGCTCGGGGACCGGTTCCACGCCTGACGTCGGCACCGCGTGCGAAGGCGATCCCTCCAGCAGATACAGACGCTGCGCAACGCCTTGCAAAGCCACCTTCGTCTGTTCAAGTTGCCGCTGTTGCTCCGCCACCTGCGAGCCAAGCCGCATGATGCGGATCGTCTGCCCGATTGCCAGGCCCAGCAGCGCGCCCAATAGCGAAGAACTGAACGACTCGTCGAGCAGCCAACCGAGCAGCAGCCCGATCAACATGAACATCCATTGCATGGTCGATATCCCTGAGCAGCCCCGGAACGGGGCGGAACCAAGGCTCAGTATATCGGCCCGGCCCAACAAGCGTGGGGCCGGGCGCACATTTGTCGCTAAAAGTTACTCCAGTGCCTTCCAGATATCCGTGGCGTACTCGCGGATCGTCCGGTCCGACGAGAACCAGCCCATCCGCGAGGTGTTCAGCACCGCCGAACGCCACCAGTTGTTGGAATCATGCCAGAGCGCATCCACGCGCATCTGCGCTTCCCAGTACGAGTCAAAGTCGGCGCAGACCAGGAAGCGGTCGTAGTCCACCAGCGAATCGATCAACCCGGTGTAGCGCGACGTGTCGTCCGGCGAGAACACCCCGCTGCGGATCGCCTGCAACACATCGTTCAAACGATGGGACGCCGCGATGTCCGGCACCGCGCTGAACTCGTGGTTCTGCTTGCGCGCTTCGACCTGCTGGGCACTGAGGCCGAAGATGAACATGTGCTCGGCGCCGATGCTTTCGCACATTTCCACGTTGGCACCGTCGAGGGTGCCGATGGTCAGCGCGCCGTTGAGGCCGAACTTCATGTTGCTGGTGCCCGAGGCCTCGAAACCGGCAGTGGAGATCTGCTCCGACAGGTCCGCCGCCGGAATGATGCTTTCCGCCAGACTGACGTTGTAGTTAGGCAGGAACACCACTTTGAGCAGGCCGCGCACGGTCGGGTCGTTGTTCACCACCCGGGCGATGTCGTTGGTCAGTTTGATGATGAGTTTGGCCTGGTGATAACTGGCCGCTGCCTTGCCGGCGAAGATCTTCACCCGCGGCACCCAGTCGGTTTCCGGCTCGGCGCGGATCGCCTGATACAGCGCGACCGTGTGCATCAGGTTGAGCAACTGGCGCTTGTATTCGTGGATCCGTTTGACCTGCACGTCGAACATCGCCGCCGGGTTGACCGCGATCCCCAGCCGCTCGTGAATCAGGTAGGCCAGCGCTTTTTTGCTGTGCAGCCGTTGCTCGGCGAAGGCTTTGCGGAAGGCTGGTTTTTCGGCGAACGGCTCAAGATCGAGCAGACGCTGTTCCGGGTTATCCAGAACGTCCGGGCCGAGGGAGTCGACCAGCATCGACGTCAACTCAGGGTTGGCCTGGTACAGCCAGCGGCGGAACGTGATGCCGTTAGTCTTGTTGTTGATCCGCTCTGGATACAGCTTGTGCAACTCGGCGAACACGGTTTTGCGCATCAACTGCGTGTGCAGCCCGGACACGCCGTTGACGCTGTGGGAGCCGAGGAACGCGAGGTTGCCCATGCGCACCCGGCGGCCGTTGTCTTCCTCGATCAGCGACACCGCGCGCAGCACGTCAAAATCGTGGATACCCTTGGCTCGCAGCGAATCGATGTGCTGGGCGTTGATCAGATAGATGATCTGCATGTGCCGCGGCAGCATGCGCTCCATCAGCCCCACCGGCCAGGTTTCCAGCGCTTCGGGCAGCAGCGTGTGGTTGGTGTACGACAGCGTATCGACGGTGACTTGCCACGCCGCGTCCCAAGCCACGTCATAGACATCGACCAGTTGGCGCATCAGTTCGGCGACGGCAATCGAGGGGTGCGTGTCGTTGAGCTGGATCGCCGCGTGATCGCCGAGGGTCAGCACCGAGGTGTGCATGTTGCGGTGACGGCGCAGCAAGTCCTGAAGCGAGGCGGCGACGAAGAAGTATTCCTGACGCAGACGCAGTTCCTGCCCGGCTTCGGTGCTGTCCGCCGGGTAGAGCACGCGGGAAATACTCTCGGCCCGGGCCACTTCGGCGACGGCGCCCAGGTGGTCACCGGCGTTGAAGCGCTCCAGGTGCAAGTCTTCCATCGCTCGGGCCCGCCACAGGCGCAAGGTGTTGACGCTCGCCCCGCGCCAGCCGACCACCGGTGTGTCGTAGGCAATGGCCCGGACGGTTTCCGCCGGTTGCCAGACTTGCCGTGACTTGCCGCTGGCGTCGGTGACGGTTTCGACACTGCCGCCAAAGCCGATCGGATAGACCACCTCTGGCCGCTCGAACTCCCAGGGGTTGCCGAAATCCAGCCAGTGCTCGGTCTGTTCCTGCTGCCAGCCATCGACGATGGCCTGACGAAACAGCCCGTGCTCATAACGAATGCCGTAGCCGTGACCAGCGATACCGAGGGTCGACATGCTTTCCATGAAGCACGCCGCCAGCCGCCCAAGGCCACCGTTGCCCAGCGCCGCATCCGGCTCCAGGATGCGGATGCGCTCCAGATCGACGCCCAACTCGGTCAGTGCTTCACGAGCAACATCCAGCAGGCCGAGGTTGCTCAGGCTGTCGTAGAGCAAGCGGCCGATGAGAAATTCCAGCGAGAGGTAATACACCCGCTTCTGACCTTTGCGGTAGATCTGCCGGGTGTGGTCCATCCAGTGCTCGACCATGTGATCGCGCGCCGCCAGGGCGATGGCTTCGAACCAGTCATGGTCAAAGGCGTGATCCGGGTCTTTGCCCACCGCGTAGGTGAGTTTGGTCAGGACGGCGTCGCGGAATGCGGCCACCTCTGCTTCGCGAACTAGTGGTTCTTGAGTCATCGATAGGACCTCGAGCGAGCGGGGGAGTTGTCAGAGCCTAGACGGTCTGACCGACGGTAAGGGCTCTGGTTCGGCAGTTTTTACCGAGAGTGTGAGATCGACCGGCAATACTCTGGCGAATGCCTCAATGAATGCAGGGGCCGTGCCGAGTTGTCGGACGATGCGGGTGCATGAAGAAAAAATCTGGCGAAAGGTTGTTCAAAAATCCACCCGTCCCGGTATGATCGCGCGCCCTGATGCACACGCCTGGTAAACCCCGATGATGAAGCCCAACCTGATCGCCGCAGCCGAGATCGACCGTCTCGATACCTGGGCCAAATATTCAGCCCCGATGTGCGGCTCGTGCGTTTCCAGCTGCTGCACGCTGCCGGTCGAGGTCAAGATCAAGGACCTGGTACGCATCGGCGTGGTCGACGAGTTCGAACTGGGCGACCCGCCGAAGAACATCGCCAAGCGTCTACAAAAGGAAGGGCTGGTGGAGCGCTTCAACCAGAAGTCGGGGATCTTCACCCTGCAGCGCATGAGCAACAACGATTGCTACTACCTGGATCGCAAGAGCCGCCTGTGCACCATTTATGACAAGCGCCCGGACACTTGCCGCAACCACCCGAAGATCGGCCCGCGGCCGGGGTATTGCGCGTACAAGCCGAAGGAAGTGGAGCGGGTGCAGAATTCGCGGTCGATCGAGAAGTTCTGATCTGCCCTGAGATGTTCGGCGGCTGATCGGCCGCCTTCGCTGGCAAGCCAGCTCCCACAGTGATTTTTGCTGTACACAAACTTTTGGTACGACTGAAAACACTGTGGGAGCGGGCTTGCCCGCGATAGCGCCGGAACAGACACCGCGCAAATCCCGGACAAACAAAAACGCCCCCGGTCTCTCGACCGGGGGCGTTTTTTTCAAGCCTGGCTAAATCTTACGCCTTGGCTTTCTTGGCAGCGCGGGTACGCTCGCTTTCGTCCAGGATCTTCTTGCGAAGACGGATGGACTTAGGAGTGACTTCGCACAGCTCGTCTTCCTGGATGTATTCCAGAGCCTGTTCCAGGGTGAAGCGAACAGGTGGAACCAGAGCGATGGTTTCGTCTTTACCCGAAGCACGCATGTTGTCGAGCTTCTTGCCTTTGGTCGGGTTTACACCCAGGTCGTTGTCGCGGGAGTTCTGACCAACGATCTGACCGTTGTAGATCTCCTGGCCGTGTTCTACGAACAGCTTGCCACGAGCCTGCAGGGTTTCCAGGGAGTAGGTCAGCGCCTTGCCGGTTTCAACCGAAACCAGAACGCCGTTCTGACGGCCGGACATGTGGCCCGACTTCACTGGAGCGTAACGGTCGAAGATCGAGGTCAGGATGCCAGCACCGTTGGTCAGGGTCAGGAACTGGTTACGGAAACCGATCAGACCGCGAGCAGGGATGTTGTATTCCAGACGAACACGGCCTTTGCCATCCGGCACCATGTTGCTCAGGTCGCCTTTACGCAGACCCATTTCTTCCATGACCTTGCCCTGGGATTCTTCAGGGATGTCGATGGTGACGTTTTCGAACGGTTCCTGCTTCACGCCGTCAACTTCACGGATGATCACTTCAGGACGGCCCAGGGCCAGCTCGAAGCCTTCGCGACGCATGGTTTCGATCAGTACCGAGAGGTGCAGCTCACCACGGCCGGAAACCTTGAACTTGTCAGCCGAGTCGCCTTCTTCAACGCGCAGTGCAACGTTGTACAGCAGCTCTTTGTCCAGACGATCCTTGATGTTACGGGAAGTCACGAACTTGCCTTCTTTACCGCAGAATGGCGAGTCGTTTACCTGGAAGGTCATGGAAACGGTTGGCTCGTCAACGGTCAGAGGCTTCATCGCCTCGACGGTGTTGATGTCGCACAGGGTGTCGGAGATGAACAGCTCGTCGAAACCGCTGATGCAGACGATGTCGCCAGCTGCAGCTTCTTCAACGTCAACGCGGTGCAGACCGTGGTGACCCATCAGCTTCAGGATACGACCGTTGCGGCGCTTGCCATCGGCGCTGATAGCGACAACCGGAGTGTTCGGCTTGACGCGACCACGAGCGATACGGCCAACACCGATAACACCCAGGAAGCTGTTGTAGTCCAGAGCGGAGACCTGCATCTGGAACGGACCGTCACGGTCAACAGCCGGAGGCGGAACGTGGTCGACTACCGCCTGGTACAGCGCGGTCATGTCTTCGCCCATGGCGGTGTGGTCCAGACCGGCGATGCCGTTCAGGGCCGAAGCGTAAACAACCTGGAAGTCCAGTTGTTCTTCGGTAGCGCCCAGGTTGTCGAACAGATCGAAGATCTGGTCCAGAACCCAGTCAGGACGCGCGCCCGGACGGTCAACCTTGTTGATGACCACGATTGGACGCAGGCCGGCTTCGAAAGCCTTCTTGGTCACGAAACGGGTTTGCGGCATAGGGCCGTCTTGAGCGTCGACCAGCAGCAGCACGGAGTCAACCATGGACATTACGCGCTCGACTTCGCCGCCGAAGTCGGCGTGGCCCGGGGTGTCCACGATGTTGATGTGGTAGCCGTTCCAGTTGATGGCGGTGTTTTTCGCCAGAATGGTAATGCCGCGCTCTTTTTCCTGGTCGTTGGAGTCCATCACGCGCTCGTCGTTGAGCTCGTTGCGCTCCAGGGTGCCGGATTGACGCAGGAGTTTGTCTACCAGGGTGGTCTTACCATGGTCAACGTGGGCAATGATGGCGATGTTGCGTAGATTTTCGATCACTTGTGTATCTCGATCAGAGGATTCGGTTTGCTGACAAGTCTTGGCAGCGATTAGCAGTAGTGTCCGGCATGGCCGTTACAGCTTGACGGCGGTGTCGGGGGGCCGGTGACGCAGGCCACAGGCAAACAGCCCCGGGCACTTAGCTCGGTCGATAAACGCGCACATTGGCATGCCCCTCACTGAGCAAATGGTGAGCATGCAGGCGACTCATCACGCCTTTGTCGCAATACAGCAGGTACTGGCGAGTAGGGTCCAGTTCCTTGAAACGTGCGTTCACTGCATAGAACGGCATCGTCTGTACTTCTATGCCCTCGAGCTCCAGCGGCTCATCCTCGGCGGCATCCGGGTGACGGATGTCGATGACGATCTGGCCGGCCAGTGCCTCGCTGACTTCTTCGATTTGCAAATCCTGGCCCAATTCGTCGATCACCCGATCAATCGGCACCAGTCTGGCGTTTGCGAGCGCACGCTCGAGCACCGCCATGTCGAATTCCTGCTCTTCGTGCTCAACGCGACCACGCTTGGCGGCTGTCTTCGGATTGACCGAAATGACCCCGCAGTACTCCGGCATGTGCCGGGCGAAATCGGCGGTGCCGATCTCGTTGGCCGTGTCGATGATATCTTGCTTGTGGGCGACGATCAGTGGACGCAGGACCAGCTTATCGGTCACGCAGTCAATCACCGACAGGTTCGGCAGCGTCTGGCTCGACACCTGGGAGATCGCCTCGCCGGTGACCAGCGCATCAATATGCAGGCGCTCGGCGATGGCCGAGGAGGCGCGCAACATCATACGCTTCAATACGACGCCCATATGACTGTTATCGACCTTGCCGAGAATTTCGCCCAGCACTTCTTCGAACGGAACACTGACAAATAGCACGCGTTGCGAGCTGCCGTACTTCTTCCAGATGAAATGCGCGACTTCCATTACGCCCAATTCGTGGGCACGACCGCCCAGATTGAAGAAGCAGAAGTGCGCCATCAGACCGCGACGCATGATCTGGTAGGCCGCAACCGTCGAGTCGAAGCCGCCGGACATCAATACCAGCGTCTGCTCCAGCGCACCGAGCGGGTAGCCGCCGATGCCATTGTGCTGGCTGTGGATGACAAACAACCGTTTGTCGCGAACCTCGATGCGGACTTCGATTTCCGGCGCTTTCAGGTCGATACCGGCGGCACCGCACTCACGGCGCAGCTTGCTGCCGACGTATTTTTCGACGTCCATCGAGCTGAAGGCATGCTTGCCCGCACGCTTGCAGCGCACCGAGAAAATCTTCCCGGCCAGTGCATCGCCATAGTGCTGTTTGCACTTCTCGGTGATGTCGTCGAAGTCACCCAGCGGGTACTCGTCGATCTGCAGAAAGTGCGCGATGCCCGGCATGCAGGTCAGGCGTTCGCCCATCTCTTTCAGGGCCTTGGGATCGGTCACGCGGGTTTCCAGCTCGAGATTGTCCCACACACCGTTCACCACCACGGCCGGGTCCAGGTCGCGGAGCACGGTGCGGATGTTCTTGGCCAGCTGGCGGATGAATTTCGTCCGGACAGGTCGGCTTTTGATGGTGATCTCGGGGAAGACTTTTACGATTAGTTTCATGAAAACAGCGCGCGCTGGGCCAGCCGAAAAAGGGGGGCGCGGATTATAGCGGAAATTGCTCAAGGTTTAACCAGTTAATGTGCAGAAGGTTTTGCATGCACCAAAACGGGTCATTTTCGACTTATAGCGCTACATTAGAGGGCGAGATTTTCTCTCTTTCTGCGCTTTGCACCTTTATAAGCGTGAATTTGGGGCAAAAAACCCATGCTGGGGCACTGGCATGCAATTTGCTCCCTTGTGAGGCAGGTTGCCTTGGCAGAGTATTCGCGCCGGCATCACCAACATTTAAGGGCATCCACTACCAGCCCTAAGCCACCCGGAGGACACTATGTCGAAGTCGGTTCAACTCATCAAAGATCATGACGTCAAGTGGATTGATCTGCGCTTCACGGACACCAAAGGCACTCAGCACCACGTGACCATGCCGGCTCGCGATGCGCTGGAAGACGACTTCTTCGAAGTTGGCAAGATGTTCGACGGTTCCTCCATCGCTGGCTGGAAAGGCATCGAAGCCTCCGACATGATCCTGCTGCCGGACGACGAAACTGCCGTTCTGGACCCGTTCACCGAAGAGCCGACCCTGATCCTGGTTTGCGACATCATCGAACCTTCGACCATGCAAGGTTACGATCGCGACCCGCGCGCCATTGCCCACCGCGCCGAGGAATACCTGAAGACCACCGGTATCGGTGACACCGTATTCGCCGGTCCAGAGCCTGAGTTCTTCATCTTCGACGAAGTGAAGTTCAAGTCCGACATCTCCGGCTCGATGTTCAAGATCTACTCCGAGCAAGGCTCGTGGATGTCCGATCAGGACGTGGAAGGCGGCAACAAGGGCCACCGTCCAGGTATCAAGGGCGGCTACTTCCCGGTTCCGCCGTTCGACCACGACCACGAAATCCGTACCGCCATGTGCAACGCACTGGAAGAGATGGGTCAGACCGTTGAAGTTCACCACCACGAAGTGGCGACTGCCGGTCAGAACGAAATTGGTGTCAAGTTCAACACCCTGGTGAAGAAAGCTGACGAAGTTCAGACTCTGAAATACGTTGTACACAACGTTGCTGACGCTTACGGCCGCACCGCGACCTTCATGCCGAAGCCACTGTACGGCGACAACGGCTCGGGCATGCACGTCCACATGTCCATCGCCAAAGACGGCAAGAACACCTTCGCTGGCGAAGGCTATGCCGGCCTGTCCGAAACCGCCCTGTACTTCATCGGCGGTATCATCAAGCACGGTAAGGCCCTGAACGGCTTCACCAACCCGGCCACCAACTCCTACAAGCGTCTGGTGCCAGGTTTCGAAGCTCCGGTGATGCTGGCCTACTCGGCTCGCAACCGTTCCGCCTCGATCCGTATTCCTTACGTCAACAGCCCACGCGGCCGTCGTATCGAAGCACGTTTCCCGGATCCGGCTGCCAACCCGTACCTGGCTTTCGCAGCACTGCTGATGGCCGGCCTGGACGGTATCCAGAACAAGATCCACCCAGGCGATGCTGCTGACAAAAACCTGTACGACCTGCCGCCTGAAGAGGCGAAAGAGATCCCGCAAGTTTGCGGCAGCCTGAAAGAAGCCCTGGAAGAGCTGGACAAGGGCCGTGCGTTCCTGACCAAGGGCGGCGTATTCTCCGACGACTTCATCGATGCCTACATCGCGCTGAAATCCGAAGAAGAAATCAAGGTCCGCACCTTCGTACACCCACTGGAATATGAGCTGTACTACAGCTGCTGATCCGGTAGCGCTGCGCTACGCGGCATGACAAAAGAGAGGCCTCCTTCGGGAGGCCTTTTTTTTGAGGTTATTTCCGACAACATCAATCCAGAAATCCGAAAGCAACTGACACATCGTCCGGCATCAATCCCTTTGAGCGGCCCGTAGCTTTCCTCCTTACGGCCACTTGAGGAATACAACGATGAAGCAATGTCTTATCCAGATTCTGCTTGCCACTCTGGCAACTCTGACCCTGCAAGGCTGTGCCTCGCCACAGGAATCAAGACAGATAGAGCGCAATCTGTTGCTCGAAAGCACCACGTCGTGGGATGGGACCTCCTATTCAAACTACCCCGACGCCAAACCCGAACTGTCGGTGCTCCGGCTCAGTATTCCTGCCAACACACAGCTCCAGTGGCACACTCACCCTATTCCCAACGCTGCCTACATTCTCTCCGGCGAACTGACTATCGAAAGCAGGGACGATGGCCGCAGCAAACGTTTTAAACAGGGAGAAGCCGTCGCTGAAATGGTGAACCGCAGTCATCGCGGGATCACTGGAGACAAACCTGTGGAGCTGGTTGTGTTCTATGCTGGCGGCGAGGGTATTCCATTGTCGGAGTGATATCCGCTACTCACAGGACGTCCGAATGCGGCCATTGCTGCCAATTCTGTTGCTGGCTTGCGCGTACGACGCGTCAGCGCAGATCTACAAATACACCGACGCCAACGGCAACACGGTCTACAGCGATCACTCGCCGGACGGCGTGAAGGCGCAGCCGGTGGAGTTGCCGCCGCTCAACAGCGTCCAGCCTCAGGCACCGAGCGCGCCGTCGTCGGACACGGCCAGCCGGGCGCCTGCGCGCAATGCCTATGACGTGCTGGAACTGACCGGCCTGCCCACCGAAGAGGCCCTGCGCGCCAACAACGGCACGTTCACCGTCAGCGTGCAGATCAAGCCGCGCCTGCAACCGCCGCACCAACTGCGCCTGCTGCTGGACGACGCGCCTTATGGCCAGCCGAGCAACGTGCCGATCCTGCAACTGGTGAACGTCGACCGGGGTGAGCATCGGCTGGCGGTTCAGGTGATCGATGGCGAGGCGATCATTCAACAGAGTCCGGCAGTGGTCTTCACTGTGCAGCGAGTGCACAAGCCGTGACTCGCGGACTGATCGCTGCGTGTCTGGCCCTGTTCGCGCTCGGTGCGTCCGCCGAAGTCTTCACTTATGTCGATGCGCAGGGCAATCGCGTCTACACCGATCAACCCCGAGGCAACGCCAAGCGTGTGCCGCTGGCCACCAGCAATCGCATGGCCTCCAACCCGACCGGGGCGGCGCCCATCACCACGGCCAAAAAATCACCGGAGCAACCGCTGTTCCGCTACGACATGCTGCGGGTGCTGGTACCCGAGCCGGACGCCACCATTCGCAGCAGCGCCGGCGAGCTGATCGTCAGCGTCACCAGCGAACCCGGCCTGCAAAAGGGACATCGCTATCGCCTGCTGCTGGATGGCCAGGCCACCGGCGAACCCGGCCTGAGCCCGGTGTTTCCACTGAACAATATCGATCGCGGCAGTCACAGTCTGTCAGTAGAGATCCTCGATGCACAGGATCGCATCGTCGAACGAACGGCCAATCAACCGTTCCACATGCAGCGCATTTCGCTGGCACAAAAGCGCCAGGTCAAACCCTGCACCACCGATGACTACGGCGTTCGACCGGAATGCCCGCTGAAAGACAAACCCGCCGAACCGAAAAATCCCTTCCTGCGTTTCTTTTAGCGCCGTTCAGCTTTGCGCACTATATTGGTGCAACAGTCTGCACCGTACCCACAATCCAACCCATTTTGGTTCGAAAGTACCCGCGAGGGCCGGCCAATCGCTGCGCAAACGGGCGTCAAACGCCTGTTTCAGGCGCCGAACGCTTCTTTTCGGAGCCTTGGTTTGGTTTTTGCATTTTCCTCGCACCGGCGCTTGGTTTCTTGCGCACGCCTTGCTCCAAAAGAGGTCCTGATGACCATAAGCGACGCACTCCACCGTTTGCTGCTCGACAACCTGACCACCGCCACCATCCTGCTCGATGCCGAATTGCGCCTCGAGTACATGAACCCGGCGGCGGAGATGCTGCTGGCCATCAGTGGTCAGCGCAGCCATGGGCAGTTCATCAGCGAGCTGTTTACCGAATCCACCGAAGCGCTCAACTCGTTGCGCCAGGCGGTTGAACAGGCGCACCCGTTCACCAAGCGTGAAGCGATGCTCACCGCCCTCACCGGCCAGACCCTGACGGTGGATTACGCGGTGACGCCCATCCTCAGCAATGGCGCGACCCTGCTGTTGCTGGAGGTTCACCCTCGCGACCGCCTGCTGCGGATCACCAAGGAAGAGGCGCAACTGTCCAAGCAGGAAACCAGCAAGATGCTGGTGCGCGGCCTCGCCCACGAGATCAAGAACCCGCTGGGCGGCATCCGTGGCGCCGCGCAATTGCTGGCCCGGGAGCTACCGGAAGACAGCCTGCGCGACTACACCAACGTGATCATCGAAGAAGCCGACCGCCTGCGCAATCTGGTCGACCGCATGCTCGGCTCGAACAAACTGCCGTCGCTGGCCCTGTGCAACGTCCACGAAGTGCTGGAGCGCGTCTGCCAACTGGTCGAGGCCGAAAGCCAGGGCTGCATCACGCTGGTGCGCGATTACGACCCGAGTATTCCCGACGTACTGATCGACCGTGAACAAATGATTCAGGCCGTGCTGAACATCGTGCGCAACGCCATGCAAGCGATCAGCAGCCAGAACGAGCTGCGCCTGGGCCGCATCAGCCTGCGCACCCGCGCCATGCGCCAATTCACCATCGGCCATATCCGCCATCGCCTGGTGACCAAGATCGAGATCATCGACAACGGCCCGGGGATTCCGGCGGAACTCCAGGAAACCATTTTCTTTCCCATGGTCAGCGGCCGTCCGGACGGTACCGGACTCGGCCTGGCCATCACCCAGAACATCATCAGCCAGCACCAGGGCCTGATCGAGTGTGACAGCCACCCAGGCCACACCACGTTCTCGATCTTTCTGCCACTGGAACAAGGAGCCACATCGACATGAGCCGTAGTGAAACCGTGTGGATCGTCGATGACGACCGTTCTATCCGTTGGGTTCTGGAAAAAGCCCTGCAACAGGAAGGCATGACCACCCAGAGCTTCGACAGTGCCGATGGCGTGATGAGCCGCCTGGCCCGCCAGCAGCCGGACGTGATCATCTCCGACATCCGCATGCCGGGTGCCAGTGGCCTGGATCTTCTGGCGCGGATTCGCGAGCAACACCCACGACTGCCGGTCATCATCATGACCGCTCACTCCGATCTGGACAGCGCTGTCGCCTCCTATCAGGGCGGTGCCTTCGAATACCTGCCAAAACCGTTCGATGTCGACGAAGCGGTGTCGCTGGTCAAACGCGCCAATCAGCACGCCCAGGAACAACAGGGCCTGGAAGTCGCGCCAACCCTGACCCGCACCCCGGAAATCATCGGCGAAGCACCGGCGATGCAGGAAGTGTTTCGCGCCATCGGACGCCTGAGCCACTCCAACATCACCGTATTGATCAACGGCGAATCCGGCACCGGCAAAGAGCTGGTAGCCCATGCCCTGCACCGCCACAGCCCGCGTGCGGCCTCCCCGTTCATTGCGCTGAACATGGCGGCGATTCCGAAAGACCTGATGGAGTCCGAGCTGTTCGGCCACGAGAAAGGCGCGTTCACCGGCGCAGCGAACCTTCGTCGCGGACGTTTCGAGCAAGCTGACGGCGGCACGCTGTTCCTCGATGAAATCGGCGACATGCCGGCGGACACCCAGACCCGGCTGCTGCGGGTATTGGCCGATGGCGAGTTCTATCGCGTCGGCGGGCATGTGCCGGTCAAGGTTGATGTGCGGATCATCGCCGCGACTCACCAGAATCTGGAAACCCTGGTCCACGCCGGGAAATTCCGTGAGGACTTGTTCCACCGCCTCAACGTGATCCGCATCCACATCCCGCGCCTGTCGGACCGTCGCGAAGACATCCCGACCCTGGCCAAGCACTTCCTCAGCCGCGCCGCGCAAGAGCTGGCGGTCGAGCCGAAGCTGCTGAAAAGCGAGACCGAGGAATACCTGAAAAACCTGCCGTGGCCGGGCAACGTGCGTCAGCTGGAAAACACTTGCCGCTGGATCACGGTGATGGCGTCGGGGCGCGAAGTTCACATCGGCGACCTGCCACCGGAACTGCTGAGCCTGCCTCAGGATTCAGCGCCGGTGACCAACTGGGAACAGGCGCTGCGCCAGTGGGCCGATCAGGCGCTCGCACGCGGTCAGTCGAGCCTGCTCGACAGCGCGGTGCCGGCGTTCGAGCGGATCATGATCGAGACCGCCTTGAAGCACACCGCCGGACGTCGTCGCGACGCGGCCGTGCTGCTGGGCTGGGGCCGGAACACCTTGACCCGCAAGATCAAGGAACTTGGCATGAAGGTCGATGGCGGGGATGACGATGAGGGCGATGAAGGCTGAGCTTCGGCGCCAGCCTGCACCGCCGCAAGGCAGCGTGACCCTTAATCGGGCACGGCCACTGGCTCAGGTTTGTCCTGTAAACCGCTGAAAATCCCACCCTGTGAAAAGACGAAGGCCCCGTATTACGGGGCCTTCGTCATTGTGTCGGGCTTTTTTGTTTCAAAACGATAAAAACTGGCACGCCCCCTGCAATAACCCAATCAGGTGATTCGATTCACCCACCCTTTCGGGGGCCTTGGTACAGGCAGGCCGGGGATTCCCCTCTTTACACCAGGCTCACACCACAAACGTGATGAGCCCACCCTTTTGGGGCCCTTGATACAGGCAGGTCAGGGGTTCCCTCTTTACACCGGCTCAGAACGCGATGCGATGAGCCCGCCCGTTTCGGGAACCTTGGTACAGGCAGGCCGGGGATTCCCTCTTTTATTGCTCCCGGAGATGGATCTCCAGCCGCCAGCGGTCATCGACCGCCTGGCCGGCCCAGTCGCCCTGCAGCGGCCGCGCCGCCACCAGCGTCAGCAACAATCCCCCGTCACTCAAACGCGTCCGCCAGTTCACGTCCTTGCCGTTGAGCTTGAGCTGACCTTTCTGCGCCTTGCCTTCGGCCTCGAACAGCAACGCGATGCTGCCATCGACGATCTCGCCATGCAGCTTCGGCTCATTGTTGAACCAGACCGCCAGACCACCCTCGATCACTTCGACCTGCTGCAAAACGCTTGGGTCGGGGGTGGTCAAACGGCCGATCATCATTCCGACCATCAGGCCGAAAATTGCCAGCGACCCCATGACTCGCGGGAATAGTTTCGAACGCGGGTCGGCTGGCGGCGTAGAATGCGCGTCATCTTTACCTTCGGAGCCGTGCATGTTTCACGTCATCCTTTTTCAACCGGAAATTCCACCGAACACCGGTAACGTTATCAGGCTGTGCGCCAACAGCGGCTGCCACCTGCATTTGATCGAACCGCTGGGCTTCGAGATGGACGACAAGCGGCTGCGTCGCGCCGGTCTCGACTATCACGAGTATGCCACTCTGCAACGCCACGCCGACCTCGCCAGTTGCCTGGAAAGCCTCGGCCATCCGCGGCTGTTCGCCTTCACCACCAAGGGTTCGCGGCCGTTTCACGATGCCGCGTTCGTCCCGGGCGATGCGTTCATCTTCGGCCCGGAAAGCCGTGGCCTGCCGCCGGAAGTGCTCGACGCCCTGCCCGCCGAACAGCGCCTGCGTCTGCCGATGCGCGAAGGCTGCCGCAGCTTGAACCTGTCCAACACCGTAGCAGTGGCCGTGTACGAAGCGTGGCGGCAGAACGACTTCAAGTAACACCCGAAAACAACTGTGGGAGCGAGCCTGCTCGCGATAGCGGTGCGTCAGACGACATCGATGTCATCTGACCCTCCGTAATCGCGAGCAGGCTCGCTCCCACATTGGGTGGAGCCAGACCGCTTACTGAACGGTCGGAGTCTCGCCGGCTTCCTGCATGCGCTGCAGCTCTTGCGCGTACAGGGCGTCGAAGTTCACCGGGGCCAGCATCAGGGCCGGGAACGAACCACGGGTCACCAGGCTGTCCAGGGTTTCGCGAGCATACGGGAACAGGATGTTCGGGCAGAACGCACCCAGGGTGTGGCTCATCGAGCCCGCGTCCAGGTTCTTGATCAGGAAGATACCGGCCTGTTGCACTTCAGCGATGAAGGCCACTTCTTCACCGTTTTTCACGGTGACGGACAGGGTCAGCACGACTTCGTAGAAATCACCTTCCAGGGCTTTCTGGCGGGTGTTCAGATCCAGAGCGACCGCCGGATCCCATTGCTGACGGAAAATCGCCGGGCTTTTCGGAGCTTCGAAGGACAGGTCGCGTACATAGATGCGCTGCAAGGAGAATTGCGGTGCGGTTTCTTCTTCGCTGGCTGCAGTGTTCTGTTGGTCAGTCATCTCAGATCCTTTCTGATCTTGGGTCTTTTGGGTTCTTGGTGAGGTGCAGCAGTTCAGGCCTTGAGCAGCGCGTCCAGCTTGCCGGCGCGCTCCAGGGCGTACAAATCGTCACATCCGCCGACGTGGGTGTCGCCGATCCAGATCTGCGGCACGGACGTACGTCCAGCCTTCTGGGCCATGGCGGCGCGCACCTGCGGCTTGCCATCGACCTTGATCTCTTCGAAGGCCACACCTTTTTTCGCGAGCAGGTACTTGGCGCGCGAGCAGTAAGGGCAGTAATCGCTGGAATAGACGATGACGTCGTTCATATCACTTCACCAGTGGCAGGTTGTCGCCTTTCCAGCTGGAGATCCCGCCGGACAGCTTGGCGGCGGTAAAGCCGGATTTCATCAGCTCGCGGGCATGGGTGCCGGCAGTCTGACCCAGGGCGTCGACCAGAATGATGGTCTTGGCCTTGTGTTTTTCCAGCTCGCCGATACGGGCGGCCAGTTTGTCCTGGGGAATGTTCACCGCGCCAACGATGTGACCGGCGGCGTATTCCTTGCTCGGACGGATGTCCACCACCACGCCGGCGTCCTTGTTGACCAGTGCGGTCAGCTCGCCGGTACTCAGGCTTTTACCGCCGCCCTGCACCGTATGCGCCAGCAGCAAAGCCAGCAGTACGACGAAGATACCGACAAGAATGTAGTGGTTAGTGGCAAATTCAATCAGGTGAGCAACCATCGAAGGAGGTTCCAGGGCGTTAAAATGTCGGCCAGTATACACAGCCACTATGGTGGGCCAAACCCCGTCCGGCGGTGACGCCGCCGGAACTTCGCTTTAAACTCCAACTCCCTTTTCCATCGCCCTCTTCTTTATTAGCCACGAGTGGATTCCATGACTACCACGCCTAAACCTTTGGTCCTGATGATTCTCGACGGCTTCGGTCACAGCGACAGCCCCGAATCCAACGCCGTCTATGCGGCCAAAAAGCCTGTGCTGGATCGCCTGTGGGCCACCGTGCCGAACGGCTTGATCTCGGGCAGCGGCATGGACGTCGGTCTGCCGGACGGCCAGATGGGCAACTCCGAAGTCGGCCACATGAACCTCGGCGCCGGGCGCGTGGTGTATCAGGACTTCACGCGTGTGACCAAAGCGATCCGCGACGGCGAGTTCTTCGAGAACCCGACCATCTGCGCCGCCGTGGACAAGGCCGTGGCCGCCGGCAAGGCCGTGCACTTCATGGGCCTGCTGTCGGATGGCGGCGTTCACAGCCATCAGGATCACCTGATCGCCATGGCCGAACTGGCCTTCAAGCGCGGCGCCGAAAAAATCTACCTGCACGCCTTCCTCGACGGCCGTGACACGCCGCCGAAAAGCGCCGCATCGTCGATCGAACTGCTCGACGCGACCTTCCAGGCCCTCGGCAAGGGCCGCATCGCCAGCCTGATCGGCCGCTACTACGCCATGGACCGCGACAACCGTTGGGATCGCGTGGCCCAGGCCTACAACCTGATCGTTGATGGCAAGGGCGAATTCAACGCCGCCACCGCCCAGGAAGGTCTGGAGGCCGCTTACGCCCGTGGCGAGAGCGACGAGTTCGTCAAGGCCACCAGCATCGGTGAGCCGGTGAAGGTCGAAGACGGCGACGCCGTGGTGTTCATGAACTTCCGCGCCGACCGCGCACGCGAGCTGAGCCGCGTGTTTGTCGAAGACGGTTTCAAGGAATTCGAGCGCGCACGCCAGCCAAAAGTGCAGTACGTGGGCCTGACTCAATACGCCGCCAGCATCCCGGCCCCCGCCGCCTTCGCGCCGGGCAGCCTGGAAAACGTGCTCGGCGACTACCTGGCGAAAAACGGCAAGACCCAGCTGCGCATCGCCGAAACCGAAAAATACGCCCACGTGACCTTCTTCTTCTCCGGTGGTCGCGAAGAGCCGTTCCCGGGCGAAGAGCGCATCCTGATCCCGTCGCCGAAAGTCGCCACTTATGACTTGCAGCCGGAAATGAGCGCGCCGGAAGTCACCGACCGCATCGTCGAGGCCATCGAGAACCAGCGCTATGACGTGATCGTGGTCAACTACGCCAACGGCGACATGGTCGGCCACAGCGGCGTGTTCGAAGCGGCAGTGAAAGCCGTTGAATGCCTGGACACCTGCGTCGGCCGGATCGTCGATGCCCTGGAAAAAGTCGGCGGCGAAGCGCTGATCACCGCCGACCACGGCAACGTCGAGCAAATGGCCGACGAAGCCACCGGCCAGGCGCACACCGCGCACACCACCGAGCCGGTGCCGTTCATTTATGTCGGCAAACGCGACCTCAAGGTCCGTGAAGGCGGCGTGCTGGCGGACGTGGCACCGACCATGCTCAAACTGCTGGGTCTGGAAAAACCGGTGGAAATGACTGGCACTTCGATTCTGGTCTGATATCAAAAACGCCCTGTAATCAGCCTGAAACGGCTTTTTATGACGAACGCCTCAAAGCAGTTGGCTTTGAGGCGTTTTTTTTGCCGCGTGGGGCGGGCATACTAGGCCGTCCCTTACCCTGGTACCGCCCGCCCTTATGCTTCGCGTCCTGATCGCCCTCGCTCTGACATGCCTGCTCCAACCGGCCTTCGCTGACGAGCGTGCGCAAACCCAACAACAGTTGGACGCCACGCGTCAGGACATCGCCGAGCTGAAAAAACTGCTGGGCAAGCTCCAGGAGGAAAAATCCGGCGTCCAGAAAGAGCTCAAGGGCACCGAAACCGAGATGGGCAAGCTCGAGAAACAGGTCGACGCCCTGCAAAAAGAGCTGAAGAAGAGTGAATCCGAGCTGCAGCGGCTCGATGCAGAGAAAAAAAAACTCCAGAGCGCGCGCACTGAACAGCAACGACTGATCGCCATCCAGGCCCGCGCGGCCTATCAGAACGGCCGGCAGGAATACCTCAAGCTGCTGCTCAACCAGCAGAATCCCGAGAAATTCGCCCGTACCCTCACCTATTACGACTACCTGAGCCAGGCCCGCCTGGAGCAGCTGAAAAACTTCAACGAAACCCTGCGTCAGCTGGCCAATGTCGAAAAGGACATCTCCTCCCAGCAAGCCCAGTTGCTGGTGCAGAAAAGCGACCTCGACACCCAGCGCGACGCCCTCGAAAAGGTTCGCAAGGAGCGCCAGCAAGTGCTGGCCAGGCTCAACGACGACGTAAAAGCGCGCGACCAGAAACTGGCCGCCCGCGAGCAGGATCAGGCAGACCTGTCTAAAGTCCTTAAAACCATTGAAGAAACCCTGGCCCGCCAGGCCCGTGAGGCAGAAGAAGCGCGGCAGAAAGCGCTCATCGCCCAGCAGGAAGCCGAAAAAAAGCGTTTGCGTGAGGCCCAGGCCCGTGCCGACGCGGACTCGGACACCAGCGACGCCCCGCGAAAACAAGTCAGACCCACACCTGGCGCGCTGGTTTCCAGCAGCGGCGAGACGTTCGGCGGCCCTTTTGCTGCCACCCGGGGAAAACTTCCATGGCCGGTTGATGGTCGACTGCTGGCACGTTTCGGTGAAACCCGTGGCGACGATGCCCGCACCAAGTGGGATGGCGTGATGATCAGCGCCTCCGCCGGCAGCCAGGTGCACGCCGTACATGGCGGGCGCGTGGTGTTTGCCGACTGGTTGCGCGGTGCCGGGCTATTGGTGATCCTCGATCATGGCAATGGTTTTCTGAGTCTTTACGGTCATAACCAGACGCTGCTGAAGTCGGCTGGTGACGTGGTAAAAGCCGGTGAGTCCATCTCCACTGTCGGTAACAGTGGCGGGCAGGACACACCAGCGCTGTATTTCGCAATTCGTCAGCAGGGTCACCCGAGTGATCCGGCGCAATGGTGCCGCGCGCAAGGATAGGCGTTGAGTCACCAACTTTAGGAGTTCGTTCGACATGCTGCATTTGTCCCGTCTTACCTCGCTGGCCCTGACGATCGCCCTGGTGATCGGCGCGCCTCTGGCGTTTGCCGCTCAACCGGCTCCGGCTGTCGCTCCGGCAGGCACTGCCGCGACGTCCAAGCCCCCGCTGCCGCTGGAAGAGCTGCGCACCTTTGCCGAGGTCATGGACCGGATCAAGGCCGCGTATGTCGAACCGGTGGACGACAAGACCCTGCTGGAAAACGCCATCAAGGGCATGCTCAGCAATCTCGACCCGCACTCGGCCTACCTCGGCCCGGAAGACTTCACCGAGCTGCAGGAAAGCACCAGCGGTGAGTTCGGCGGCCTGGGTATCGAAGTCGGCTCGGAAGACGGCTTCATCAAAGTCGTGTCGCCAATCGACGATACGCCAGCATCGAAGGCCGGCATCCAGGCCGGTGACTTCATCGTCAAGATCAATGGCGCGCCGACCCGCGGCCAGACCATGACCGAAGCCGTGGACAAGATGCGCGGCAAGATCGGCCAGAAAATCACCCTGACCCTGGTCCGTGACGGCGGTACGCCGTTCGACGTAACCCTGGCCCGCGCAGTGATCCAGGTGAAGAGCGTCAAGGCGCAATTGCTCGAATCGGGTTATGGCCTGATCCGCATCACCCAGTTCCAGGTCAAGACCGGCGAGGAAGTCTCCAAGGCCCTGGCCAAGCTGCGCAAGGACAACGGCAAGAAGCTCAACGGCATCATCCTCGACTTGCGCAACAATCCGGGCGGCGTGCTGCAGGCAGCGGTGGAAGTGGTCGACCACTTCATCACCAAGGGCCTGATCGTCTACACCAAGGGCCGGATTGCCAACTCCGAACTGCGCTTCTCCGCCACCGGCAAGGACGAAAGCGAAGCCGTGCCGATGGTCGTGCTGATCAACGGGGGCAGTGCCTCGGCCTCGGAAATCGTCGCCGGCGCCCTGCAAGACCAGAAACGCGCCGTGGTCATGGGCACCACCAGTTTCGGCAAGGGTTCGGTGCAGACCGTGCTGCCGCTGAACAACGACCGTGCGCTGAAGATCACCACCGCGTTGTACTTCACGCCGAACGGCCGCTCGATCCAGGCCCAGGGTATCGTCCCGGACATCGAAGTGCGCAAGGCCAAGATTACCAACGAAGCGGACGGCGACTACTTCAAGGAAGCCGACCTGCAGGGTCACCTGGGCAACGGCAACGGCGGCGCGGACAAACCGACCGGCTCCGGCGGCAAGCCGAAAGCCATGCCGCAGGATGACGATTACCAGTTGGCCCAGGCCCTGAGCCTGCTCAAAGGCCTGAGCATCACGTCCGGCCGTTGAGGATGTCTTTGCGTTTCGTCTTTGTCCTGCTGTGCTGTCTGGCGGGTGCTGCTCACGCAGAGCCTGCCAGACCGACACCACAAAAAGCCTACCTGACACTGATCATCGACGACCTGGGGCAGAACCTGCCCCGGGATCGCCGCGTGCTGGCCCTGCCGGGGCCGGTCACCACGGCAATCATGCCCGATACCCCGCACGCCACCGAATTCGCCCGCGAAGCCCATCGTGCCGGCAAGATCGTGATCCTGCACATGCCGATGGACCCGGCCACCGGTCCATTCGCCTGGCATCCCGAACTGCCCATCGAAGAGCTTGAGAAGCGTCTCGACGCCGCGTTCAAAATGGTCCCCTACACCGCCGGCATCAACAACCACATGGGCAGCCGCATGACGGCGCAACCGGTGGCGATGGCTTGGTTGATGGGTGAACTGCAGCGCCGTCACAAGTTCTTCGTCGACAGCCGCACCAGTGCCCAGACCGTCGCTGCGCAACAGGCACAGAAGATCGATCTGGCAAGTGTTTCCCGGGACGTGTTTCTCGATGACGAGCGCACCGAAGCGGCGATCTACACCCAGTTGCAGACCGCAATCAATCTGGCGCGCAAACAGGGTTCGGCGGTAATGATCGGCCATCCTTATCCACAGACCCTGGCCGTGCTGGAGCGAGAACTGCCTAAGTTGAAAGCTCAAGGCATCGAGTGGATCGACATCAAGCAGATGATCAGCGTGCGCAGCAATCGCGCTACGACCGCGCACGGCAAAAACGGTGTCTACCGATAAACGCCCTGATACAACCGCTACACATAGTTATTGCCTGACGACTCGCCCGCGTCTGGATAGTCAGCCCTGCAATGGTTAGCGACTCTTGTGAGTCGCCTTTCAAACTTCAGGACTGACTATGACAGGCATCGACAGCAACACATTACCCGCGCAGCGAATGGAACCGATCCGGTTCGGCAATCTGCTGATCAATTTCACCAGCGAATTCCATCGGATCTGGGACAGCCGAGGCTCCGGCTCCTCGGTTGGAAGCTTTTGGCGCCCGACCCCCGCCCCTGACCTGCTGCCGGGGTACTTCCCGCTTGGGGATCTGGCCGTGACCGGATATGAAAATATCAACGGAAACAGAATCGTGGCCGTCGTCTGTGAAGGTGAGCTGCAAGGTGACGACGCCTCCCGAAGCAAAGCACTCAGCCCGCCCACGGACTATGAAAAAGTCTGGAGGGACTCCAACTCCGGAGCCGCCGCCGACTGCACGGTGTGGCGCCCGATCCCTCCTTCCGGCTACGTGGCCATGGGACTTGTCTGCTCCAATGGTCGCGACAAGCCATTACTCAATGCGATCCGCTGCGTGCGGGAAGATCTGGTCATCGCCACGACCGTCGGCCATTTGATCTGGGACGATAAAGGCAGTGGCGCAAGACAGAACTTCAGCGCCTGGCACATCGATCCTCCGCAGGCAGCCGAAGGCGAAATCTATTTTGCTCCGGGCACATTCTTCGGTGTCCAGAGCCACTCCAGACCTGTGAACTCCATCGCCTATGCGTTGCGAATGCAGATTCCCCGGCAGTCAGTACCGGCACCCGAGGCTCCGAAACTCTCGGGGTATGGAGCGCCCCCGGAACTGGCACCGGCCAAGGTCACACAGACCGTGCGAATTCCGTGGTTCGCGGTAACCGATCATCTGTCTCCTGGCGAGCAATTATCTACCTCCCCGTTCTACCATCTGGAACGCTCGGATCAGTATGTACTGGTGGGACACGGTCACAACACGAGTGATCTGCCACGGCCGTTCAAGTGGAAAGCAATTCGTGCCCAGAACCCGCAGATGCAGCAGATTTTCAGTCGCCTCACCTCTATCGAAGTGTCGAAAGCGTGGCCAGCGATGCCTTCGGGCGCAGGCCGTGCCATCCGCTACTCGGCGCATTTGTACAAGGACTTTACCTACTGCGAGACATCACCCGACGGCTGGAATGAATCCCGCCCACTGGACATCGTCGCCATGGCTGCCAAAAACAAGGCCGTGGCGATCTACCAGGTACAAAGTCTCTATACGTTGAGGCGCACGGACGGCACTCATGTAGCGGTGAGCATGAGTTACACCGATGATGAAAGCCTTTACTTGACCGAGTATCCGCCAGAAACCGACAGCACGCTGACCTTCACTCCGCAATTGGCGACAGAGCCACCTTCAAGCGAAAGCCATTCAGACCGTGACAGCCACGATATCGGTCTCGCCCCACAGCCGACGACAGAGGAAGGAGTCGTTACAAATACTGCCCCATGATCTCGTCGACCACGCCTTCCTTGCGCATCTGATCCAGCTCAGCCTGCAACCGGGCAACGGTTGCATCCGGCACGTCCTTGTTCAGCGCCAGGTACAGCTCGGCGCTGTTGAAGCGAAGCACGGTTTTCAATCCGGTCACGCCATCCTGTCGAGCCAGATAGCGCCCGGCAGGATCACCAGTGGCCCACAGGTCAATCTGGCCGCTGACAAGCTTTCTGGCGTTGTCCTGATCACGCAGCACCACCACCGGCTTCAGCCCCTGTTTGGTCAACGTCTCGGCAATCGCATCGCCTTTGTAGGCGCCGATCTTGTACTTGCGCGCATCATTGAGGGTTTCGAGGGTGATCTTGCTGTCGGCCTTGGCCAGCATGACCCAGTCGTCCGGGCCGATCGGGCCGACCCACTTGAACAGTTTTTCGCGATCCGGCAGCCGCGCCATGACGAACGCACCGTAACCGGGATTCTCCAGCGCCAGCTTGTAGACCCGCTCCCAGGGGAAGCGCAGAGTCAGGCTGTAGGTGATGCCGGCACGTTTGAACATCTCGCGCACGATGTCCGTGGCAATGCCATTGATGTTTTCGTCCTGGGCGAAATTCTTGCCGTTCTTCGCCATGTTGTACGGCGGGAAGTTTTCGGTGAGGAGCACCAGATCGGTGTCGGGACTTTCTTCGGCGTACCCGGTGTTGATCAACAACACGGAGGCACTGGCGAGGACGAGAAGCAGGCGTTTGATCATGTCGGGCTACCGAAATCCATGGCGTGCCCAAGAGTGCCTTGGGTACGCCATGCTGTCCACTGGCCTGTATTGTTTTGGGTCTGCGTGAAAACTCGCCGAGCGGCGATCAGGCAAGGCAAAAACAGGCGAGGAAGCGGAGTGTAGGGGACCTACATGAGCATTCCGAGCCTGTTTTTAACGCAGCATGATCGTCGCGCAGGCAGTTTTCGCGCAGAGCCTAACGCATTACGATGCCGCGGTGAGCCATATAGGCCTTGGCTTCTTGAACGGTGTATTCGCCGAAGTGGAAAATACTCGCCGCCAGCACCGCGCTGGCGTGACCTTCGAGGATGCCGTCAGCCAGGTGCTGCAGGTTGCCGACGCCGCCGGATGCGATCACCGGAATGCCCAGCGCATCGCTGATGGCGCGGGTCACGCCGAGGTCGAAGCCGTTTTTCATGCCGTCCTGATCCATGCTGGTCAGGAGGATTTCACCGGCACCCAGGCCTTCCATTTTCTTTGCCCACTCGACGGCGTCGAGACCGGTCGGCTTGCGACCGCCGTGGGTGAAGATCTCCCAGCGCGGGGTTTCGCCCGGGCCGGAGACCTTCTTCGCGTCGATGGCGACGACGATGCATTGCGAGCCGAAATGCTGCGCCGCTTCGCCGACGAATTCAGGATTGAACACGGCAGCGGTGTTGATCGACACCTTGTCCGCACCGGCATTGAGCAGGTTGCGGATGTCCTGCACGGTCCGCACGCCGCCGCCGACGGTCAGCGGGATGAACACCTGGCTGGCCATGCGCTCGACGGTGTGCAGTGTGGTGTCACGGCCATCGACGCTGGCGGTGATGTCGAGAAAGGTAATCTCGTCGGCACCCTGCTCGTCATAGCGACGGGCAATTTCCACCGGATCGCCGGCGTCACGGATGTTCTCGAACTTCACACCTTTGACGACCCGGCCGTTGTCCACGTCCAGGCAAGGGATGATGCGTTTGGCCAGCGCCATGGTCAGTCCTCAGCCTTGGTACGAGTCGCAGAAAGCTTGCGCTTCGGCGACGTCGAGAGTGCCTTCGTAGATCGCCCGGCCGGTGATGGCGCCGATGATGCCCGGCGCCTTGGCGTCGAGCAGCGACTTGATGTCACCCAGGTTGTGAATGCCGCCGGAAGCGATCACCGGGATCTTCGTGGCAGCAGCCAGCGCAGCGGTGAACGGTACGTTGCAGCCCTGCATCATGCCGTCTTTGGCAATGTCGGTATAAACGATCGAGGACACACCGTCGGCTTCGAACTGCTTGGCCAGGTCGATGACCTGCACTTTGCTGATTTCAGCCCAGCCGTCGGTGGCGACAAAACCGTCCTTGGCGTCGAGGCCGACGATGATCTTGCCCGGGAAGGCGCGGCAGGCCTCGGCGACGAACGCAGGCTCTTTCACCGCTTTGGTGCCGATGATCACGTAGCTCACGCCCGCCTTGACGTAGTGCTCGATGGTCTCCAGCGAACGGATGCCGCCGCCGATCTGGATCGGCAGGGTCGGGTAGCGCTTGGCGATCGCGGTCACCACTTCACCGTTGACCGGCTGGCCTTCGAAAGCGCCGTTCAGATCGACCAGATGCAGACGGCGGCAACCGCCCTCCACCCACTTGGCAGCCATGCTCACCGGATCATCGGAGAACACTGTGGAATCTTCCATGCGGCCCTGGCGCAGACGTACGCAGGCACCGTCTTTGAGATCGATAGCGGGAATAATCAGCATCTGGCAAACCTTCAAATTTGAATGTTCAGCTTGGCTCGGAAATCAGTTTTTCTCGAGCGCCCACAGGTCGCTTTCGATGCTTTCAAACCGCTCCTTGAGGTGGGTCTGCACATCGAAAATCGCCCTGTTGTAATAGTGCGGAGCAATTTCGCGGGTAAACAGCTCAAGAATTTCCGCCGCCTCGAATGAACCCAGGTCCAGTTCGAAACGATCCTCCATGAACCGCTGGATCTTGCGGCTGGCCTCGCTTTCCTGCTCGGGTGTGAGGGTCAGGATCGGCGGTTTTTTCTTGGCAGCCATTTACCAGCGACCGTCCCACGCCGCGAAGTTCTGCAGCAATTGCAGGCCATGGGTATGGCTCTTCTCCGGGTGGAACTGCACGGCGAAACGCGAACCTTCGGCCAGCGCCGCGGCAAAATCGACGCCGTAATGACCGCTGCCGACCACCTGCCGCGGATTACCCGCGGCGATGTAGTAACTGTGCACGAAGTAGAAACGCGCCAGGTCCGGAATGTTGTGCCACAGCGGGTGATCCACCGACTGCTTCACTTCGTTCCAGCCCATGTGCGGGACTTTCAGGTGCTCGCCGTCTTCATGCAGGTCTTTGCCGAAGAACTTCACCGCGCCCGGGAACAGGCCGATGCAGTCGACGCCGTCGTTCTCTTCGCTGCTGTCGAGCAAGGCTTGCATGCCGACGCAGATGCCGAGGAACGGACGATCCTGGCTGACTTCACGTACCAGCGAGTCGAAACCGAGGCGACGGATCTCCGCCATGCAATCGCGAATCGCCCCGACACCGGGGAAAACCACACGGTCGGCTTCGCGGATCACGTCCGCATCGCTGGTGATCAGCACCTTGCCGGCGCCAACGTGCTCGAGGGCCTTGGCCACCGAGTGCAAGTTGCCCATGCCGTAATCGATTACCGCGACGGTCTGCATTACAGCACGCCCTTGGTCGAAGGCATCTGGCCGGCCATGCGGTCATCCAGCTCGACGGCCATGCGCAGCGCGCGGCCGAAAGCCTTGAACACGGTTTCGATCTGGTGGTGAGTGTTGGTGCCGCGCAGGTTGTCGATGTGCAGGCTGACCAGCGCGTGGTTGACGAAGCCCTGGAAGAATTCCTGGAACAGGTCGACGTCGAAGCCACCAACGGTGGCGCGAGTGTACGGCACATGCATCTGCAGGCCCGGGCGGCCGGAGAAGTCGATGACCACACGCGACAGCGCTTCGTCGAGCGGCACGTAGGCGTGGCCGTAGCGACGGATGCCTTTTTTGTCGCCGATGGCTTGCGCGAAGGCCTGGCCGAGGGTGATACCGACGTCTTCCACGGTATGGTGGTCGTCGATATGCAGATCGCCCTTGCATTGGATATCCAGGTCGATCAACCCGTGACGGGCGATCTGATCCAGCATGTGCTCAAGAAAAGGAACACCGATATCGAATCGGGCCTTTCCGGTGCCATCAAGGTTGATCGAGGCTTTGATCTGGGTTTCCAGAGTGTCGCGCTCGACAGACGCCTTACGTTCGGCCATCACCAGCTCCGCAAAATCATTGGGCGAAAAAGGCAGCCATTATAGGGGCGCGGGGCCGAAACAGAAACACGAGAGGTGGAATGACTGACGGATAGAACCCCGTGCTGTCGGGGATAGACATGTGCATACAAGCTATTTCGGACAGCACAAAACAAATGTGGGAGCGAGCCTGCTCGCGATGAGGGCCGTACATTCAACATCACTGTCGACTGTCAGACCGCCATCGCGAGCAGGCTCGCTCCCACAGGATTTGGTGCCGGCCTGAGATTTCAGGCCGGCAACTTTAGCGTCTTAGTGGAAAAGAACCGCCGTCTTCTGCAGGGTCACCCACACACCCCACGCCAACGGAATCCCCACCACCAGCCACGCAGCGATTGCCAACGGCTTGCTGCCCGGCGCGGCTTTCCACTCCAGCACAGTGCTGCTGTCAGCACCCTTGTCGTGACCCAGCGCCTGTTCGGCGGCCAGTTCGGCGTCGGTCATGAAGTACTTGTCCGCCACCGGACGCACCAGCAGGTTGCACAGGAAACCCAGCACCAGCAGGCCGGCGAGGATGTACAAAGTGATGTCGTAAGCGGCGGCGCGTTCAACGCCGATGCTCAGTTGATACTCACGCAGGTAGTTCACCAGCACCGGACCCAGCACGCCAGCGGCAGCCCAGGCAGTCAGCAGACGACCGTGGATCGCACCGACCATTTGC
Source organism: Pseudomonas fluorescens (assembly GCF_012974785.1). Classification (GTDB taxonomy): domain Bacteria; phylum Pseudomonadota; class Gammaproteobacteria; order Pseudomonadales; family Pseudomonadaceae; genus Aquipseudomonas; species Aquipseudomonas fluorescens_BT. The sequence continues at coordinate 359,565 of NZ_CP027561.1, read as the reverse complement.
GTGCCGAACAGGTCGGCCAGGTACGCTGGAACGGTCGCAAAACCACCGCCGTACATCGACAGGATGATGCAGAACGCCGCCACGAACAGCGCAACGTTGCCCAGGTGACCGAGGTTCGGGATCAGTGCGTACAGCGCAAAACCCAGTGCAAAGAACACAAAGTAAGTGTTCTTGCGACCCAGGTAGTCCGAGAACGACGCCCAGAAGAACCGACCGCCGATGTTGAACAGGCTCAGCAGACCGGTGAAGCCTGCCGCAATCGCAGCGATGGACGCCAGTTGACCGGCGTCCAGCTGACCGAACGGCAGATCGTTGCCCAGCAGCTTGCCGCCGAACACTTCCTGCAACAGGGGCGATGCCATGCCGAGGATGCCGATACCCGCCGACACGTTCAGGCACAGCACCAGCCACACCAGACGGAATTGCGGGGTTTTCCACGCCACATTCACGTGAACGTGACGGTGGGTGATCATCGCATTCGAGGCTTTCTTCGCCGGCGCGGCCCAGCCTTCAGGCTTCCAGCCGGTCGGCGGCACGCGGTAAGCCAGCGCACCACCGATCATGAACACAAAGTAGATCGCGGCCATGGCGACGAAGCTCTGCCATACGCCCACGCCCGTCGGCGAAGCGAAATGGCTCATCAAAGCGGTTGCCAGCGGCGCACCGACCATCGCGCCGCCACCGAAGCCCATGATCGCCATGCCGGTGGCCATGCCGCGCTTGTCCGGGAACCACTTGATCAGGGTCGAGACCGGCGAGATGTAGCCCAGGCCCAGACCGATACCGCCGATCACGCCGGAGCCGATCCACATCAGCCATATCTGGTGGGTATAAATACCCAACGCCGAAATCAGCAGACCGCCGCACCAGCACAGTGCCGATACCACACCGGCCTTGCGTGGTCCTGCGTGTTCGAGCCAGCCACCCCAGATTGCAGCCGAGCAGCCGAGGAAGATGAAGAACAGGGTGTAGATCCAGCCGAGCATGGAGATCGGCCAGTCGCATTGCGACGAGAAGACTTGTGCGATGAAGCTCATGTCCGGTGCGCAAGCCACCGGAGCGGTCACGCCCAGCGCCTTGGACAGCGGCAACCAGAACACCGAGAAGCCATAGGCCATGCCGATGCACAGGTGAATGGCCAGTGCGGCCGGTGGGACCAGCCAGCGGTTGAAACCGGGCTTGGCGATGATGCGTTCCTTGGACAGGAACGCAGGCTGGGCGGCGCTGAGGCCGTCCGCCGTGATGCTCGTGCTCATTGTGTATCCCCCAATTATTAGTATGCGTTCGCCAGCCACTGCTCACCCCCGGCCTTTATGCACGCAGGCATGACCGTGTTGGTGGGTGGAGCTCCTTGAAGCGCGACCAAAAGTCGCAGAGGGACGGACGAACGGGCGAAGGTTACCATCTGCACGTGACAGAAAAACCAAACTGATATCACCTTTTTTGAGTCATCTGATCTCAGATGACCGGGGAACCCTCCCGCCGACCGTTGTCGAAGCGCTGCACGCCGCGGATCGACAGGTTCCTCTGGACACCGCACCAGCACAGGGTCATGCAGCGCTATACTCCCCGGCTAAATTATGAATTCGACTAACTACAAGGACTCGCCCATGAAAGCGTTCGGCAAAATCCTGGGTCTGGTACTTCTCGGGCTGTTGCTGATCATTGTGGCGGCGGGCTTCGCCCTGACCCACTTCTTCGATCCCAACGACTACAAAGACGAGATCCGCCAGATAGCCCGCGACAAGGCCCACATCGAGCTGACGCTCAATGGCGATATCGGCTGGAGCCTGTTCCCATGGCTCGGCCTGGAATTGCACGAGGCCAGCGTCGCCACCCTGATCAAGCCTGACGAACCGTATGCCGATCTGCAGATGCTCGGCCTGTCGGTACGCGTGCTGCCGTTGCTGCGCCGTGAAGTGCAGATGAGTGATGTGCGTGTCGAAGGTCTGAACCTGCGCCTGAACCGTGACAAGAACGGTCACGGCAACTGGGAAGACATCGGCAAGCTGCCGGCTGCAGCGCCCGCGCCGGGCAGCACCCCGCCTGTTGCCGCTGGCGAACCGGTCGCCGAAACACCTGCCCAGCCGGAAAAACCGCCGCAGCCGATTCGCCTCGACATCGACAGCCTGACCGTCAACAACGCCCGCGTTGAATACAACGACGAGCAGACCGGCAAGCAGTTCAGCGCCGAAAGCATCCAGTTGAGCACCGGCGCGGTACACGACTCGACCAACATTCCGCTCAAAGCCACGGCATTCCTCAGCACCAATCAGCCCGTGCTGCGAGTGCGCACCGAGCTCAATGGTGAGCTGCGCATCGAGCGCGCCCTGCAACGTTACAAGTTCGAAGACCTGAAGCTGTCCGGCGAACTGACCGGTGATCCCCTGCAGGGCAAAGCCATGACGTTCTCCGCCCAGGGGCAGATGTTGCTCGACAAGGCTGCAAACGTCGCCGAATGGACCGGGATCAAGATTTCCGCCAACCAGTTGCGCGCCTTGGGCGAGCTGAAGGCCAACGATCTCGACAAGACGCCGCAGATCACTGGCGCGATTTCCATCGCCCAGTTCGATCTGGCGAAGTTCGTCGACAGCATCGGCCAGACCCTGCCGGCCATGGCCGAAGGCAGCCTGAGCAAGGTCGAGCTGGTCAGCCGTGTCGCTGCCACACCGACCAGCCTGGCGCTGGACAACATCAACCTGAAACTCGACGACAGCAACTTCAGCGGCCGCATCGCCGTCGAAGACTTCGCCAGGCAATCGCTGCGAGCGATCCTCAAGGCCGACACCTTCAACGTCGACCGCTACCTGCCGCCGAAATCGGAAAAAGCCGCCAGCGCCACTCAGGCACGCCAGACCGAAGTCGCCAGCACCGAAGCCGATGCCATGGCCGGCGCCGGCAGCACCCCGCTGCCGGACAAACCGAGCAAAAGTGCCTGGAGCACCGAGCGACTGTTCCCGGTGGAGCGCCTGAGCAAACTGGACGTGAACGCCGACCTGACCTTCGGCCAGTTGACCCTCGATAAATTACCGATCCAGAACGCCGCACTGAAAGCCACCGGCCAGGGCGGCCTGCTGACTCTGGAGAACCTGCGCGGCGAGCTGTACAACGGCGACTTCGAATCCAAGGGCACGCTGGACGTGCGCCAGACCGCGCCGGTACTGAATCTGCAAACCCGGATCAACCGCGTGCCGGTGGAAAAAATCCTCGAAAGCCAGGGCAAGAACCCGCCGGTCAAAGGCCTGGTGAACCTCACCAGCACCGTCACCGGTAGCGGGAACAGCCAGCAGGCGCTGATCGACACCCTCAACGGCAACGCCAGTTTCGTGATCAACAACGGCGTGTTGCTCAATGCCAACCTCGAACAGCAACTGTGCAAAGGCATCGCCACCCTCAACCGCAAATCCCTGAGCGGCGAACCGCGGGGCAAGGACACGCCGTTCCAGGAACTCAAGGGCAACCTGACCTTGCGCAACGGTGTGGCCAACAACCCGGACCTGAAAGTGCGCATCCCTGGCATGACCGTCAACGGTGACGGCGACATCGACCTGAAAGTGCTGGGTATGGACTATCGCGTCGGCATCATCGTCGAAGGCGATACCAGCGCCATGCCGGACCCGGCCTGCCAGGTCGGCGAGAAATTCGTCGGCATCGAGTGGCCGCTGCGCTGCCGTGGCCCGCTGGAGCTCGGCGCCAAGGCTTGTCGTGTGGATAACGAGCGCCTCGGCCAGGTCGCGACCAAATTGGCCGGCGACAAGCTCAGCGAAAAAATCGACGAGAAACTGGGCGACAAAGTCAGCCCTGAATTGAAAAACGCATTGAAGGGGCTGTTCAAGCGATGAGAGCGGAGCAGTTTTCCACGGCGGTGCTGGAATGGTTCGACCGTCACGGCCGCCATGATTTGCCCTGGCAACAGAACATCAACCCGTATCGGGTGTGGGTGTCCGAGATCATGTTGCAGCAGACCCAGGTCAGCACCGTGCTCAATTACTTCGACCGGTTCATGGCCGCGCTGCCGACGGTCGAAGCCCTGGCCGAAGCGCCGGAGGACGAAGTGCTGCACCTGTGGACGGGCCTGGGTTACTACACCCGCGCGCGCAATCTGCAGAAGACCGCGAAGATCGTCGTCAGCCAGTACGGCGGCGAATTTCCCCGCGATGTCGAGAAACTCACGGATCTTCCGGGCATCGGCCTGTCCACTGCTGGCGCGATTGCCAGCATCAGCATGGGCCTGCGCGCGCCAATCCTCGACGGCAACGTCAAACGGGTGCTCGCGCGCTTTACCGCACAGGAAGGCTACCCCGGCGAGCCGAAGGTCGCCAAACAACTGTGGGCCAACGCCGAGCGCTTCACGCCGCAGGATCGGGTCAACGCCTACACCCAGGCGATGATGGATCTGGGTGCCACGCTGTGCACCCGCAGCAAGCCGAGCTGCCTGCTGTGTCCGCTGAAGAAGGGCTGCGAAGCGCACATGCTCGGCCTGGAAACGCGTTACCCGATCCCCAAGCCGCGCAAGGCCATCCCGCAGAAGCGCACGCTGATGCCGCTGCTGGCCAACGAGGACGGCGCGATTCTGCTTTATCGTCGCCCATCCAGCGGATTGTGGGGCGGTTTGTGGAGCCTGCCGGAACTCGACGACCTCGACGACCTGCAACACCTCGCCGCGCAGCACTCGCTGGAACTGGGCGAGCAGCAGGCGCTGCCGAGCCTTGTCCACACCTTCAGCCATTTCCAGCTGTCCATCGAACCCTGGCTGGTTCAGGTGCAGGAAGCCGGCGGTCACGTGGCCGAGGCCGACTGGCTCTGGTATAACCTCGCCACCCCGCCGCGCCTGGGCCTCGCCGCCCCGGTCAAGACCTTGCTCGAACGCGCGGCCGCCGTCTTGAATGCAGGAGAGTCGACATGACCCGCACCGTAATGTGCCGCAAGTACAAAGAACAACTCGAAGGTCTGGAGCGCCCGCCGTACCCGGGCGCCAAGGGCCAGGACATCTTCGAACACGTCTCGGCCAAGGCCTGGGCCGACTGGCAGAAACACCAGACCCTGCTGATCAACGAAAAACGCCTGAACATGATGAACGCCGAAGACCGCAAATATCTGCAGGGCGAAATGGACAAGTACTTCTCCGGCGAGGAATACGCCCAGGCCGAAGGCTACGTTCCACCGGCCGAATAACCCCCGGATTTCGTAAGCGACGGAATTAATTTAAGAAATTTTAAAAAAGTCGTTGACGTAAATCCGAAAAACCCTTTTAATGCGCCCCGTTGCCCAGATAGCTCAGTCGGTAGAGCAGGGGATTGAAAATCCCCGTGTCGGCGGTTCGATTCCGTCTCTGGGCACCAAATACCGAAAACCCTGAATCGCAAGATTCAGGGTTTTTTTATGCCTGCGATTTGATGACGGCCTGATTCAGGGACGCATCGGCAACGGTCGCGCCATCCCGGCGCGACCGGCAACGTCCCTAGCTGTTGTCGTTCCAGTGGAACACCAGATTGCGCGCTGCACCGCCGCCTATTTCGGCCGCATCCCGACGCGTTTCACCATTGCGGGTAGCGACGACCGTGTACTTGCCGGGCGGTAACTGCACATACACCAATGGCCCGGTCTGATTCAGCGTCAGCACGGTTTGGCCGGGGGCTTTCTGGATCATCACATCGACATCGGCGGTGTACAGGTTTTGCATGCCGACGGCGAAGGTCATGTGCAGGTTGTAGCCAGCGGATTGCTGAATGGCTTTCGACTCATCCAGGCCAATCCCGCCGGCCAGATAGCGAATACCGTTTTGCTCTTGCTGCTGAGCCTGCACAGCGGAATTGTCGATCGGCTCCAGACTTGCAGCCTGCGTCATGAGCGGAAACAGCAACACCGCCGCAGCGGCAACGGGCAGCACGAATTTAAGAACGCGTTTCATGAGGACGACTCCCGGGCTCTCGCGGAACCCAATCGTTACCTCTTTTTAGATTTTGTCTCGTGAGGTGAGTTTTAGAACGATTGGGAGTTGCGGTAGATACGAAAAGGACTACAGAAAACTCCACCAACGATTCGCGCCGCATTGCGTCTCGAATTAGCGATTGCCTGATCAACCTGCACATTTGGTACTCACTGCGTTCCGATTCGTTGCATACCCACCCGCTTGAAGTTCATCCTCGAACCGTCCCCGAAAGTCTGGATCGCCATGAACCTACAAAGCGCGACACTGCCACTCAGTCAGCTGTCAGCGGAAAGCGAGCCCTTCCACGAGCCCGCCGCCGACGGCTATTTGCTCGGCGGTTTCACCTGGCGTCACGCGTCTCCTGATCCACAGCGCCCGCTGGTGATCATCAACGCCGCCACGTCCGTGCGCTGCCGCCACTACTCGCGCTTCGCGGCGTATCTGTTCGCCAACGGCTTCGACGTGATCATTTACGACTACCGGGGCATTGGTGAGTCGCGGCCAAAGTCGATGAGGCATTTGCAGGCTTCATGGACGGATTGGGGCGCGCTGGATTTCGAGGCGATTCTCAAACGAGCACAGCGGGAGTTTCCCGGTCAGCCGATCGATGTGGTCGGGCACAGTTTCGGTGGCTGTGCAGCAGGCCTGGGGGCATCCGGACATCTGATCCGACGACTGGTGACGGTCGGCGCGCAGTTCGCTTACTGGCGCGATTACGCGCCCGAGCACCGCTGGCGGATGTTCGGCAAATGGCACCTGCTGATGCCGCTGGTCACGCTGTTCTGTGGCTATTTTCCGGGCAAGCGACTTGGCTGGCTGGAAGACACGCCCGCTGGCGTGGTCCGCGACTGGAGCACGCCCGACGCACGTTATGAGCGGCGCCCGAGCGGTAGAACAATCGCCGACTTGCCCTTCGCCAACGTCCGGGCCAAAGCCCTGGCAATCAGCATCAGCGACGATCCCTACGGCACGATTCCCGCCATCGAACGCCTGCTCGATTACTTCCACAACGCGCAAAAGACCCACCTGCGAATCGAGCCGCAGGACATCGGCGAACAAGAAGTCGGACATTTCGCCTTTTTTCGCAGCGCATACCAAGCCACACTATGGCCCATCGCGCTGACCTGGCTGCAGACCGGCGCACTGGCCCCCGATACACCGGGGCGGCAAGTGCCGCGCAGTTGAGTCCCCTCCAACGCATCACGGAACACACACCATGGCTTCCGCCAACAAGCAGCAAAAACGCGCCGCCCGGGCCAAGACCAAGGCCAGGCAGAACCGCACCAAACGCGCCGAGGCACCGGTCGAACTGGACCCGAACGACGACCGCATCGATTTCGAGTCGGTGGACCTGACCGAACTGTTCAAGAAAATGATCGACGCCGAGAAGATCAGCCAGCAGGCCATGTGCACGGCATTCCTTGAGGACCCGCTGCTGGAGCTGGTGTATGAACAGGAAGGTGAAGAAGGCGCGATGGATTTCATCCTCGCCGCACTGATCGAGTACCGCCAGTGGTCCACCGAGACCGACGAGGCCGGTGCCCTGGCGTGGATCGAGTCGCCTGACTTCCAGAAAGACTATGTGGCCGCGTCCGACGCGATCGCCGCACAAACCCAACAGAAAGACTGAGTTCCCATGGCATCCCTGAACAAGCAACAGAAACGCGCCAAACGCGCCAAGGCCAAGGCCAAGCAGATCCGCATGGTCGGCCGCAAACCCCTGGCCCTGGACGATGACCTCGGTCACCTGGCCGAGCCGATCCCGGAATACACCCTGGCGATGTTCAGCAAGATGCGCGACGCCGAAGCCGTCAGCCGCAACGACATGCTGCTGACCCTGCTGCGCGAGCTGGCGTTCATCATCGTCGACCATCCTGAACTGCTGGACATGGAAAACGCCGACGACGAAGGCATGGCCGCCACCCACCTGGCCGCCGACATGCTGATCGACTATCGCATGTGGGCCGATGGCATGGATCGCGAGACAGCCCAGGCCTGGTTGAGCGAGCCGCAGTTCATCACCGATTTCGGGATGGCACTGGATACTTACGGCCAGTCGCTCGAAGCGCCTGAAGAGAAGAGCGAATAAACCTCGCCCGCAAACAAAAACGGCCGCTTGTCATCGCTGACAGCGGCCGTTTTGCATTACGCGATCCGGATCAGTTCAACACCACCGCACCACGCTTTTCTGCCTTGCGACGACGCGCCACGAGCATGCCGGTCGCAACAACTACCAGGCTCAGCAGGCCCGTCGCGAGGATTTCCACGCGGTGGGCGTCCTGGAACAACATGATGGTCAGGGCCGCCACGATGAACACGATCACCGCGTAGGTCAGGCCCGGGAACAGCCACATGCTGAAGACGATTTTTTCACCGCGAGCCATGCGCTGCTTACGCATGCGCAGTTGCGAAATCGCGATCACCAGGTACACCAGCAGCGCGATGGCGCCGGAGCTGGCCAACAGGAACTCGAACACCGCAGCCGGAGCCACGTAGTTGGCGAAGGTGCACAGGAACGCTGCGCCTGTGGACAGCATCACCGCCCAGTAAGGGGTGCCGCTCTTGTTGGTGCGGGTCGCCATGGCCGGGGCATCGCCACGTTTGCCGAGGGAGAACAGCATGCGCGAAGAGGTGTACAGCGCCGAGTTCAGGCAACTGGTCACAGCGACCAGCACCACGATATCGACGATCATCTTGGCGTTCGGGATGCCCATGCGCTCAAGCACAGTCTGGTAGGAGCCAAGGCTGGCCAGCGCTGGATCGTTCCATGGCACCAGGGCCACGACGATGAAAATCGATACGAGGTAGAACAAACCGATCCGCCAGATCACCGAGTTGGTGGCCTTGGAAATCTGCTTGCCAGGGTTCTTCGATTCCGCGGCCGCGATGGTCACGATCTCGGTACCCATGAAGGAAAACATGGTGGTCAGGATCGCGCCCAATACAGCGCCCAGGCCGTTTGGCAGGAAGCCCTGGGTGTCAAAAATGTGCGACACACCGCTCACCTGGCTGTTCGGCAGGAAACCGAAAATCGCCGCCACACCCAGAATGATGAAACCGATGATCGCCACGACTTTGAGCAGGGCGAACCAGAATTCGAACTCACCGTAGTTTTTTACGCTGAACAGGTTGGTCACCGTCAGCAGCATGGTGATGATCAGCGCGAAGGCCCAGATCTCCACGCTCGGGAACCAGGCATGCAGGATGGTCGCGGCGGCGTTGGCCTCCAGCGGGATCACCAGAACCCAGAACCACCAGTACAACCAGCCGATGGTAAAACCGGCCCAATGACCGATGGCGCGGTCGGCATAAGTCGAGAAGGAGCCGGTATCCGGCGAGGCAACGGCCATTTCGCCGAGCATGCGCATGACCAGCACAACCAGCATGCCGGCAGCGGCGTAGGCCAGCAGCACGGCCGGGCCGGCGGCGGCGATCGCGTGGCCGGAGCCGACGAACAGACCTGCACCGATCACACCGGCGATCGACAGCATGGTCACATGACGCGGTTTGAGCCCCTGTTCGAGGCCATTGGAGCTTTGGGTACTGCTCATTGGAACTACCTTTGCGAGGAAAGCGATTGCGTCCGGCCCGTCTGGCGTTCCTTCTCGTAAAAAGAATCCAACGGGGCGTTCCAGATTCTGCACGCAATAATTGCGCCAAAATGTTTCAAAGTCTTCTGGCCCGCGGTTTTCAGTACGACCGGACAGTCATCGCAAGTCCTTGAGAATACTGGCCTTTCGCCAAAGCGTTACCCTGCGACTCACTTTTCAAAACGAACGGGCGCACCAGAAACACACTGAAAAAGTGCGGGATGCACAATAAAAGGGCGAATGAGGAACGTTCGGCCGGATAGCGCTTCCAACACCCCGCCAAAGGTGGCAACATCGCGCCTTTTTTTACGCGACACCCACGGGAATCAACGTCAAACGCCCGTTCGGTTGTTGACGGGGCGACAGTCTGCTGCGCTGATGCGACAACCTGCCACACGCCATCCGTTTACCGCTCGTAGCGCTGTTGGCTGCCATTGAAACGCTATGCTAGCTTGGCCGCCTCGCCAGGAAGGCCAACCAACAGCTGGAGCGCAACATATATGAGGAACGCACATGGCTGAGGCCACGCCCGCGCTTGAAATCCGCAACCTGCACAAACGCTACGGACAGCTTGAGGTGCTCAAAGGCATCTCGCTGACCGCCCGCGACGGCGATGTGATCTCGATCCTCGGTTCCTCCGGTTCCGGCAAGTCCACGTTCCTGCGTTGCATCAACCTGTTGGAAAACCCGCACCAGGGCCAGATCCTGGTCGCCGGCGAAGAACTCAAGCTCAAGGCCGCCAAGAATGGCGAACTGGTTGCCGCCGACGGCAAGCAGATCAATCGCCTGCGCTCCGAGATTGGTTTTGTATTTCAAAACTTTAATCTGTGGCCGCACATGAGTGTGCTCGACAACATCATCGAAGCCCCGCGCCGCGTGCTCGGCCAGAGCAAGGCCGAAGCCATCGAAGTCGCCGAAGCCCTGCTGGCCAAGGTCGGCATCGCCGACAAGCGCCACGCCTACCCGGCGCAGCTGTCCGGCGGCCAGCAACAGCGCGCGGCGATTGCCCGCACACTGGCGATGCAGCCCAAGGTGATCCTGTTCGACGAGCCCACCTCCGCCCTTGACCCGGAAATGGTCCAGGAAGTACTTAATGTCATCCGCGCATTGGCCGAAGAAGGCCGCACCATGCTGCTCGTGACCCACGAAATGGGGTTCGCCCGTCAGGTGTCCAGTGAAGTGGTATTCCTCCACCAGGGCCTGGTCGAAGAGCAAGGATCGCCACAGCAGGTGTTCGACAACCCGCTTTCGGCGCGCTGCAAACAATTCATGTCCAGCAACCGCTAACGGAGCTACCCGCATGCAGAACTACAAAAAGGTCTTCCTGGCCGCCGCCGTCTCCCTGGCGTTCAGCGCCGGCGCCATGGCCGAGACCCTGAAGATGGGCATCGAAGCCGCTTACCCGCCGTTCAACAATAAAGACGCCAGTGGCCAGGTCGTCGGTTTCGACAAAGACATCGGCGACGCCCTGTGCGCCAAGATGAAAGTCGAATGCAGCGTCGTGACTTCCGACTGGGACGGCATCATCCCGGCCCTGAACGCCAAGAAGTTCGACTTCCTGATTTCCTCGCTGTCGATCACCGACGAGCGCAAGGGCGCGGTGGACTTCACCGACCCGTACTACTCGAACAAGCTGCAGTTCATCGCGCCGAAAAACGTCGATTTCAAAACCGACAAGGACTCGCTCAAAGGCAAGATCATCGGTACGCAACGCGCGACCCTGGCCGGCACCTGGCTTGAAGACACTTACGGTAGCGATATCGAAGTCAAGCTCTATGACACTCAGGAAAACGCCTACCTGGACCTGACGTCCGGTCGTGTCGACGCGATTCTGGCCGACAAGTACGCCAACTATGACTGGCTGAAAACCGACGCAGGCAAGAACTACGAGTTCAAGGGCAACGCGGTCGTGGAAAGCGACAAGATCGGCATCGCCGTGCGCAAAGGTGACCCGCTGCGCGAGAAGCTGAACGCCGCATTGAAGGAAATCGTTGCCGACGGTACCTACAAGAAGATCAACGACAAGTACTTCCCGTTCAGCATCTACTGATCCTGACCTGCGGGACCTGCACCGTGCTCTGACGGTGCAGGCTCCCGGCCTTGCCTGCCGCGATTTGAAAAGAAATCCATGATTATCGACCTCTACGGATTCGGCCCGGCGCTCGCCGCCGGTGCGCTGATGACCGTCAAACTGGCACTTACGGCTCTGTGTCTCGGGCTGGTGCTCGGTCTGCTCGGCGCCCTGGCCAAGACTTCCCCGTACAAGCCGCTGCAATGGCTTGGCGGCACTTATTCGACCCTGGTACGCGGCGTCCCGGAATTGCTCTGGGTATTGCTGATCTACTTCGGTACGGTCAATGCGATGCGCGCGCTCGGGGAGTTCTTCGGCAATCCCGATCTGGAACTCAGCGCCTTCGCCGCCGGCGTCATCGCGCTGGGCCTGTGCTTCGGCGCCTACGCCACGGAAGTGTTTCGTGGTGCGATTCTCGCCATTCCCAAAGGGCACCGTGAGGCTGGTGTGGCCCTGGGCCTGTCGAAATGGCGGATCTTCACCAAGCTGATCATGCCGCAGATGTGGCGCATCGCCCTGCCCGGTCTGGGTAACCTGTTCATGATCCTGATGAAGGACACCGCCCTGGTGTCGGTCATCGGCCTGGAAGAAATCATGCGTCACGCACAGATCGGCGTGACCGTGTCCAAACAGCCGTTCACCTTTTATATGGTCGCCGCCCTCATGTACCTGTGCCTGACGGTGCTGGCGATGACAGGCATGCACTTCCTGGAAAAACGCGCCGCACGCGGCTTCGCGAGGAGCGCTCAATGAACTGGGAAGTCATTATCAAGTGGCTGCCGAAACTGGCGCAGGGCGCGACCCTGACTCTGGAACTGGTGGCCATCGCAGTCATCGCCGGTCTGCTGCTGGCGATCCCGCTGGGCATCGCCCGCTCTTCGAAGCTGTGGTACGTGCGCGCTTTGCCCTACGCCTACATCTTCTTTTTCCGTGGCACGCCGTTGCTGGTTCAACTGTTCCTGGTCTATTACGGCCTGGCGCAGTTCGACGCGGTACGCAGCAGCTCGCTGTGGCCGTACCTGCGTGATCCGTTCTGGTGCGCGACCGCGACCATGACGCTGCACACCGCGGCGTACATCGCCGAGATCCTGCGCGGCGCAATCCAGGCCATTCCGCCGGGTGAAATCGAAGCGGCGCGGGCTCTGGGCATGTCCCGGCCGAAAGCGCTGTTCTACATCATCCTGCCGCGTGCTGCGCGCATCGGCCTGCCGGCCTACAGCAACGAAGTGATTCTGATGCTCAAGGCCAGCGCCCTGGCCAGCACCGTGACGCTGCTGGAACTGACCGGCATGGCGCGCACGATCATTGCCCGTACTTACCTGCCGGTGGAGATCTTCTTCGCTGCCGGCTTGTTCTACCTGGTGATGGCCTACGTGCTGGTTCGCGGTTTCAAACTGCTGGAACGCTGGCTGCGCGTCGATGCGTGCCAGGGACGCTGACTCTTCTTACGTGCTGACGGGCGAGGACTTACTCGCCCGCTTCACCGCACTGGATACATTTCTCACAACGCATCAGGCGCTGTGGAAACCCCGCCCGTTTACTCATCTGCATCTACCCTGGGAAGCATCCTGCCCGGAGCTGGCTTCGTGGCTACGCGGACGATCGCTGGAAGAGGCGGAAAACGCCCACAACAACCCTGCCGAACTTTTGGATGCACCCGAGCCCTTTGCTTCATTGGCAGCGTTGTCGCTTGAACTGAGTGCGGTGGGTGAGTTGCCTGCACACTCACTGGAAGCTGCCGGCCATCGCCTGAATGTCGATGTACCGGGGCGCAAATGGCAGCAGATCGAGGCCTTCGCCAGCCGCTTGTCGTTTGCCGCGCAACCGAAGCACTGGCTGGACTGGTGTTCGGGTAAAGGCCATTTGGGGCGGCGTCTGCTCGGTGCCGATCAGCAGCTCACTTGCCTGGAATATGATCCAGCGCTGGTCGCGAGCGGTCAGGCACTGAGTCAGCGTCATCAGTTGCACGCACTGCATGTCGAGCAGGATGTACTCGCCGCGAACACCGCTTTATTGCTGAACGCCGAACACACACCTGTTGCCCTGCACGCTTGTGGTGATCTGCATGTGCGGCTGATGCAACTGGCCAGCGCCGCAGGTTGCCGACAGTTGGCAATCGCTCCGTGCTGCTATAACCGGATCAATCGAGCGGAGTATCAGGCGTTATCTTCCGCCGGCTCGCACTCTGCCCTACAGCTGTCGCTGGAAGATCTGTCCCTGCCGATGAGCGAAACCGTCACCGCCGGTGCCCGTGTCCGACGTCAGCGCGACACTTCCATGGCCCGCCGGCTGGCTTTCGATTTGCTGCAGCGGCAAGTACGCGGCACCGACGAATACCTGCCGACGCCGTCGCTGCCGAGCGCATGGCTGGACAAACCGTTCGCCGATTACTGCTGCGACCTGGCAGCGTTGAAAGAGTTATCCACAATCGGCTCGCCGGATTGGGTAGCTCTCGAAGCCGCCGGTTGTCAGCGGTTGGCCGAAGTTCGCAACCTGGAATTGCTGCGCGGACTGTTCCGACGCCCGCTGGAGCTTTGGCTGAATCTTGATCGGGCACTTTTCCTCACCGAACAGGGATACGTCGTACGTCTCGGCACCTTCTGCGAAACGCCGCTCACACCGCGTAATTTACTGCTGCTGGCCGAGCGCCCGTAATTTTACAGCCTGTGGATAACTCTGTTGATGGATTTCTCTTGGATCCCATATCCGCGCCTGTTTCAGGCCACTAACAGCCTTGGTCATTTTTTGTTCACATGAATAAAAAACCGATAAAACAGGGATTTGCGCACCAAATGAGAACCCTTTCACAAAATCCCCTCTAAGCCCGCCCTCTTCAAAGCCTGTTGTGCATAAGCCCCCAAGCAAAAGGACATATCCGCCGAATCATGGACGCAGGGAACGGAAAATTGCGCCGGCCAGCCACCCTTGCTATACAGACCTACGCCGTGCAGGTAGCGCAGGCCCGAACAAGAAAAAATCGACCGACAGGAAGCGACCGTGACGTTCATTTCTTACGCACAGAATTTCGAGGACGTTCGCCTTTGGCGCGCCCTGCAGTATTTTGAAAACGGGTTTTATATCGACGTCGGCGCCAATGACCCGATCCACGACTCGGTCACCAAAGCCTTTTATGATCGCGGCTGGCAGGGCATCAATGTCGAACCGATGCAGAACTATTACGACGCGCTCCGCCACCATCGCCCCCGCGACACCACGCTGCAATGCGTGGCCAGCGACCAGCCGGGCCAACTGACCTTCTACGGCATTCCCGACACCGGCCTGTCCACCGCTGACCCGGTCGTTGCGCAACAGCGCAAAAACCTCGGCATGGACGTGCAAAGCCTCACCGTCACCGCACGCACACTGACCTCGATCTGCGAAGAACACGCCGCCGAGCGGCCGATCCACTTCCTGAAAATCGACGTCGAGGGCCACGAAGAAACCGTCCTGCGCGGGATGGACTTCGGCCGCTTCCGCCCCTGGATCATCCTCATCGAAACCCCATGGGAGCGCGACCACACCTGGGAACACCTGGTGACCGACGCCGGCTACACCAACGTCCTGTTCGACGGCCTCAACAGCTTCTTCCTCGCCAACGAACACATCAACCTCAAACCCGCGTTCGACCTGCCACCGTGCAACCTCGACAACTTCCAGCTGTGCAAAGGCCACAACCTCGCCCACCCGGTAAACCCGGCCCTGGAAACCGCCCTGCAACGCGCCGAACACGCCGAAGCCGAACTGCGCGCCATGCAAAACAGCCGCACCTGGCGCGCTGTACAAAAACTGCGCAACGTCCTGCGCCGGGCGTGATTCGCAGAGGACGCAAAAATAGTCTGAATTCAGGGGTTTACAGAAGCACCCGAGTCGCTATAATCGTCGCCCACACGCCGGTATAGCTCAGATGGTAGAGCAACTGACTTGTAATCAGTAGGTCCCGGGTTCGATTCCTGGTGCCGGCACCATACAAAACAAAGCCCCTGCAGAAATGCAGGGGCTTTGTTGTTTCTCGGCATTATGACGGCCTGTGTTTAACCGTTTACCATCTGCTGGCGTAATTCTTCTTCACGTAACGGTTGATGTAACTGTTTAAACCTTGCCCTGCCACAGCCAAACGTATTAGCTCTGCCACAATCACAGCGCCGGGCTTGAGCGAATCATAAAGATAAGTTCTGTAAGCACCCTTTGCGAATTGAATCGTGATTGATCCCCGCCCTAGTTCATAAGCAATCACGCCTGAATCTCCAGCCAGGTTCTTATACTGCGCCATAACGTCCTTCCCCGACCGTACGATCACGAGTAACTGTTTCTAATCAAAATAGACGACTCTCAGCATATCCTCAGGCTTAGGCTCACTGAGTTCCCCTTGAACTCGCGGGAGCTTCGCAAGGCGCTGGTCGATGACGATCCACAAACCGTCGCCCACAAAAAAGCCCTCGCATCACTGAAAGGGCTTTGTGTTATCGCATCAATCAATGCCCAGCGCTCTGCCCGCCGTCCACATGCAGAATCTCACCAGTTACAAAGTTCGCGTTATCGAGATACACGACCGCCTGCGCAATATCGTCGATCTCGCCCATGTGCCCAACCGGATGCAGAGCCCCCAGCGCCGCGTGGGTTTCCGCGCCATGCATCGGCGTTTTGATGATGCCCGGCGATACCGCGTTTACCCGGATTCCGCGTTTGGCGTATTCGATGGCCAGGGATTTGGTGGCGGCGTTGAGGCCGCCCTTGGTCAGCGACGCGAGGACCGAGGGCACGCCGTCGATGGCGTGGTCGACCAGGCTGGTGGTGATATTGACCACGTGGCCCTTGCCTTGTTTTTCCATCTCGGCGATGGCCAGTTGGGTGATGTAGAAGAAGCCGTTGAGGTTGACCGACAGCACCGCCGCGTAGTCGTCCGGGGTGTAGGCGGTGAACGGTTTGGCGACGAAGATGCCGGCGTTGTTGACCAGGGTGTCGATGCGGCCGAAGCGGGCCACGCCTTCGCTGATCACGCGTTGAGCGGTGGCCGGGTCGCCGATGTCGCCGGCGATGGTCAGGATCTGCGGATCGTTCGACGGTTTGATCGAGCGCGAAGTGGCGACGATGTTGTAGCCCAATTCACGGAAGGCCTTGACCATGCCTTCGCCCAGACCTTGGGAGGCGCCAGTGATGACGACGGTTTTTTTCGAATTGCTCATGATGAAATCCTCAATCAATAAGTGGGTGTTGAATCAGGCGCTAGCCAGTTGTTTCAGCATTTGTTCGTAGTACTCGACCGATTGCGAACCGGAGACCAGATGCTTACCGTTCAGGATCAGCGCGGGCACCGAGTTGATCCCGTGCTGTCGGTAAAACGCCTGCAGTTGCCGCACTTCACTGGCGAATTCGTCGCTGGCCAGCACCTTGCGGGCCCTCGCCGCCTCCAGCCCCGCTTCGGTCGCCAGACGGATCAGCGTCGGGTGATCGTTGGGGTTGTCGCCGTCGCGGAAGTAAGCGCGCAGCAGGATCTTTTTCAGCACGACTTGCCGCCCTTCCTGCGCTGCCCACATCAGCAATCGATGGGCATCGAAGGTGTTGTGAAAGTGCGTGCGTTTCTCCAGGTCGAACTCGAAACCGATGGCCTTGCCGCGCTCGATTTGCATCTTTTTGCCGGCGGCAACGTCTTCGGCGGTGCGACCGTATTTGCGCATCAGGTGCTGCACCGCCGGTTCACCTTCGGCGGGCATGTCCGGGTTGAGTTCGAAGGGCTTGTAGGTCAGCTCCACCGAAACCTCGCCGGCCAGATTGCCGATCGCCTGCTCCAGCGCCGTCGCCCCGAGTGCGCACCAGGGGCACACCACGTCGGAAACGAAATCGATGGTCACGGTCGGGGTCATGACTGGCCCCGTTCCGCCAGCTGTCGGCGGTATTCGGTGGTGGTGATGCCGGCGTAGCCCCAGTTATCGGTGTCGACTTCTTCGATCACGATGTGGGTCAGGTCCGGGCGTTTGTTGAGGACGCGCTCCAGGGTTTCAGTGATTTCGGCGATCACCTGAGCTTTCTGCTCGCGGGTAACGCCGTCGCGGGTGATGCGTACGCTGACAAATGGCATGACGACTACTCCAGTGACCTGCCCTCGGGATGATGGTCAGGTGTTGGAGCTCAATGTAGGCGTGTGCCGGGAGGGGAAAAAGTAGGGGTGGGGTACTTCATTTGTGAGGTGGTGTAATGAATTGACAAGCCGAAGTTCAGTGACAGAGAATCCCCTCAAGAGCGCGAAACCGGCTGCCATCAGGTGGCGATAGCCGGCGTTAGGAACCCCGTTGATGACCTGAAAATCAGCGTTCGGGTGCGACCTCTTCTCCCCTGCTTGAGGGAGCACAATATCGAGCGACTTCAACAAAAAAGCCGACAGCGATGTCGGCTTTTTTGTGCGCGCTATTTGAACAGTTCGGAATGAGTACCCAAGTCAACGAAGGTGATCAAATCTGGGCGTGTGTTTTCGTAAATCATCAAAAAGTCACCGCCGATGTGACACTCGCGAAATCCAGTCCAATCACCGTTTAGAGCATGATCCACATACTCCGCAGGCAACTGTTCGCCCAAAAACAACATGACCATCACCTTACGAACTTCATTCATATCTCGACGCCCGGCACGCTCGTAACGATCCCAGGACTTCTTGAACTCGGACGTTTGTGAAGCCTGCTTAGGCCGCTCAGCGCGTTTTTGTCTTTTCTCCGGTTTCGCCATCGGCAGCCCTCAGCATCTCATCTATCGAGTCGAAACGCTGGCGAATATCTCGTGCTTCCATCATCGCGCGGGCGGTCTTCTCTGAAGGGACGCGCACCTCAAAGGGCAAGCCTTGGGTCGCCACGACCTGACGAAGAAACAGACGCATGGCATCACTAATACTGAGCCCGCAAGCGTTCAAAACCTCAGTGGCACGCGCCTTCAAATCCTCATCAATGCGGCAACGCACATCGGTGGTTTTCAGTAGTGCACCCATTTCAATTACCTCATGGTGATTTTGTAGCTACATCGGCGCTACCTCTACATTGTGGTCAGGGGATTCGTTTTGGGTCAATGTGAAGTTGATACACGGGTCTCCACCGTCGTAACTCACTACTATTTCATCCGCTTTGACACCGGTCTGCTATCAGCCCAATCGCCAATTCCCCTGAGATGTATCTGCTCATCGTGCAGGCATAACGTGTGAACCCTGTCAGTCGTTTCTCTTGATGAATCTGCCCAGACGCACCCAAACCGTGCACTTTTTTTGACCCCAATCACCCCCACGTCACCAAAAACCCCGATCCTGTGTCAGCCTCCAGCCATCGGCAGGGACATCGATTCGCTACTAATTGCGCGACAACTATGCTCAGGTACAGGAATATAGCCGGCAAATGGCGCCGTTCAGGCTGCCACGTACACAACAATACCCAGCCCACTTCAGAGGGCATTACCCATGGATAGCAGAACCTTACGCAACCTCATGCGCATCGTGCAGACCGGCTCCTTGTCGGCCGCAGCCGAGCATTCGTGCCTGACTGTGCAGGCCCTGGCCGCGCAGTTGAACAAGGTCGAAGAACAGTTCGGTTTCCGCTTGTTTCGCCGTTCCAACAAGGGGCTGACGCTGACGCCGCAAGGCACAGAGCTGACGCCTTATATGGACAGAGTGCTGATTGCCACGCGGCAGATGGAAGAGAAAGTCGAGGCGCTGAAGGTGCCGGGACAGCGCACGTTGAAAGTGGCGTTGAACACCACGCTGGACCCGGACTTCAACCGACGATTGATCGGGCGCTTGATCGATGTGTTCCCCGACTACCAGATGGAATTCAGCTACGCCGAGTCGATGGAAAATCTCAGCAAGCTGAAGAACGAGGACTTCGACCTGGCGGTGCTGATCGGCCCGCAGCGTCCGGGGTTGCCGAGCATTGTCCTGCCGGAAGTGCAGGTACAGGTGGTCGGCGCTCATTGCGGTCAGGAGAACGATCCGCTGACGTTGCTCGGCAACAAGTTTCAGGTGCGTCCTGCAGAAGATTGCCCGTATTCCCACAGCTTTTTGCGTTTTCTCGACGCCGGGCTGGGCAATTTCGAGAACAGCCGGCGGACGATTTACTCCTGCAGCGAAACGCTGACCCTGTCACTCATCACGCAGATGGACGCGGTCGGCATGGTCTCCCGCGAGGCCGCACAGAAGAACGGCCTGACGATTTTCCCCGGATTCGAGGATTTCCTCGAAGTGCGCCTGGCGGTGAACAACCCGGATCTGTCCGGCCAGGCGTTGAACGACGTGGTCGACCTGCCGTTACATGAACGAGCCGAGCGCAATGTACGCAGCCGTCCCAACCGCCACACTGAGAAAGAGGTTTTTGCTGAAATACGCACATAACAGCGTCGGAATCGCTGCATAGAATTCCGGGCGATCGAGCTGTATGTGCTGTTCCTTGATCAACAAGGGGGTCAGGCTGATCGCAGCGACGATCGCCACCGGCAGGTATTCCAGCGCCCGGGCGACGAAGGGCGGCCAGTGCTCGGTGTTGACCTGCAGCGGCAAGGCCCGTGGCAGGAAGGTCACGGCCATCATCAGCGCGACCACCAGGATCAGGAACGTTTGGTCAGGCATACACCCACTCCACAGCCCACAAACGTGGCGATGAAAACGTTGAACGGCGAGCTGCCCACCAGACTCAGTGCGCCCATGCAGACGACTGCGGCCATAGCGGCGATGAGTTTGTTGCGGGTGTTGCACAGCGAGACCAGCACGTAGAGCATCATTGCGGTCAGCGCGTAGTCGAGCTGGTATTTGATCAGGTGCGAAGCGTATTGCGCACACAGGGCCCCGAGCAATCCGCCGATCACCCACGAGGTGTGGCAGAACAGGTTGAAGCCGATCAGATAACGGATGTTCACCGGCGCCCCGGTGCCCAGCTTGACGCTGTGAAAGGCGAACGACTCATCGGTGAGCCCGCCGGCATAGCACCAGCGCTCCATGCGGCTCAGACCCAGCGCCCGCAGGGCCTTCGCCATGTAGACCGACATCAGCATGTGCCGCGCATTGATCAGAAATGTGGTCAGCACGATGGTGGTCAGCGACGCACCGCTGCTGATCAGCGCCAGCGCCGCGAATTGCGAAGCCCCGGCATACACGAACAGACACATGGCCACCGGCAGCCACAGCGGCAGCCCGGCGTTGACCGCCATCAGCCCGAAGACGAACGACACGGTGAAGTAGCCGGCCACCACCGGGCTGGCTTCGGCAAAGGTGCGCGATGGCTGACGGTCGACCATCAGCGGCGCACTGCCGGATGTTTCATTCATAGATCCCTCTCAAATGTCCGTTCGCCGTGAGGCTCGCAAAAACCCTGGGCCGTCCAGAAACGCTTGCCCGCGAGGTTAGCATCGTCAACGAACAGAAACATCCGCAGCACACCGACCCGTTTCATGTCGGCTGACGCCGCTTCCACCAGCCGCTGCCCCACACCCTGGCTGCGATAGCGCGCGCTGACAGCCAGATGGTTGATCGTGCCGCGACTGCCGAGCATGCCGCCCAGCACCGCACCGACGATCTCGCCTTCGACGTCGAAGGCGAGATAGGCCGTGGTGGTTTTCTGGATCAGCACGCCGCGCAGGCATTTGGCGTCCTGCCATTCACAGAACGACACTTCGTCGAACTGGCGGAAGAAACGCTCCATGCGCTGCGCGTCCTTGGCCGTCGCACGCCGCAGCACCACCGGCGTCGAGCACTCGACGCCGTCGATTGGGGTGATCTGATTAGCGAACAATGTCGAAAGCGGTCCCGGGCCGCGAGAAGGAAATCGCCAGAATCTGCCGGTACGCCATGGCATGGGAGTGGGTGTTGCGCGCCGGCGTGACGTAGTGGCGCATGTCGCGGTCGAGGAAGTAAGTGGTGTCGAGAATTTCCTGGTAGGTGGTCGACGCCAGTTGCTGCTCGTGAATGTCGTACAGGCGGCTTTCGGCCCCCTCGACATTGTTGCGACCCCAGAAGTGCACACCGCTGAACGGGTAACCGTCGCAGTGGATGCCTTCCGGCGTGATTTCCAGTTGTTTGCCGGGTTTGATCTCGATGCGGATCTGATGGATCTGGCATTGCCAGATTTCATTGTGCAACTCTTCCGGCAACACGCTTTTGTACACTTCGAAATCGGTGTCGATCAGGCTGCGCATCACCGGCGAAGTAATCACTTCGTCGGAGAAGTCCTGGAAGTGCCGCACAACGCCGCCCACGTAGGCGTTGTTCTCCTTGGACTGCACGTACGCGCGGTGTTCCAGCTGCTTCAGCTCGCGCGTCTTGGGGTTGTATTCAAAGTCGCTGTAACGACGGTAACGCATGCCGGCTTCGGCCTGACCGTAGTAACTGTCAGGCTCCATGTTTTCCCAACTTTTGGTCAGTCTGACAAAGTCGGCGAAATGACCGTAGAGATTGAAGTCAGCACCCTGCACATTGGCGTATTTGTCGCGCCGTAGCGATTCGCCCACTTCTCTGGTTAAAACGATCATTACCCAATTCTCCGCTGCATTGAACGGCCTAATCTATTAGGTGGAGAATTTGCGTCCATGAGAAAGAATTTCAGGCATTTAAAGCGCTGTTTGAAACGCGATTTGAAACGCCTTGAAAGTGCATTTCAAATGACAAAAACACGGGTTTTTATGCTGTTTTCGCAAAAAACGTCAAAAAAAACCCCGAACCAGTCGGGGTTTTTCTGACGCGCTTCGCGGCTTCAATCGATCATCAGAAGATGTTGATCGGGTAATCCACGAACACACGCAACTCGTTGCCGCTGACGTTGTATTCGCTGGATTTCTGCGAAACACGCAGGATCGAGCTACGCACTTTCACGCTCAGGTCCTTGGCCGGGCCACTCTGCACGACGTACTTGAACTGGTTGAAGATTTCGCGCTCGGTGCCGCCTTCGCTGGTGGATGTGGTGATGTTGTCGCCACGCACGTAAGCGAAGTTGTAGCTCAGACCCGGAACACCGAATGCGCCGAAGTCCAGGCCGTAGCCCAGTTGCCAGCTGCGCTCGTCTTCAGCGTTGAAGTCCGACCAGTAGGAGTTGGCCAGGTAGATGGTGTTGCCACCGTCACCCACGCGACCTTGGCCTTTCTGGTAGCCGCCATAGGCGTAACCCAGGTTGCTGTCGCCGGTGGAGCGCTGGTGCGCCACGGTGAACGAGTGCGGGCCGGTGGCGAAAGTGGCTGCCAGGCTCCAGATCTTGTTGTCGTCGCCGGTTACGCCGTTTTCGCGGACATAGGAGTTGTCCAGCTTGGTGCGGTAACCATTGAAGTCCAGGGTCAGGGACTGATCCTTGTCGATCGGGAACACGTAGTTGGCGTTCACGTATTGCTTCTTCAGCACGTCTTCGACGTCGGAAGCGTACAGCGCAGCCTTGAACTGTTCGGTGAACTGGTAGCTGCCGCCCAACACGTTGATCGACTTCAGACCACCGCTGTCACGGCCTTCAGCGCTTTTCCGCGATTCGGCGGTGAAACGACCGGCATCCAGTTGCAGACCTTTGATCTCTTTGGAGGTGATCAAGGTACCGGTGTAGCTTTCCGGCAGCAGGCGCACGTTGTCGTAACTCAGCACCGGCAGGGCCGGCATCTGGTCGCCGTAGGTCAGTACGGTGTTGGAGATACGGAATTTGACGGCTGCACCGCCCTTCGACAGGTCGTCGGCAGCGTTACCGCTGTCACCGCGCTTGAAGAAGTCGATACCGCCCGCACCGCTGCGGCCCTTGCCGCCATCCAGGCGCAGTGCGTACAGACCGAAGGCATCCACACCGACACCGACGGTGCCCTGGGTGAAACCGGACGAGAACGTACCGATGGCCGCTTGGCCCCATTCCGCTTTGTCCTGGTTGCCGTCTTTGTAGTCACGATTGATGTAGGCATTGCGCAGCAGCACTTTGAGGCTGCTGTCTTCAACAAAACCCTTGGACTCGGCCTGGTCGTTAGCCATGGCCGAAGTGGCACTCAACATCCCCAGTGCGATCAAACTGATTCGCTTGTTCAACATCTTGTTTTCCTTATTGCGGGTTGAAACGCGCTGTGTCGAACGGCTGAAACGGCGCTTATTGCACTCTTTTATTCACCCCGAAACAAAAAGACCCGCTCAAGACAATGTCATGGCGGGCCTGCTCCTGATTTTGAGTCATGGCGGTTAGCCACAGGCGTTGGGCCGAATCGTAGCCGCGCCCTGAACAATGTGTCAATTTCAAGAATCGTCTTTAAATAGGCAAAAATCGTCTAATAAAAGTAAATTTTACGATGGCTGCGTGCTGGGAATTGCCAGTAATCAGGTTTTTTGATGTCCGCTCACGCACAACCATCGAGGCCACAGACCGGCAAGGCTTGCACCACGGGTGCCGACGGAACGGACTCGCTCAACCACTGTGCAAAGGCCTGCGGTTTGCCGAGCCACGGGCCGATATCGATCAGAGTGAACTGACCGTCCTGTTCCAGTGCAAAGGTTGGAAAGCCTTGACCACCGAGTTTCGCCAACAATGCGCGGCTGTTCTTTATGTGTTGATCGGTATCAGTGGCCTTGAGGTTTTTGAGGAAAGTGTCCGCCTCGTAGCCCATCTCTACCGCGCACTCCACGAGCACGACCTCATCGGCAATCCGCCGGCCTTCTACATAGTGTGCGGTTTGCAAACGACCCAGCAGTTCCAGGCCACGCCCATCGAGGCGTTCTGCTGCCATGACAGCGGCAATCGGTGGCGTGGAATCAAATACCGCCGTGTGATCACGCAACAGACCTTCGAAATAGGCTTCGCCAAACGGCTGTCCGGTGTATTCGGCAATGCGTCGGTCGTGAGGTATCACGTAATTGCGCAGTTGCGGTGAAACGCTCTGACGGTTGGCACCGGTCATCATGCCGCCAGCATGGGCGATCACCGGCAGAACTTGCTGTGCGGCCTGTACCAGCGGCTTGGCGCCGTAGCACCAGCCACACAGCGGGTCGTAGATGTAATGAAGAGTCATCGAAAAGCTCCGGCTGGAAGATGGGAAAAATGATGCCGGCACATTAGTCCATGGGTCGTTGCGGAAAAACGCCGGAATGGCTTTCAGTCTGTTTCGGCAATCGGTCAAATGCGCTCATTGTCCGCTCCGACACAAACATGAAATAAATTGACACAATCAAACCAAGGAACCTTTCAGGAATAATTAACGGAAGCAAATGCAAAGCATTACCATCCGCGCGTTTGAATTCTTTCACCCTTTCGGATGCGCTTTTCAATGCCTGCCCCGTTCCGTCTTACGCCCGTCACGCTTGGGCTTTCTGCCGTTTTGTCCTCCGGTTTCGCTTACTCCGCGACCGAACTTCCCGCCACTTCGATCAGCGCTGAAGCGCAGGCCGACGACCCGCGCGTAAAGGTCAGCAACACCGCAACCCGTACGTCCACCCCCGTGCGCTACGTGCCGCAGGCGATCGATTCGATCAAGACTGCCAACGTCGCGGATTACGGCATCAATGACATCGAAGACGCCCTGAGCGGGATTCCCAACGTCAGCGGCGCAGGCGATACGCGCTTCGACAGCCTGCGCATCCGGGGTTTCGACGCCAGCAACGACTTCTATCTGGACGGCATCCGCGACGACAGCCAGTACAAGCGCGATCTGCACAACATCGAACGCGTCGAAGTGCTCAAGGGGCCGGCCGCCGTGCTGTACGGCCGTGGCAGCCAGGGCGGGATCGTCAACCGTGTGAGCAAGGCGCCCGAATCCGGCCGCCGCTCGACCATCGAGGCCCAGGGCGGCAGCGAAGATCTGCGCAGCCTGTACGCCGACCTCAGCGCCGACCCGAGCGAGAACATCAGCCTGCGCCTGAACATGGGCAACATGGACGAGAACAGCTTCCGCGACGGTGTCAGCGGCAACCGCAAACTGTTTGCGCCGTCGATGAGCTGGCAGCTTACGCCTGACCTGAACTGGCTGGTGCAGTACGAATACAGCCGCTACAACCGTACGCCGGATCGCGGCATTCCCGGCGTCGGTGGACGTCCGGCGGATGTTGGCCGAGACACGACCTACGGCAACGATCACGACTTCATCGATGACAAGGCACAGTCCCTGCGCTCGAAGCTGAGCTATGAAATCAACGACAACTGGCAACTGCGCCACACCCTCGGTGTGTTCAAGCTCGACAGCGATTTCGACAACACCTACCTCACCGGTTTCGATGCGAAGACCAACAAGGTCACCCGCCAGCACTGGCAACAGGACCTGACCACCCGCAACGTATTCAACAACGTCGAACTGGAAGGTGGATTCGACACCTTCGGCCTCGAACACCGCTTGCTGACCGGCCTCGAAACCGGCAGCCAGCGCCGCGACCCGACGCTGTACAACGCGGCAACCTCCGGACGCGGCAGCTCCGCAGTGCCATCGCTGGACCTGTACAACCCGGATCGCAATCTGCGCCACAACGGCCGTATGCAGGTGTCGAGCAGCAGCCATACAGAAGTCGAAAGTCGCGCGATCTACGTTCAGGACCAACTGCGCCTGAACGATCAATGGCAACTGCTGGCAGGCCTGCGCTATGACACCTTCGATATCGAGTCGACCAACAAACTGCGCAACATCTCCGAGGACCGTGACAGCCACAGCACCAGCCCGCGTTTCGGTGTGGTCTGGACGCCGCTGCAGAACCACTCGTTCTACGCCTCGTGGACCAAGACCTTCTCGCCGGTGGGCGGCGGTCTGATCGGTATCACTCCAGGCGCAGCCGGCAATACCAACGACCTGAGCCCGGAACTGACCAAGCAGAAAGAGATTGGAGTGAAGAGTGACTGGCTCGACGATCGCCTGAGCACCACCCTCGCCATCTACGAGCTGGAACTCTACAACCGTCGCACCACCGATCCGAACGACCCGACCCTGACTGTACTCAGCGGTCTGCAGCGTTCGCGGGGGATCGAGTTGACCGGTACCGGCAAGATCGTCGGCAACTGGTACGTGCGCGGCGGCTTCGGCGTGCAGGACGCGACCATCGAGAAGGACAACAACGGCCTGGAAGGCAAACGCGTCAACAATGTCGCCAAGCACAACGGCAGCCTGTTCCTGACCTGGAAACCGGAGATGGGCTGGTACGGCGAAACCGGCCTGACCCTGGTCGGCCAGCGTTACGCCGACAACGCCAACACCACCGTGCTGCCGGGCTATGGGCGCTGGGACGCTCTGGTCGGTTACCGCCACAAGGACTGGGACCTGCGCGCAGCGCTGAACAACATCACCGACCGCGAGTATTACGCGTCGGCCACCAGCGCCTTCCAGATCCAGCCAGGCGCGCCGCGCAGCCTGGTCATGACCGGTACCTACAGCTTCTGATTCACGCCCATAAAAAAAGCGCTGCCATCCCGGCAGCGCTTTTTACAATCCTTGTCTGTTCTTCTTATCCTTCCATCACATCCCACAATGCGTCCAGTTCGGCCTCGCTGAACAGGCCAGCGGGGTAACGCTCGATCATCATCCGGCGCGGATCAGGTTCCCTGATCTGACGCGTTCCATTGGACTTCAACCAGTGCGCGACAATCTGGAGCGACTCACTATTTACAGCCATGGGATGCATCGTCCGCTCGCTGATTACGTTCACTTCGGCGTTCATTTCCGCGCTCTCTCCCCGTTCGTGAGCGGCTACGTTATCCAAGGTTTATGACAGAACTGTTGAAGTTCTCCCCCCTCCCTAGTGCGTCATAAGCGATACAAGAGCTATGCCAATGTGTTGAAACTGCCGACAGGCGGATATAAAGAAACCCGCAGTCCTGACGGGCTGCGGGTTTCTCTTCAAGCGTAGGCAACAAATGACTGCCCGGTCGATTTTCCAATCAACTCAAGCTGTTACATCTGCACTCACTCTTTGTGCGGAGCGGGTTGCTGTTGGGTAAGGCAGTGAATATTGCCGCCCCCCAGTAACAGTTCGCGACCCGGCACCATCACCACTTCGTGTTGCGGGAACAGGTTCTGCAGAATCTCACGGGCCGGAGCATCCATTGGATCGTCGAAACTCGGCGCGATGATGCCGCCGTTGACGATCAGGAAGTTCACGTAGGAACCGGCCAGACGCACGCTCGGGTTGCGCTCCTGAGTGCCATCCACCGGGTCCACGCCTGCGCATTCCTCTTCGGTGGCAAACAGCGGCCCCGGAATCGGCATCTTGTGCACCGTGAACGGGCGCCCCTTGGCGTCGGTGCTGCTTTCCAGCACTTTCATCGCAGCCTGGCAGCGCGGGTAGTTCGGATCCTGCGGATCGTCGGTCCACGCCAGCAGCACTTCGCCCGGACGCACGTAGCAGCAGAAGTTATCCACATGGCCGTCGGTTTCGTCGTTGAACAGGCCATCCGGCAGCCAGATGATCTTGTCCACGGACAGGTTGTCGCGCAGCACCGCTTCGATTTCTTCACGACCCAGGTGCGGGTTGCGATTGCGGTTGAGCAGGCATTCTTCGGTGGTGATCAGGGTGCCTTCACCGTCGACATGAATCGAGCCGCCTTCGAGCACAAAGCCTTCGGTGCGATAGCGCGGGCTGCGCTCGATCTCGAGGATCTTGCCACCGACCTGGGAATCGCGGTTCCACGGCGAATACAGGCCTCCGTCAAAACCGCCCCAGGCGTTGAAGTCCCAGTTCACACCGCGCACTTCGCCGCTGTTGTTGATCACGAAGGTCGGGCCGCTGTCGCGGACCCAGGCGTCATCGCTGGACATCTCGACCACGCGGATATTCGGCACATCAAGGCGCGCGCGAGCATTTTCGTACTGGCCGGCGGACACCGCCACGGTCACCGGTTCGAAACGCGCGATGGCCTTGGCCACGGCAGCATGAGCAACCTGCGCCGGCTTGCCGCCCAGACGCCAGTTGTCCGGACGCTCGGGCCAGATCATCCAGGTCTGGGTTTGCGGCGCCCACTCGGCCGGCATGTAGAAGCCATCGGCGCGTGGGGTACTTTTCAAGGTGGTCATGTCGATCAGGACTCCAGGGAACGGTCGAGGTTGTTCAACGCGCCGAACAGGTTTGGACGACGGACGATAGCGACTTTATAAACGATAAATATCGACTTTAAAAGCTAAAAACAAATATCGAGTTTTGTTTTTACCGATTAATACCGATAGAAATCGGTATTAATCGGACTATCACAGTCTCAGAGGCCTTCTTCCAGCACCTTCGACAGCATGTCGACAAAGAAATCCACACTCTGACGCGAGGTGACCATCGGCGGTTTGATCTTGAGGATGTTCAAGTCATCGCCGGTCGGCTGCATGAAGATCCCCAGCTCCCGCAGGCGATCACACAGCAGCGTGGTTTCTTCGGTCGCCGGCTCCAGGGTCTGGCGATTGCGGATCAGTTCGACCCCCAGATAGAACCCCGAGCCATGCACCGCACCGACCAGCGGATGTTTATCGATCAATGCCTCCAGCCGCTGCTTGAAGTACCCGCCGACCACCTGGGCGTTTTCCCAGAGTTTTTCCTCTTCCATCACATCAAGCACGGCCATGCCGATCTGGCAGCTCACCGGACTGCCGCCAGCGGACGAGAAGAAGTAACCCTCGGCCTCCAGCGCTTCGGCGATTTCCCGCCGGGTGATCACGGCGCCCAGCGGCTGGCCATTACCCATGCCCTTGGCCATGGTGATGATGTCCGGCACCACGCCTTGCTCTTCGAAGCCCCAGAAGAAATTCCCCATACGCCCATAACCGACCTGTACCTCGTCGGCGATGCACACACCGCCTCGAGCACGCACCAATTCATAAACTTTTTTCAGATAACCGGGTGGCAGCGAGATCCCGCCTGCATTGCCGTAGACCGGCTCGCAGATGAACCCGGCCAGTTGGCGTTTCTGCTCGTCGATTTTGGCCAGGTTGTGTTCGACGCTGCGCACGTAGTCCGGCGCCGAATCGAGCCCCCGGAATTCGCCCCGATAGATATTCGGCGCGGTCACCGGGTGCACCCAGTCCGGACGACTGCTCAGAGCCTGCGGGTTGTCGGCGATCGAGGTCGACACCGCATCTGCGCCGACCGTCCAGCCGTGATAGGCCTCCAGCACACTGAGCATGTCGCGCCCGCCGCTGTAGGCCCAGGCCAGGCGAATCGCCAGATCATTGGCTTCGCTGCCGCTGTTGACCAGGAACACCCGGTCCATGCCCTCCGGCGCCAGTTTCAGCAAACGTTCGGAAAACTCGGCGACCGCCGCATAGTTGAACCGCGAATTGGTATTGAGCAACGACCACTGTCGGCTCGCGACCGCCGCCATGCGTGGATGACCGTGCCCGAGCACCGCGACGTTATTGAGCATGTCGAGGTAGGAACGGCCTTGCATGTCGATCAGGTGATTGCGCCAGCCGCGTTCGATACGCGGCGGGTCGACGTAATAATGTTTTTGAGTGCGGGCGAAACTGGCGTCACGACGGGCAAGCAGGGCTTTCGCATCCAGCTCGGGCTCGGCGTCGCAGGCCAGGCCCAGCAGCGCTGCCGGCGATGGCGACAGTACCTGCCACGCCGGAGCACGGGTCGGCGTACAGAACAGCGGCGCCTCCAGATGCGCATCGCGGACCAGTTGCACAATCAACGGACCGTCCACCGATCCCAGAACCTGTCCTTTGACCAGCGCCGCGCCGCTGTGCAGCGAGGGCGTCACACCCCACAGGCGCACGCTCAGATTCGGGCCGTCGAGTCGCAGCGCGCCGTCAGCCGACAGATGCAGCACGCCGGCGAACGGCGCTTCGACTGCTGCCCCGCAAGGCACACGCAACTCGACGTGCAGCGGAAACGTCTCAGGTTCCCCGGCGCTGTCAGGCCGGGTGCGGGACAAACGGTACTGCCCGTATCGACTGGCAGCCAGACCATGGATCGCGGCGGCTTCACTCAACAGACGTTGATCGATGACCGGCTGCTCCCAGTTGCCCGCCTCGAAGTGCGCGCTCAGAACACCCAGATCGATCAACGCGAATTCGCGCCCCACCAGCTCCGGCAACAAAGGTGCGAAACCTTCACTGTCGATGGCTGGCAACGCCTGCCCGACCGCCGAGAGGATCGCCGCTTCCATCAGCGCCAGAGGCACCGAAGTGGCGACCCGGAAGATTTCCCACTCATGCGCAAGATTGTCACGGCTGTAGGTATTGCCCGGATCGATGCTGACCTGTTGCTCGCCACTGAGCACCAGCACTGCCGCGCGCGTCACGATCAGCGGCCACAGTGCCTGCAATTCTTCGTGTTGCAACGGATTGACTGCGTGATAGGCCTGCACCGCCGGCAGGATCACGAACGGATCGCCCCCGGCGTGATGCAGCAGCGCGGCGCAGGTGACCGACAGATCGGTGATGCGCCAGGTGCGCACCAGATCACCGAAATCGATGACGCCTTGCATTTGCCAGTGACGCCGGGCATCGCGCTGCCAGACCACGTTGTCATCGGTGATGTCCATGTGGATCGCCTGCACCGGCAATTTGTCCAGCAGCGGTTGCAGGCGCCGTCGAGCCTGCTCGGCGGCATCGGCGATCAGACCGCGCTGTTGCCGGTCCTCGATCACTGGCAGCAGGTGCTCGATCAGGGCGCCGGCATGGCGCGCATCCCACTGCAATGTACGTTCAAGTCCTGGATGGTCGAACCCGGCCAGGGCCAGATCCATTTCACCGCAGAGTCGACCGAATCCGGCAACCACCTCGTGGCCGAGATGATCCAGGGCCGTCAGAGACTGGCCCTCGATGTAGTCGAGCAGCCGCACGTGCACCGCTTCTCCACCGATTTCCAGCGACAACAGGTCCTGGCCGTCACTGGCCGGGATGACCCGGGGAACGTGGACATCGCAATGTTCGACCAGATACTTCAGGCCGGCATGCTGGGCCTGCAGCTCCACCAGCGAATAGTCGCCGCGACAGATCTTCAGTA
Source organism: Pseudomonas fluorescens (assembly GCF_012974785.1). Taxonomy (GTDB): domain Bacteria; phylum Pseudomonadota; class Gammaproteobacteria; order Pseudomonadales; family Pseudomonadaceae; genus Aquipseudomonas; species Aquipseudomonas fluorescens_BT. The sequence continues at coordinate 328,099 of NZ_CP027561.1, read as the reverse complement.
CGAATCGCCCGCGTTCGCTGTCTACGCGATAGTTGAGATCCTGCTGGCTGCCCAGCGCCTGTAATGTGCCGCCCAACCCGTAATGTTGCTCCAACACTTGCAAGGCTTGCTCCGCAGTGACCTGCGGGCCGGGCAGACTGGCGCGGTGAATCAGCGTGGCGAACGACATGAAGCGACCCCTGTATTTTTATAAGGCGTTTATATCGCCATTGCTTCAGACGATAAGCAACCCCTTAAATCGGTTCAGATCGGTTAATGACTGCCGATACACACGACTATCATTAAAGGTGACTTTTCCCACAGGTTTTTCAGATTGCGTTCCACGCCCCTCCACCTCACCCTGAAGGATCAGAACTACCGTAGTGGTCTACCCGATGGCCGGTAGCGACCCGATAGACTATAAAAAACATCAGAACTCGCGCGCTCCGGCACTTTGCGCAAAAATATCGGTCATTCCACCTTTACTTGGAATTTTTTCATGAATGTAATTACCACCGACCTACCGGGTGTTCTGATCATCGAACCCAAGGTATTTGGTGACGAGCGCGGTTTCTTTTACGAAAGTTTCAATGCCAAGGCTTTTGAGGACGCAACCGGTATCACTCCGCATTTCGTCCAGGACAACCATTCCCGATCACAAAAAGGCGTACTGCGCGGTTTGCATTACCAGGTGCAACATACCCAGGGCAAACTGGTGCGGGTCACCGCAGGTGAAGTTCTCGACGTGGCGGTGGATATTCGCCGCAGCTCGCCGAACTTCGGTAAATGGGTGGCTGTACACCTGTCCGCCGACAATTACCGCCAACTGTGGATTCCGGAAGGTTTCGCCCATGGTTTCCTGGTGCTGAGCGACTACGCCGAGTTCCTCTATAAAACCACGGACTACTACACCCCGGCGGCCGAACGCAGCATTCGCTGGAACGATCCGGACCTTGGCATTGACTGGCAATTGACTGAAGCGCCGACGCTGTCTGCCAAGGACCAGACCGCAGCTTTTTTCAAGGACGCCGAAGTCTTTTCCTGATTCCCTGTGTGAATCTTCCACGCACGCGTATCCAAAAAAAGCGGATGCACAGATCAAGCCCGGCCCGGGCATAATGCGCCTGTTCCCCCAGGCGCTTGAGGATCATGACTCCACCCCTTCCCCGCAGACCTCGCTGGCGCAGCCTCGCCCTGCTGGCCCTGTGCCTGGCCCCGCTGCTGTGGCCGCTGCAACATCTGGCCGAGCGCTATTACCGCAGTGAACTGATCGGGCAGAACCGCCAGACACTCGACCTCTACGTCGCCAACCTGCTGGGCACCCTGCATCGCTACGAAGTGCTGCCACAGATCCTCGGCGACCTGCCGGCCCTGCGGGCGGTCGTCGGTGCTCCGGACGATGGTGTCACTCAGGGCAATGCCAATCGCCTGCTGAAGAACATCGCCGCCCAGACCGGTGCCGAAGTCATGTACTTGATGGATACCACCGGCAAGACGCTGGCGGCCTCGAACTGGGACAAGCATGACAGTTTCGTCGGGCGCAATTTCTCGTTCCGGCCTTACTTCAGCGAAGCGATGGCCGGGCGGCTGGGGCGCTTCTTCGGCCTTGGCACCACGTCCGCCAAGCGTGGTTACTTCTTTGCGGCGGCCGTGCGCAACGGCGAAAAAATCATCGGCGTGCTCGTAATCAAGGTCGATCTCGACCACACCGAAAGCCTGTGGGGAAAAACCCCGGAACAATTGCTGGTGACCGATCACAACGGCGTGGTCATCCTTACGTCGCGCCCGGAATGGCGATTCCGCTCGACCCGTCCGCTAAATGACGATGAACGCTCGGCGATCACCGCCATTCAGCCCTATCCGACTCGCTCACCGCGTCCGCTGAATCTCAGCTCGACAGCCTGGCTGACCCAGACCCGGGCGATCGAGGAAACCGGCTGGAGCGTCAGCATTCTTGCTCCGCGCACCTTGATCGACCGTCCGGTGCGGACCGTGGTGGCCGTTGGCGGCGCCACGCTGTTGGTGGTCATGCTGTTGCTCGGGCTGATGATGCAGCGCCGCCGACACTATCTGGAACGGATTGCCTTCGAAGCCAAGGCCCGACGTGAACTCGAAGGTCGGGTTGCCGAACGGACCAGCGATCTGGAGGGCCTCAATCGGCGCCTGAAACAGGAAGTGCTGGAACGCGAGCACGCCCAGCAGGAGCTGGTGCGCGCTCAGGACGATCTGGTGCAGGCCGGCAAGCTGTCGGCGCTGGGCACCATGTCGGCGAGCATCAGTCACGAGCTCAATCAGCCGCTGGCGGCGATCCGCAGTTACGCGGAAAACGCCGAGGTGCTGCTTGACCATCAGCGCACCGACGACGCTCGCGGCAACCTTAAATTGATCAGCGAACTGACCGGGCGCATGGCATCGATCATCGCTCACCTGCGCGCCTTCGCCCGCCGCGATCGTCACGCCCCGGAAAGCGTGGCCCTGCAACCGGCGCTGGACGATGCGTTGGCGCTGCTGGCCAAACGCCGTCGGAGTATGGATGTCGAGCTGATCCGCGACCTGCCCGCCGCAACCTTGTGGGTCGAGGCCGGGGAAACCCGTCTGCGCCAGGTGCTCGGCAACCTGCTGGCCAACGCACTCGATGCCCTGACCGAGAAAGGCCCGCCGCGCAAATTGTGGCTGAGTGCCGAATCCACCGGTGAAGGCGTCAATCTGTACATTCGTGACAACGGCCCGGGGTTTTGCATGGAAGCCCTGGGCCGCGCCAGCGAACCGTTTTACACCACCAAGACCCGTACGCAGGGCCTGGGTCTGGGTTTGGCCATTTGCGAAACCCTGATGCGCGCCTTCGGCGGTGAACTGTCGTTCGCCAACCACAAGCAAGGTGGCGCCTTGATCACCCTGCGGCTGCGCGCCGGCGCGCCCGGGGTCAGCCTGCAACCGTCCGAGGATCGAAGTGCATGACCATCGACAACCGCATTCAGGTGGTGCTGATCGACGACGATCCGCACCTGCGTCAGGCCCTGGGCCAGACGCTGGATCTGGCCGGCCTGAAAATCCTTCCGCTGTCCGAAGCCAAGGGCCTGGCCGCCCAACTGGAGCGTGACTGGCCTGGCGTGGTGGTCAGCGACATCCGCATGCCCGGCATGGACGGTCTTGAATTATTGAGCGAACTGCACGCCCAGGACCCTGAGCTGCCCGTGCTGCTGATCACCGGCCACGGCGACGTGCCGCTGGCCGTGCAGGCCATGCGCGCCGGTGCCTACGACTTCCTCGAAAAGCCGTTTGCCAGCGACGCCCTGCTCGACAGCGTGCGCCGCGCACTGGCCCTGCGGCGCCTGGTGCTGGACAACCGCAGCCTGCGCATGGCCCTCAGCGACCGCAACGAGCTGAGCGCGCGACTGGTCGGCCAGTCCGCCCCGATGGCGCGTCTGCGCGAGCAGATCGGCGCACTGGCCGCGACCAAGGCTGATGTCCTGATCCTCGGCGAAACCGGTGCCGGCAAAGAAGTCGTCGCCCGCGCACTGCACGACCTGTCGAGCCGGCGCAACGGCCCGTTCGTGGCGATCAACGCCGGGGCACTGGCCGAGTCGGTCGTGGAAAGCGAACTGTTCGGCCACGAGCCCGGTGCATTCACCGGTGCGCAAAAACGCCGGATCGGTAAATTCGAATTCGCCAATGGCGGCACGTTGTTTCTCGATGAAATCGAGAGCATGAGCATGGACGTGCAGGTCAAACTGCTGCGCATGCTGCAGGAACGAGTGGTCGAACGGCTGGGCGGCAATCAGTTGATCCCGCTGGATATCCGCGTCATCGCCGCGACCAAGGAAGACCTGCGCCAGGCCGCCGATCAAGGACGGTTCCGGGCGGACTTGTATTACCGCCTCAACGTGGCGCCGCTGCGCATTCCGCCACTGCGTGAGCGGGGCGAAGACGCGCTGGTGCTCTTCCAGCACTACGCCGATGAAGCCAGCGCCCGCCACGGTCTGCCACCTCATGAACTGCAACCGGCACAACGGGCGTTGCTGCTGCGTCACTCATGGCCGGGCAATGTGCGCGAATTGCAGAACGCGGCGGAACGTTTCGCCCTCGGCCTGGAACTGGCGCTGGACAATACTCAGACCGACGGCAGCAGTGGCACCATCGAGGTCACGAGTGGAGGCCTGAGTGAACAGGTGGAAAATTTCGAAAAGTCGCTGATCGCCGCCGAACTGGCCCGTTCGCACAGCTCGGTGCGCAGTCTCGCCGAAGCGCTGGGTATTCCGCGCAAGACCCTGCACGACAAACTGCGCAAGCACGGGCTGAACTTCGCCGACAGCAGCAGCCATGGAGACGAATCCGAATGAATCGTGACAGTCGCTATCTGGAATCCGTCCTCCATCACGACATTCCGCTGACCCGGGACATGGGCCTCAAAGTGCTTGACTGGCACGAGGGTGAGTTGCGTCTGCACCTGCCACTGGAAGCCAACGTCAATCACAAGAGCACCATGTTCGGCGGCAGTCTGTATTGCGGCGCAGTGCTGGCCGGCTGGGGCTGGCTGCATCTGCGCTTGAAGGAAGAAGGCATCACCGACGGACACATCGTGATCCAGGAAGGACAGATCAGTTATCCGCTGCCGGTTACCGGCGATGCCAACGCCATCTGCGCAGCGCCGAATGCGGCCGTGTGGAAGAAGTTTCTGACGATGTATCAGCGCTACGGGCGGGCGCGATTGACACTGCAAACGCGAGTCGTCAATGCGGGTAGCGATGAGGATGCGGTGACCTTCAGCGGGCAGTACGTCCTGCACCGCTGAGGTGTGGAAGTGCGCTTACGAACGGGCCAGTTCCAGCAGCTTCGTGCGCCACGCGGCTTTTGCCGGCAGCGCCAGGAAGAACTCGTTCAGCAGTGTTTCCCGCGCCGGGTAGCAGAACGCTTCTCCGTTCAAACTCAGCACCTCGCCACCTGCGCCTTCCAGCACGCCTTGCGCCGCCGCCGTGTCCCACTGGGATGTCGGCGCAAGCCGCGGATAGCAATCCGCTGCGCCTTCGGCCAGCAGACAGAATTTCAGCGAACTGCCGATATTGGCCAGTTGCAATTCGCCCAGGCTTGCACTCAAACCAGACAGCAGCCGCTCCTGCTCCGGACTCGAATGGCGACGGCTGGCGACCACGGTGAAGGCTTCGCCAGGCCCCGGCACGTCACGCACCTGAATCGCCACTGGCGTACCGCCCTTATCGCCACGCCAGGCACCCAGCCCCGCACCACCGACGTAGAAACGCCCATTGGTCGGCATCGACACCACGCCAAAAACTACCCGGCCATTTTCGATCAAGGCAATGTTGACGGTGAATTCTTCGCTGCCGCTGATGAATTCCTTGGTGCCATCCAGCGGATCCACCAGCCACCAGCGCTGCCAGCCGGCGCGCACGCTCTGCGGGATGCTGGCGTCTTCTTCGGACAACACCGGGATGCTCGGATCCAGGGCGGTCAGGCCAGCCACGATCACCTCGTGCGCGGCGATATCCGCAGCAGTCACCGGCGAATCATCAGACTTGGCGGTCACCGCCACATCGGCACGCCAGAACGGCAGAATCGCCTCGCCGGCCCGCAACGCCAGTTCAACCACCGGCGCCATCAACGGATGGGGAAAACTCATAGACATCTCACTCATGACTGAAAAAAGCCGCGCTGGGTCAGCAGATCGCGGGCCAGGTACAACGCCGCCAAGGCCCGACCTTCGGAAAATTGCGGATTTTGCGCCAATGAAGAAAGGTCCCGCAGGTTGATCTTGTCCACCCGCATCGGCTCCGGCTCGTCGCCTTCCAGGCGCTCTTCATACAGATTGCTGGCAAGCACCACCTGGATTTTCTGGCTCATGTAACCGGGGGACAACGACAGCTCGGTCAGGTGTTCCAGTTGCCGGGCACCGTAGCCCGCCTCTTCCTTGAGCTCGCGCTCGGCCGCCGCCAGCACGTCCTCGCCCGGTTCGATCAACCCTTTGGGCAGTGACAGTTCGTACTCGTCGGTGCCGCCGCAGTATTCCTCGACCAGCACCGCGTGCTCCGCATCGAGCATCGCCACAATCATCACCGCGCCGTAACCGGCGCCCTTGCCCACCAGCCGCTCGTAGGTGCGCTCCACGCCATTGGAAAAGCGCAGCTTCAGCTCTTCGACGCAGAACAGACGGCTGGTGGCGACGATTTCCCGGGCGAGTACGGTTGGTTTCTGGCGCATGCAAAGCTCCTTGGCGTGAACGCGCTACTATAACGCGGCTTTTCCGATTGTTTGCGTCGGATATCTTTCTACCGTTCGAGACGTTGCCATGCCTTCATTACCGTGGTCCGACATCGATACCGTTCTGCTGGACATGGACGGCACGTTGCTGGATCTGCACTTCGACAACCATTTCTGGCTGGAACACTTGCCACAACGCTACGCCGAACTGCACGGCGTGAGCCGGGCCATGGCGGAGATGGAGTTGCAGCCGTTGTTCGAACGCCATGCCGGTCAATTGCAGTGGTATTGCCTGGATTTCTGGAGCGCGGAGCTGAAGCTGTCGGTGCGCGAACTGAAGCTGGAAACCGCCCACTTGATCGCCCTGCGTCCCGACGCCGACACGTTTCTGGCTGCCCTCAGACGCGCCGGCAAACGCGTGGTGATGATCACCAATGCGCACCGTGATTCGCTGTCGCTGAAACTGGAACGAATTGAACTGGCACCGTACTTCGAGCGGCTGATCAGTTCCCACGATTACGGTTTTCCCAAGGAGAACCCGCAATTCTGGGACGCCTTGCAGGCCGACATCGACTTCGACCCGGCGCGCAGCCTGTTCATCGACGACACCTTGCCGATCCTGCGCAGTGCGCGGAATTTCGGCGTGGCGCATCTGTTGGCCGTCAGGGAACCGGACAGCCGCAAAGGGCCGAAAGACACCGGGGAGTTTGCGGCGGTCGAGGATTACCGGGATTTGATTGCCGGGCTCTGAAGACTGCAGGAGCCGCCAAAGGCTGCTCCTGCAGGCGTGTTGTTACTCAGGAATACGCAGTGTCTGCCCCGGATAAATCTTGTCCGGGTGTGACAGCATTGGCTTGTTGGCCTCGAAAATCTTGTTGTACTGGTTGGCATTGCCATACACCGCCAGGGAAATCGCGCTGAGGGTGTCGCCCTTTTTCACCACCACGAAACGTGCGGCAGCCACCACCGGCCCGGTGACCGTGATCTGGTCATCGACACTGCCCACGCCTTGGATATTGCCGACGGCCAGCAGAATCTTCTCTTTCTCTTCCTGGCTTGCCACTTCGCCGGTGACCGTCACCTTGTCACCGTCCACGGTGGCGTGGACATTCGGGTTACCCAACCCGACCTTGCTGATATGTTCCTTCAATTGCTCGCTGGCATTGGCGTTGCCGGGGGTCAGCAGGTCGATCAGTTTCTCACCTGCTTCTTTTACAAAGTCCAAAAGACTCATAGCGCACACTCCTTGATTTAGGTTCCAGACGCCCAAGCCTAGACCACCGCGAACCAGCCCGGTTCCGGCCCGACCAATGACCCTGCCCTCGCGCAAGCGGTAGAATCGCCCACCCTTGCCAGCGCCCCGGAGCGAAGATGGACATCAAGCAGCTGAAATTCCTCATCGCCCTCGACGAAACCCGCCACTTCGGCCAGGCCGCCGCCCGCTGCCACATTACCCAGCCGACCTTGTCGATGCGCCTGCGCAGCCTCGAAGAAGAACTCGATCTGCCGCTGGTCAATCGCGGCCAGCGCTTCGAAGGTTTCACCGCACCTGGTGAACGCGTGCTGGCCTGGGCGCGCACGGTGCTGGCGGCTTATGACGGCCTGCAGGCGGAAGCGGCAGCCTGTCGCGGCAACCTGATTGGCACCTTGCGTCTGGGGGTCGTGCCACTGTCGAGTTTCGACCCGCTGCCGCTGATGCAACGCCTGCACGCCGCACACCCGGACCTGCGTTTCGAGCTGTCGGCGCTGAGTTCGGAGCAGATCCTCGAACAACTGGCGGACAACCGGATCGACATCGGCGTGTCCTATCTGGATCGTCTCGACAATGAGCGTTTCGAATCCCTGGCGTTCGACGAAACCCGCATGGGCCTGCTCTACGATCAGCGTTCCTTCAGTTTCGGCGAAGCACCGCTGAGCTGGCAGGCGCTGATCGAACTGCCGCTGGGCATGCTCACCAGCGGCATGCACTTTCGCCAGTCCATCGACCACAATTTCCACAGCCGCGGCCTGACACCACAGCCGTTGTTGCAGACCGACGCAGTGCATCAATTGTTACAAGCTGTGCACGGCGGATTCTGCTGCGCGATCATGCCGCTGGACGGCGGCCTCGAAAGCCTCACCGATCACCTGCGCCTGCAACCGATCGAAAACGCCCAGACCCTCGCCCGCCTGGGCTTGATCATGCGCCGCGGCGCCCCGCGTTCGGCACTGGCCGAGGCCTGTTTCGCGCTTTATCAGAAATCGCCAGCGGCCGCTTGATCGACGGCATCTATCGATAGATCGACACTAGCGATTAGACGCGACAAGTTGCCGCGCCTAGTCTTAACGTTGATCAATCCCTCGGTGATGCCATGAACGCCAAGCGCCCGGCCTGCGCGGCGCCTGCTCTCGAAACGCCCGCGCCCGCCGCCAGTCAGACCTACAGCTACAGCGACCTGCCCCTGGCGGAGTCGGCCAGCACCGCGCTGGCCGAAGAAGTCGCACTGGCGATTGCCTACAACGGCATCAGCCAGGCGGTGATGCTGGTCACCCCGACCGACCTTGAAGACTTCATCGTCGGCTTCAGCCTCGGCAGCGGCATCATCGAAGACGCCTCGGACATCTACGACCTGCAACTGACCGGTGCGGGCTCGGCGCAATACGCGCAAGTGACCATCGCCAACCGCGCCTTCTGGAACCTCAAGCAGCAGCGTCGGCAACTGGCCGGCACCAGCGGTTGCGGGTTGTGCGGCGTCGAAGCAGTGGAGCAGGCGTTGCCTGATCTCAAGGTTTTGCCCGGCGCACCGTTGCCGCCCGCCGAATGGCTCGACGGTCTGCGCCAACGCATCGGCGCCTTCCAGCCATTGGGCCAACATTGCGGCGCGGTGCACGCGGCGGTGTTCATGAATGCCAGCGGCGAATTGCTGCTGGGTCGTGAAGACATCGGCCGGCACAACGCTCTCGACAAACTGATCGGCGGCCTGATCCGACAAAAGATATCCACAACCGGCGGCCTGGCGATCGTCACCAGCCGCTGCAGCCTCGAATTGATCCAGAAAGTCTTGCGTGCCGGCATCCAGACCCTCGTCAGTCTGTCCGCGCCCACCGGCCTCGCCGTGCAATGGGCCCGGCGCCACCACCTCAATCTCATCCACCTGCCGCAGAAGAACGCGCCGCGGGTGTATAGCCCAGAAATGGAGAAACACTCGTGAGCCAACACCATCAAGCCGACCAGAAACCCGTCCCGCGCTACAAGCCTTACAAGGGCGCTGCCGGCGGCTGGGGCGCACTGATCAGCGTGGCCCAGGCCTGGCTGACCAGCGACAATGCGCTGAAGAACCTGCGCATGATGCTCAAGACCAACCAGAACGGCGGCTTCGACTGCCCGGGCTGCGCCTGGGGCGACTCCCCGGAAAGCGGCATGGTCAAGTTCTGCGAGAACGGCGCCAAAGCGGTGAACTGGGAAGCGACCAAACGTCGGGTGGACGGCAAATTCTTCGCCAAACACAGCGTCACCGCTTTGCTGGAACAGAGCGACTACTGGCTCGAGTATCAAGGTCGCCTGACCGAGCCGGTCGTGTATGACGCCGAAACCGATCGCTACAAGCCAATCAGCTGGGACGATGCCTACGCGCTGATCGGCAAACACCTGCAAGCGCTGTCGAGTCCGGATCAGGCCGAGTTCTACACCTCGGGCCGCGCCAGCAACGAAGCGGCGTACCTGTATCAACTGTTCGTGCGCGCCTTCGGCACCAACAACTTCCCCGACTGCTCGAACATGTGCCACGAGGCCAGCGGTGTTGCGTTGGCGCAAAGTGTCGGTGTCGGCAAAGGCACCGTGACCTTCGACGACTTCGAACACGCCGATGCAATTTTCGTCTGGGGCCAGAACCCCGGCACCAACCACCCGCGCATGCTTGAGCCGCTGCGTGAAGCGGTGAAACGCGGTGCTCAGGTGGTGTGCATCAACCCGCTGAAAGAGCGCGGCCTGGAACGCTTCCAGCACCCGCAGCACCCGATCGAAATGCTCACCAATGGCGACAAACCGACCAACACCGCGTATTTCCGCCCGGCACTGGGCGGCGACATGGCGGTGTTGCGCGGCATGGCCAAATTCCTGCTGCAATGGGAACGCGATGCGCAGAAGGCCGGCGCACCGGCAGTGTTCGATCACGATTTCCTGAATGAACACAGCGTCAACGTGCTGGAATACCTGGGCGTCGTCGATGACACGCCGTGGGAGCAGATCGTCTCGCAGTCCGGCCTGACCTTGGTCGAGATCGAGCAAGCGGCGCGCATGTACGCCAAAGGCAAGAACGTGATCATGTGCTGGGCGATGGGCATCACCCAGCACCGCCATTCAGTGCCGACCATCCAGGAAATCGCCAACCTGATGCTGCTGCGCGGCAACATCGGCAAGCCCGGCGCCGGTCTGTGCCCGGTGCGCGGTCACAGTAACGTGCAGGGCGACCGCACCATGGGCATCAACGAGCGTCCGCCGGTGGCGTTCCTCGACTCCCTGGAGCGTCGCTTCCAGTTCAAGGTGCCACGCCACAACGGGCACAACGTGGTCGAGGCGATTCACGCGATGGCCGAAGGTCGCGCCAAGGTGTTCATCGGCCTGGGCGGCAACTTCGCCCAGGCCACGCCGGACAGCCCGCGCACCTTCCAGGCCCTGAGCAACTGCGACCTGACCGTGCAGATCAGCACCAAGCTCAACCGCAGCCACCTCGCCCACGGCAAGGACGCATTGATCCTGCCGTGCCTGGGCCGTACCGACATCGACATCCAGACCGAGGGCCCGCAAGCCGTCACCGTGGAAGACTCGTTCAGCATGGTGCACGCCTCCAATGGTCAGCTGCAGCCGCTGTCGAACCAGATGCGCTCGGAGCCGTCGATCATCGCCGGCATCGCCGCCGCAACCCTGGGCAGCAAACCGGTGGACTGGAACTGGCTGGTGGCCGACTACCGGCGCATTCGCGAACTGATCGCCGACACCATTCCGGGCTTCAAGGACTTCAACGAGAAGGTGAAGAACCCGGGCGGTTTCTACCTCGGCAACAGCGCCGGCGCGCGCAAGTGGAACACCACATCGGGCCGGGCCAACTTCAAGCCGAACCTGCTGCCCAAGGACCTGATTCACGAACGCACCCGCGCCACCGGCAAACTGCCGGACCTGATCCTGCAATCGATGCGCTCTCACGATCAGTACAACACCACGATTTATGGTCTCGACGACCGTTATCGTGGCGTGAAGGGACAGCGTGACGTGTTGTTTGCCAACGAGGCGGACATCATTCGCCTGGGCTTCAAGCCCGGGCAGAAGGCTGACATCGTGTCGTTGTGGGATGATGGCCGCGAGCGTCGGGTGAAGGGCTTCACGCTGCTGGCGTTCGATATACCGGCGGGGCAAGCGGCGGCTTATTACCCTGAAGTGAACCCGTTGGTGCCGCTGGAAAGCACCGGCGATGGCAGCCATACGCCGACGTCGAAGTTCATCGCAATCAGGTTGGAGGCGGCGAGTGAGACGGGACTGATCATGGCCAAGTCAGCCTGAGACGGCGCCTGAACGAGCCCGCTCGCGAAAGCGGCAGCCGAATCAATGATCTTTTCCTGCGCGAACACTTTTCAACCGCCCACAAAAAAGGCCGCTTTGTGATCAAAGCGGCCTGTCCGAAGTAGTTAAAGACCGGCGAAAAACGGTTAAGTTCCACCCAAAAATCAGTAGCTTGCAGAATTGTATACAGGTGGTGCTATTCGTCGGATTTCGATTGTCACGTCCATTGCAGAGCCTCAGGATCGCGCCGTCATCCCTTTGAGGCTCCTCTATGAAGTTCTCCCAGATTCTCTTGTTGTCCCTTGGCCTGGTCAGTGGCTTCGCTTCTGCCGGAGGCACCACCGAAGCAGGTGTGGGCGGCGCATTGGGCGGGGTTCTTGGCTCGGTCGTCGGTCAGTCTTTAGGCGGCAGCACAGGTTCAACCATTGGCGCGGCCCTGGGTGGCGCGGGTGGTAGCGCGGTGGGCGCCAACAAACACAGCCGTGGCGAAGCCGCCATTGGCGGTGCATTGGGCGCAGCCGGCGGTAACGTGGTCGGCCGCAGCATGGGCGGCACCACCGGCAGCCTGATCGGCGCCGCAGCAGGTGGCGGCGCCGGTGGCGCGCTGGGTAACTACATGGGCAACGAGAGCAATCGCGAAGACCGCTATTACGATCGCGGCCGTGACCGTGGTCGCTACTACCGCGACGATCACCGTGGTCGTGGCCACGCGTACGGCCATCGCAAGCATCACCGCTACTACCGCGACTGAGGCCTGACCTCGTTGCCGGTACAGCCAAATCGCAGCTCCCCCGAGCTGCGATTTTTTTTGCCTGTCAGATCGCCAGCCGTTCCAGCGCTCCGCGCAAACCCGCAGGGATCGCCACCGGCTGGTTCGATGCACGATCAACGAACACATGCACGAAACGCCCCGCCGCACAGGCTTCATGCTCGCCAGTCTTGAACACGGCCAGCTCGTATTGCACTGAACTGTTGCCCAGTTTGCCGACCCGCAAGCCGACTTCGATCAAGTCCGGGAACGCAATCGAGGCGAAGTAATCGCAAGACGAACTCACCACAAACCCCACCACCTCGCCATCGTGAATATCCAGCCCACCGACCTGAATCAGGTAGGTGTTCACGGCCGTATCGAAAAAGCTGTAGTAGGTGACGTTGTTGACGTGGCCATAGGCATCGTTGTCGTGCCAGCGCGTGGTGATCGGCTGGAAATGCGGGTAATCGGCGCGTTGCGGCATCGGGTTGGACATCAGTGTCGATTCCTTGAGTGATCGGCTCAGTCTAAAGGTAAAAACCCTTTCCTCGCGCCGCCAGCTCGCCAATCAATTGTGCCGGTCGCCACTGATCTCCCTGCCGCGTTTCCAGCGCCAGCAGCCGCTTGTGAATATCTGCCAGCCCCTGATCGTCCGCCCAGGCCATCGGCCCACCCCTCTCCGCCGGGAAGCCATAGCCGTTCAGGTAAACCTGATCGATGTCATGCGCCGACTCGGCAATCCCTTCCTGCAGGATCTTCGCGCCCTCGTTGACCAACGCCAGCAGACAGCGCTCAAGGATCTCCTCGGACCCAATCTCACGGCGATGAAATCCCAGACCTTCGCTGACGCTCAACACCAGTGCGTCCACTTCAGGGTCATGCTCGGCCTGACGACTGCCTGGTTCGTAATGGTAGTAACCGTTGCCGGACTTCTGACCGAAGCGACCCAGTTCACACAAGCGGTTATCCACCTGAACCTCGGGCGCGTCCTGCCCTTTGCCGGCCAGCTCGCGGGCACGCCACTCAAGATCGATGCCGACCACGTCGTACATGCGAAACGGCCCCATGGCGAAACCGAAACTCTGCAACGCCGCATCGATCTGATGTGGATACGCCCCTTCGAGCAACATCTTGCGCGCTTCGAGCACGTATGGATGGAGCATGCGGTTGCCGATAAAACCGTGGCAGTTGCCCGACACCACACTGACCTTGCCCATGCGCTTGCCCAGCTCCAGAGCGGCTTCAAGCACAGCCGGTGAGGTCTGCGCGCCACGGACTATTTCCAGCAGTTTCATGATGTGCGCCGGGCTGAAGAAATGCAGGCCCAGCACTTGAGTCGGCCGCCGTGTCGCGGCGGCAATGGCGTCGATGTCCAGCGCCGAAGTATTGCTCGCCAGCAGCGCCTCTGGCTTCAGCACGCCATCGAGCTCACGGAAGATCTTCTGCTTGAGCTCGAGGTTCTCGTACACCGCTTCAATCACCAGGTCGACGTTGCGGATCGCCACATAATCCGCCGCCGCGCTGACCCGGGCGATTCGCGCATCAGCCTCGGCCTGATCGATCCGCCCCTGACGCACGTTGTGCGCATAGGTATCGGCCACCGTCTTCAGCGCCTGCTCAAGCATCTGTGGATTGTTGTCGACCCATTGCACTGACACGCCGGCGTTGGCCAGGCACATGACAATGCCACGGCCCATGGTGCCGGCGCCGATCACGGCGGCCCGCTGAATTTCGAAGGATGTCTGGCTCATGTTGTTCTCTTGTGGGCGATCCAAAGACAGCCTTCACCATAGTCAGCCACCGGGCATTTTTGAAGTTTATTGCCGTGATGATCGACATTCAGCAAATGGATTCGATGCCTCAGAGATGCGCCTGAGCCCACGCCCGCACGTCCGCGTAGGGGTAGTCCTCCAGCGCCGCATACCCGGAGATGGTTCGCGCCTTGAGTTTGGTAAACAGCGGCACACTGATCCCGCACAGAAACCGCGTCAGCCGCTCCGCCGAAGGAACGCTGCCGGTCAGTTGCTCATGCCTGTGGATAAAATCGCCGCACAACGCCGGAAAACTTTTATCCACAAGCGCCGGCAACGCCGGAGGTGACGGCAGCCGGGCGACCTGCCCGTGGCACACCGAACAATGCCCGCAATGCTCGGGGGCATTGTGATCACCGAAGTACTCCGCCAGTCGGTGGCCCAGGCAACGCTCGGTGGCGAACAATTCGAGCATCGCGTGAATCCGCGCCACTTCGGCCTGTTCGTGGCGGGAGAAGTCATCATGCAACTCGCCACTCAGGACCTGGCTGTCGAAGGCGCTGTGCAGCACGTTGTAGACCTCGGTCATCTGTTTGCTTTCCAGCTCGACCCAGCCCTTCTCCTGGAAGTAATCCAGCGCCTTCACCACACGATTTCGCTCGGCCGAATATTGCGAATACATCGCCTCGAAATTCACCGTGGCCCAGGTCCGCGCGCGGCTCGAAGTCTGGATGATCGCCGCGACGAAATCCCTGCGCTCACCCTCAAAACGCTCAAGCAACGCCTCGGGCTCCAGCAGGTATTTGAAACGGTATTCGGCGTAATACGCGTAGCGCGGGGCAATCAGCCCTCGCAGCTCCAGTTGCACCAGCAACGTCTTCAATGGCAGCGCACGGATGTTGCTCTGATCCGCCAGCGGCCCGAGTAAAAACTCCCACTGACCTTCAGGGGCAGCGGTCTGTAACTCGTCCAGCACATGGCGAATGCCGTCGCGCTCCGGCGTGTCGCCATAGACGAAGTTTTCCAGCACATTGAGACTGTCGCGGTTGGCCAGCACCAGACAGTCGGAGGGTTGCCCGTCACGCCCGGCGCGGCCGATTTCCTGGCTGTAGTTTTCAATGGATTTGGGCAGGTCGAAATGCACCACGTTGCGGATGTCGCTCTTGTCGATGCCCATGCCGAACGCGATGGTGGCGACGATGCAATTGGACTGCCCGCCCATGAAGCGCTTCTGGATCGCTTCACGTTGTTCGTGGGGCAACCCGGCGTGGTAAGCCTCGGCCTGGATGCCATTGCGCTCCAGATGCTCGGCGATGTATTCGGCGGTTTTCTGCAGGGTGACGTAGACGATGCTCGGCTGACCCGCACGCTCGGCCATCCACTGCACCAGCCGTCGACGCTTGTCCTCACCGCGTACCGGCTCCACCAGCAGATTGAGGTTGGGCCGGTAGAAACCGGTGGTCACCACATCCTCGGCGGCGATGGCGAATTTCGCCTGCATGTCGGCGATGACTTTCGGCGTTGCCGTGGCAGTCAGCAGCAAGGTCTGCGCAATGTTGAACTGGCGCTGGTAGTCCGGCAGCTTGAGGTAGTCGGGCCGGAAGTTATGGCCCCATTCGGAGATGCAGTGCGCCTCATCCACCACCAGCAGCGAGATCGGCACCTGCTGCAAAAAATTGCGGAAGCGCTCGTTCTTCAAGCGCTCAACGGAAATCATCAGAATCTTCAATTCGCCCGAACGGGCACGGGTCATCACGTCGTTGGCATCTTCGCGGCTCTGTGCCGAGTCGATGCTCCCCGCCGAAATGCCGTGGCGCCGCAAGAACTCAAGCTGATCCTGCATCAGTGCCAGCAACGGCGAAACCACCAGCGTCAGGTGCGGCAGCAGGAGCGCCGGGACCTGGTAGCAAAGGGACTTGCCGGAACCCGTGGGAAAAATCGCCGCCGCCGAGCGCCCGGCCAGCACAGCGCTGATTGCCGCTTCCTGACCGGGTCGAAATTGTGGATAACCGAAAACCTGTTCCAGGGTGTTGTGCATTCGCTGTCACTCCGTTGACCGCCGTGATGCCAACAGCCTAGCG
This sequence comes from Pseudomonas fluorescens, assembly GCF_012974785.1. Classification (GTDB taxonomy): domain Bacteria; phylum Pseudomonadota; class Gammaproteobacteria; order Pseudomonadales; family Pseudomonadaceae; genus Aquipseudomonas; species Aquipseudomonas fluorescens_BT. The sequence continues at coordinate 311,788 of NZ_CP027561.1, read as the reverse complement.
GGCGATCGCAGCGAATCGAGAAAAGGTCGGGGGGCAAATCGATACGGGATGATACAGCGTCGGCGGCCACGCCACGGGATCAAACAAATGAAACACTTTGTTCATCGCCGCGTGAATCGACCTGAAGGTAATGTCCGTCACGCCTCGAGCCAGGACGGCCGATGCCCATGGATTTTTATCAAGGAGTGAACATGTCAAAGCCTTTGAAACTGCCCTTCGCCCTGATCCTTGCATCCCTGTTACTGGGTGGATGTACGCCCTCTCCCGACAACTTTCCACCGCCCTGGGCTTCCGCCGTGACAACGGGTGAAACCTCTTCAACCTGACACCCGCCAAAGCGCTATGGCCGCAGGACGGCCACCCGCAATTGCTCATCCAGTACCCGCTCATGCACGTCCAGGCTCTTGCTCGCCCACAGTGCATGGGCCGGGCTGATATCGCCCGTAAATGCCGCCGCCAACTGACGCAAGTCGGCGACGCTGCGCACCCGCGGGCAAAACGCTTGTTCGTCGCAATTCTGACTGGCGTTGCGATAGGTATGGAGCAAGCGATCCCACAGACCGTCGCGCACTTGTCGGATCGACTTGAGCTGCATTTGCTGCACGCCCAGTCGTTGTTTGAGTCCCGTTTCGTCCAGCGCTTCGCTCGCCAGCAGAGCCTTGCCGAAGATCAACACTTCAGCGCGGGAAGCTGTGTCAATGTTGGCTTGAGTGGTGAGTGCATCGGGCCAACCGCTGCGCTCCAGGTTGGCCAGCGCCAGCCCATTGCCCGTGTCGGAGGCCACCGTCAAACGACAACCACTGGCCCACAGCAAGATGATCGAGGCCATTCGTAGCCACTGCATACCTAATTCCCTTTAAGCGTGTGTCGGACGTCTGGAAACGCCCTACGGATTCTGGCGCGCACCATACAGAGGTTTACCGGGAATCGCCCGACAAACGCGTGGGAAATTTCTTCCGTCAGGGTTTGGCTGTGAAAACACCGCAAAAATGCGTAGGGCAAATGCCCGAACCCCGGAAAAACCCCTACGAATTCTGTCCATCGCGGCTGTCTTGTCCCGCTCGAGGGCACCCTTCTATAGTGGCCGGCGCGACTGAAAACACTGTGTCGGCCCGCCACAGCGACTTCGTAAAGGAGACACCCCGATCATGAACATGTTCAAACCGTCAAACACCCGATACCGCGCACTCACAACCAGCTATAGCGAAACGCCCGTGCTGATCATTGATACCGAAGCGAGCCACCGCGATCTCCTTGATGCCGCCGATCAGCGGCTGCGGGCGGCCAACAACCTGCTGGAAACTCTTTACTGCCTGTGTTTCAAACAGGCCGATGTCAAAGACATCCCCAACATCGTCAATGCGCTTTATCTGTTGACGCAGGACGGCTGCGACTTGCTGGAAGTTGCAAGACAACGAATAAATAATTAACGCCACCAGCCAAACTTACAAAGTTCGAAACAACCCTTCACTTCCATTACTGCGAAGTTCAGAACTAGCCTGTTTGCTCTTTCATCAACCCAGAGCAACAACATGACTACGCTAACTATTTTCTTTTGCGGTACAGGTTCGACAAAGTTTGATAACACCCACGAAAATTATTGGGATGGCGAACTGGTCTCCACACTTGCCTCCCATCACTCTGGTCGCGAGTTCGCCGAATGGATCGTGGTCGATGGCCCCGGCACCAGTAACCTGCAGGCCGATGACCTGTTCACCAAATCCAAGGACTATGGCCTCAGCGGAACCCTGTTCGGCAAGGGCTGGGAGGAAAACGTCCAGCACGCGATGAACATCATCAAAGGCAAATGCGACTGGCAGCGCGAGCAACTGACCGAAGCAGAATATAACCGCCTCAAAGCGGCAGGCATTCCCATTGAAGATGTAAAAGTCGAGGGCTCGTGGCTATGGCGCAAGTACAACTACGGCGACCGCAGCATCACGCAACAGAAGTTACAGGAGCAGATCATTAAAACTTTCCGCAAGGACGGTGTCATTCCAACAAAAGTCAATCTGGTGGGCTGGAGCCGTGGCGGCATAAGTTGCCACATGCTGGCCAATGCCATGTTCAACGACACTGCGCTGAAAAACATTCCAGTGAATATCTTCGCCATTGATCCCGTGCCCGGTATCGGTAACTTTCAGGAACACCGGGTGAAGCTCAACACCAACGTAAAAGAGTACGTGGGCTTCTATGCACGGGACGAACGATCCAAAGGCTTCAGCTGCGTCATCCCACAAACCGCGACCAGCACCAAGACCAGCATCTTCCCCATGTCCGGCCGTCACGCCACCCTGGTCGGCAACGCTTCCGCCGATGGCAACAGTGGTCCCAAAGTGCTGGCCGAACCGGGTCTCATCGTCCGCCACTTTGCAGAGGTCTGCCTGAAACGCTGGGGCACCGTCCTCGAGAAAAACCTCAACCTCTCCGACGCCGACCTTCGCAACCATGCCGCCGCCATCGTCAATGCGGCAGCGAAATACAAGGCCATGGAAAAGTGCTCCTACACCTGGTTCACCGAACTGGATCAAGGCGAACGCTACGTTTCGCTGGGCAGCAAAGGCGTTCCGTTCTCGACGGTAAAAGGCACGATCTACACCCCGGCGAGCGGGCTGACGACGAGTGTGCTGGATGTTGAGGCGTATCGGGCGATTCGTTGAAACCGTGATTGATCTGTAGGAACGGCCTGCCCGGATCTGCATCCCGTTCCTACAGGCAGCGGCGCCTTGTCTTCTATCGGTGCCTGTTAGCCCAAATCTATAGTTGTGAGTGTCGCTGCCCAATCAGCGATTCAGGTTTGGTCACCTGAAAAACAGAGATAACTGATACATGCCCTTGTATGCTGCCGAGCTCTTTCTGTCGGCATGCTTTATGGCGGGCTGTGTTTGGGACGCTTCGGCGTACCGGGTTATCTCTGCCGGTTTGACCAACTTGAACACAGTCCGCCTCCACCGCTTGGTCACGGTAGCAGCGGTTAATCGATGCCTACAGAGATAGAAAAAATGAAATCATGGAACGAGCTCCACTCCGATCGCTACCGCCCCGTCGACTCCAACCTCACCGACACCAAGCCCCTGGTCATCGACACCGATGCCAACCCGCAAGACATCCTCGAATGCGCCGTCCAGCGCCTGCGTGCCTCCAGCGACCTGCTGCAAACCCTCTACTGCCTCTGCTTCAAACACGCCGACGTCGAAGACATCCCGCACATCACCCACGTCCTCTACCTGCTGACCAAAGACGGCTGTGACCTGCTGCAAGTCGCCCAGCAGAAAATGCTCAGCTGGAAAGCCCCGGCCTAACGAACTCCTCAGGCAGGCGTGTTCATGGCTAGAACTGCCTGCCTCTATCTCAAACACTGACGCTGACATTTCCGACGCAAAACTTAAGGATCTGGATTTTGCAAACTATTATTGATTGCGTACGATGGGAGCCATTGTTCAACCAAGGGCTTGCTTTCATGACCACTGAAACCATTGATCACAGCACTCTCACGCGACTGTTTGAGAACGGTTCGATCAGTAGCGCACATATCGTCGCCAAGCCCGGTGGCTGGTCGATTCAAGTTCAGCAAGGAAGCAAAGAGTATTCACTGGCAGCACAGCGCAGTGGTCAGGTGCGGCTGTTCAAGCGGTTCGAAACACTGGTGACATACCTGCAAGGAGTGGGTATCAATCACTTCGATGTGGACGCCTCCAGTTATGATCCTCTTCAAATAAAAACCTATGCTCGCCCTGATCGCGCCGAAGCGATGAAGCAAGCTCATGAAGCCGCTGCGTATGAAGAATGGGTCAAGCAACAGGTACAAATCAGCATTGATGACCCAAGACCCAGCGTCAGCGATGAAGACGCTCGCAGGATATTTGCCGCCAAGCGTGATGCCCTGCGTCAGCGAGTACGTTGATGAGGTTAGTCTGGCGCCAAGAGGCGCTGGATGACCGAGACAACATCATGGAGCGTATCGGACAGGAAAATCCCGTTGCAGCGATTGAGCTCGATGAGGTTTTCGAACTGAAAGGAGAAAGCGCTCGCCAGCACCCAGCCATATACCGAAAAGGTATCGCGGAAGGCACCCGCGAAATCGTCGTCACCCCAAACTACGTCATCATCTACGCAATCAAAGTTGATGTTGTGGAAGTGCTGCGAGTGCTGCATACCAGACGGCAATGGCCATGATGGCTGGAGAAAAAATGCTTAGGAGTTCGAGGCTCCTTAAGTAGCATTATTCTGGCTGTTTAGCGCGGACTCTGCGGGAATAATGGCAGTTGATCTGACAACGAAGTCCAACCAATCACCCACAAAAAAGCCGCCCTCAAGAGGCGGCTTTTTCATTCACCAGAACTAAGCCTTACAACTTAGGCCCGGCACCCTTGATCGCGTCGCTCACGTCGAACTTCTTGAAGTTCTCGATGAACAGACCGGCCAGTGCTTTGGCAGCTTCGTCGTACGCAGCCTTGTCAGCCCAGGTGTTGCGTGGGTTGAGCAGGTTGGTTTCGACGCCCGGTACGGCCAGTGGCACGTCCAGGTTGATGGTGTCCAGGTGCTCGGTTTCAGCACCGATCAATGCACCGCTCTGGATCGCTGCGATCACGGCGCGGGTGGTCGGGATGTTGAAGCGTTTGCCGACGCCGTAGCCACCGCCGGTCCAGCCGGTGTTGACCAGGTAGACCTTGGAGCCGAAGCCCTTGATGCGCTTGATCAACAGCTCAGCGTATTCGCCAGCCGGACGCGGGAAGAACGGTGCGCCGAAGCAGGTGGAGAAGGTCGACTTGATGCCGCTGCCCGAACCCATTTCAGTCGAACCCACCAGTGCGGTGTAGCCGGACAGGAAGTGGTAGGCCGCCTGCTCGTTGTTCAGGATCGACACTGGCGGCAGGACGCCGGTCAGGTCGCAGGTCAGGAAGATTACAGCATTGGGCTCGCCGCCCAGGTTCTTCTCGGAACGCTTGGCAACGTGCTCCAGCGGGTAGGCTGCGCGGCTGTTCTGGGTCAGGCTGACATCGGCGTAGTCGGCGTGCTTGGCGTCGTCGATCACGACGTTTTCCAGCACAGCGCCGTGCTTGATGGCTTTCCAGATGACCGGCTCGTTCTTCTCGGACAAGTCGATGCACTTGGCGTAGCAGCCGCCTTCGATGTTGAACACAACACCTTCACCCCAGCCGTGTTCGTCGTCACCGATCAGGTAACGGCTTTCGTCGGCGGACAGGGTGGTCTTGCCGGTGCCCGACAGACCGAAGAACAGGGTCACGTCGCCCTCTTCGCCGATGTTGGCAGCGCAGTGCATTGGCAGCACGTCAGCGGCCGGCAGCAGGAAGTTCTGCACGGAGAACATGGCTTTCTTCATTTCACCGGCGTAACGCATGCCGGCGATCAGCACTTTCTTCTGGGCAAAGTTGATGATCACGCAACCGTCGGAATTGGTGCCGTCACGCTCAGGCACGCACTCGAAGTTGGCGACGTTCAGCACTTGCCACTCTTCGCGACCGGCCGGGTTGTACTGGGCCGGATTGATGAACAGGCAACGACCGAACAGGTTCTGCCAGGCAGTCTGAGTGGTCATCTTCACGGCCAAGTAGTGATCTTCGGCCGCACCTACATGCACGTGGGAAACGAAATGCTCTTGCGCGTTGTTGAATGCTTCAACACGAGCCCACAGCGCGTCGAACTTGTCGGACGGGAACTTGCGGTTGATCGGGCCCCAGGCAATGGCAGCCTGGGTGGAAGGCTCTTCAACGATGAAACGGTCGACTGGCGAACGGCCGGTGCGGTGACCGGTGCGAACAACCAGAGCGCCGGTATCGGCAAGCTCGCCTTCACCGCGTTTCAGGGCTTCTTTTACCAGATCATCAACACTCAGATCGGTGTACACGGCGTTATTGGCTTGCGTCATGAGGTTCCCCGTCGGCCAGTGGCCGAGTGTGCTCCAAACGTTTTGTAGTAGAAAGTCGTGCACTACTACCGCGAAAAAAGTGGGCCGGATTATGCCAGAAAAGCCCAAAAAGAGTAGGGCCCTCCCGTCGTAACGGCGTTATTCCGTCGTTGAGCAGTGAATTTACCTGCGCTGAACCGTTTTAGTGCCGGGTATCTGACGGCGTCTCGACGCCCGCGCCAGCGAACAATTGAGCGATATCCGCCGCATCGAACAGGTAGCGCTGGTTGCAGAACTGGCAATCGATCTCGACACTGCCACCCTGCTCGGCCACCAATTGCTGCGCATCTTCCAGACCCAGGCTGACCAGAGCATTGCCCGAACGCTCACGGGAGCAACTGCAGTGGAAGCGCAGTTTCTGCACATCGAACAGACGGACCTGCTCTTCATGGTAGAGACGATGCAGAACCGTTTCGTTGTCCAGGCTCAACAGTTCATCAGCGGTCAGGGTGTTGCCCAGCGCGGTGATGTGCTGCCAGCTGGCGGCGCGCTCTTCTTCATCTTTCAGGCGATCGGCAGGCAGTTGCTGCAGCAGCAGGCCACGGGCGCGACGACCATCGGCGCAGAGCTTGAAGCGGGTGCCGACCTGTTGGGACATGACGAAGTAGTTGGTGAAACAGTCGGAAAGGGTTTCGCCGTCAAGGTCGACGATACCCTGGTAACGCTGGCCTACCGTCGGGTCGATCGTCAGGGCCAGAACACCGTTGGGCATCAGGTCGGCGAGGGTCGCGTCGGGGGCGATCAGGTCAGCCTCGTAACGGGCTAGGCCACGGATTTCACGCTCGCTGGAGCATTCGATCATCAGCAGCGGGATCGGGCCTTCGGAGCGCGCCTGAAGAATCAGCAAGCCATCGAATTTCAGGGTGCCCACCAGCAACGACGCGGCAGCCATGAATTCGCCCAGCAATTGCGCAACCGGCTCCGGGTACGGGTGCTTGGCGAGCACTTCGGCGTAGCTGCGTTCCAGCGACACCAGTTCGCCGCGCGTGTCGCTGTCATCGAAGATGAAGCGTTGGGTGTAATCGGTATCGAGGAAATCGGTCATAGGTTTAGGTATCTGATTTTAATGACAAAATGGTTACAAAGAATGAAAATCCCGCGCTTCTGGCATCCATTTTGATGCCTGTGTTCAGCCACGGGAGGCATTTTATGAACAATCCGGGTTTGTTCCAATCAAGGTGGAACCTCGGCCGGCTGCTTCTGTGCAATACGGTGCCATTGGCACTACTGGCTTTCTGGTTATGGCCTACAGGCCAGATGCTGTGTGTGGTTTTCGACGAGTGGCTGTTCCGCTCACTCAATACTCCGCTGGCCAGCAACCCCATATGGCTCCACATCTGGGCAATTGCAAGTCTGCGCCCGTTCGATGTTGTCGTCGGACTGATTCTGCTGACGTTGCTGATCAAGGGCGACTGGGTCTTCAAGGCGATTGATGTACGTCGCGCCTTCTTCGGATTTTTCTCGATCCTGCTGCTGATGGTGGTCATCCGCGCGCTGTTTTCCAAATTCGCCGATCACATGGGCTGGCAGCACAACAGTCCCTCCATGGTGCTCGAAGGCGCCGTCCATATGAGCGATTACTTCCCGCATCTGGAGAAGGCCTTTGAGCTGAAGGATCGCTCAAGCCAGAGTTTCCCCGGTGACCACGCTTCGGTGCTGCTGATCTGGGCGCTGTTCATGGGGGTGTTCAGTCGTTCAGCCGGCCAGTTCCTGACGATCTGGGGCCTGGCGCTGCTGTTCATGCTGCCGCGTCTGGTAGCCGGCGCACACTGGGGCCAGGACGATTACATCGGTGGTCTGCTGCTGGCGGTGTGGGCGCTGGGTTGGGGTTACTACACGCCGTTCGCCTATCACGCGGCGAATTTCTGGCTGAAGGTCACGGCGCCGATTTTCGGGCTGCTGGGCAAGTTGCCGGTGATTTCGCGGATGACCATCGTGTCCGCACGATAATCGACGACCACTGAAAAAAATCGCAGCCTTTGACGGGTCTTGAGTCAGGACCGGCCAGCTGCGATTTTTTATTCGCCGCTACTGTTCCCACGAAATTTAAACAGATCCCGCCGCTGCTTCTTGCTGGGTTTGCCATCGGTGGTCACGCCCATCGCCCCGGCCTTGCGCATCGCCGCAGCCGCCTCGCGCTTGGCGATACTGGCCTCGGTCTCCGCATACAGTGTCTGAGCTTCCGGCGCGCCACGACGCACGATCGACAGGGCCTGGACCACTACAGTCTTTTCCTCGAAGCCGGTGCGAATCTCGAATTCGTCGCCAATGCGTGGCTCTTTGCCAGGCTTGCAGCGCTCTCCCCGACAATGCACTTTGCCGCTCTCGATCGCAGCCTTGGCCAAGGCCCGTGTTTTATAAAAACGCGCTGCCCACAACCATTTATCGAGACGGACCTTGTCGTCCTCTTCCTGTTTTTGCGCCATATGAATTCCTCGTTCAGCCAGTAGTCGGAACTGTACTACCGATTCTGTCGGGCGCAAGGATCCGGCCCTCCAGATAAACTGTGATCTTCGCCGGTTCAACGGCATGGAGTGATCGAGTGACCAAATTTCCGTCTTCATTGACCTCGCCCCGATCCGGGTGCCTGGGCTGCCAGCAAAGCGAGCCGCTGGGCTTCGATTTTTCCTTCGCTTATCAGCCCATCGTGGATCTGCGTGACGAGTCGGTTTACGCCTACGAGGCGCTGGTTCGTAGTCCGGCCGGTGAAGGCGCGTTAACCGTGCTGGACCAGGTTACAGAAGACAACCGCTACCGTTTCGACCAACTCTGCCGGACTCGCGCCATCGAAGGCGCGGCCGCGCTTAATATGCAGACACACTTGTCGATCAACTTCATGCCCAACGCCGTCTATCGTCCAGAGTTATGCATTCGCAGCACCCTGGAGGCTGCCAGGAAACACAATTTCCCGATCGACCGTCTGATTTTCGAAACCCTGGAAAGCGAGCACGTAGATAACTATCGCCATTTGACCAATATTCTGCGTGAATACCGCGAATTCGGCTTCAAGACGGCTATCGACGATTTCGGTGCCGGCTATTCGGGGCTCAATCTGCTGGCCGATTTCCAGCCTGACCTGATCAAACTCGACATGGCGCTGATCCGCGATATCGACCGTGACCGTATTCGTCAGGCTATCGTTCGGGGGATTGTCACAATCTGTGCGGAGTTGGACGTTACAGTCATCGCCGAAGGCATAGAAAGCGCTGGTGAACGGGATTTCCTGGCGGATTGTGGAATATTTCTGATGCAGGGATTCTGGTTCGCCAAGCCTGCATTCAAAGCGTTAGCTCAGGTTTCCCCTGCAGCGTGGGCGCGTTAATTGTTGGTTTTTTCCATTGAAGACATTTGACCATTTGACCGTTGTCGGTCTGCGCGAGTGGGTGGCGCTCCCGGATCTGGGAGTTGCGGGCCTTCGGGCGAAAATCGACACCGGCGCCAGCACCTCCAGCCTGCACGCCACCGACATCGAGCCGTTCGAACGGGACGGCGAGAAATGGGTGCGTTTCACTGCGCACCTGGGCACGGTGGTGCAGTTGCGCCACCGGCGTTGCGAAGCGCCGCTGGTCACCCGCAAGACCATCAAGAGTTCCAACGGCCAGGCCCAGGTGCGCTACGTGATCAGCACCACCCTGGCCCTCGGTGATCGGGTCTGGCCGGTCGAGTTCACCCTCGCCTGCCGCAAGTCCATGCGCTATCGCCTGTTGCTCGGTTCCAAAGCCCTGATCGACGGCCAGCTGGTGGTCAATCCGGGCATCAAGTATGTACAAGACAAGCCGGTGTTCCCGGTATCTACCTCCTCCACAGGTGTTGCATGAAGATCGCTGTGCTGTCGCGCAATCCGCGTCTGTATTCCACCCGTCGTCTGGTCGAAGCCGGCACCGAACGCGGGCATGAAATGGTGGTGATCGACACCTTGCGCGCCTACATGAACATCGCCAGCCACAAACCGCAGATCCACTATCGCGGCAAACCGCTGGAAGGTTTCGACGCGGTGATCCCGCGGATCGGCGCATCAGTGACGTTCTATGGCTGCGCGGTGTTGCGTCAGTTCGAAATGATGGGGGTGTTCCCGCTCAACGAATCGGTGGCCATCGCCCGCTCCCGGGACAAACTGCGTTCGCTGCAGCTGCTTTC